>CAYTPO010000048.1:0-22800 GCA_964439815.1 uncultured Thiotrichales bacterium
TGAAAATCAAAATGCTCACATACCCTCTTCGCCAATGCCGTTCTGTGGGGAAGGGCATCGACCTTTAGCAGGTTGGCGACGTAAGCAAGGTTTTCGGGACTGGAAAGGGTGCGCTTGATTTGGTTCTGTGTCTTCATGCGCGTAGCATGAAATACGCGGCGACGCTTGTCCAGTTGTTTTTATGGGTAATAGGCAGTCCTAGCGTAAATAACCATTTTTTAACGCAGAAATGATGGATTTCAGAGGTGAGCTGAGTAGTTACCCTCAGGTGCACTCCAAACCTTGAGATCCTGACTACTCGGAATCAAACAACACGATTGGCTCGGACTTTTCATAGACATGGGTCACCCTGTCCCCGTCCCAGACATAAACCAGATGCGCGCCCTGTACGGGCAGGGAAATTGCGGGAGGCCGGAAAGCTGCAATGCATTCCCCACCCGCATGACGGACACTGCGATAGAGGATTCCCCATGCACCCCTGGCCCGCAGCGCTCTGCCAAAGGCCTGTGCCTGGGGATGGTCACGCGGATCAAGCGCGGCGTCGTGCAAGGTATCATGGCCCAGGCGGATATCATGCAGCGCCCGTTGTACGCTGCCACTCCAGACACGCATGCTGAATTCCGTCTCGGTCAGCCCGGCATTACGGGCAATCAGCTCACGATGATGCACCGTTTCACGAATTGCCGTTTCACGTGTTCGTCCGGCGTAGTAGACACCATAACGCCCATCGGTAAATCGGGAAGGCCAGCCGATATGGGTAAAGGCGGCCATGACAATGCTCGCCCCCGGGCCGGAGACACGATCCTCTACAGCCACCCGCCGCAGATCCCCGGTTTCCTCCTGCAGACGCGGGTTGGTCCGGGCTTCGAGTTCCCACAATGGGCCAAGCAGATCAGCAGGCACATGACGTTCGAAAAAATCAATGGCCGGATAGCGGGTAGCAATGATCCGGTACTGATTTCCGGAAGGTTGATGCGTAGGCAGGTTGGAATATGCCTCCATGCCGGTAGTCCTTGAAGGGTTTTGTGAATTACTCAGCCTCGGGCTGTATCCAGATAGCGACGTACATCGGCCAACGCAACCAGAGAACCGGTCAGCAGATAATCCAGCGGTGATTGCCCATTGAAGATTGGATCCAGGTTGGGATTGCGCAGCCATTCACCCGATGTCTGGTCGGAAAAGAGAATATGCAATGCCTTGTAGATACCCAGCAGATAGCTGATGCGGTCAAGCGTATCGCGGGACAGATGCCCGCTCTTGCACTTCTTCCACTTGAAGAACGTCGAGCGGCCCGGATCTCCCAGCAAAACACGTTGCTGCTCGGTATCCAGCCCCCACTCTGCCGCGATGGAAAAAAAAGCCGTCAGGCCTGCTTCCGCCTGCTGCTCATCGGAGAAATGCTGTATTGGCGCTTCATAAGCGGCGCGATGATCGGCAACTTGCATGACACCCTCCCCTCAAATCCTTATATAGACTACACTTTCAATCTAGTTCATATTTGGATACCAGTCAAGTATGCAAGGAAGGTTTTCAGCGTTGCAGACGCTCCGAATCTCCGGATATGCCCTGCTTGAAAATGATATCCGTCTCCCGAACACCCAGGTGCCTTGCTATCACACCGCATTTGGCCTGCAGCAGGAAGTAGATGGGTGCTTCAACATCACTCAGGCTTTCGTAGTTCCCCTGTCCCTTGGAGATAATCAGCTCAGCCTGATCGAAACGCTGCAAAAATCCACTGGAGCATTGATCCAGCAGAGTGCCCGGTGCGTCGGTACCGTTATCGATAATCTCGGCTACCTTGTCCAGACCGGCAGCCAGGGCGTCGTCGCAAGTCGCATCGTTAATGATCGGGGCAGCCTTGACCACGTAAGTCACGGGTCTATCCAGATATTCAATCAACACCCTGTCGAAAACCGTCTCCCCTGCATTATCACCCAGGTACAGAATACGGCTGCATTGATCGAGTGCTGTACGGAAAGGCTCCAGATCATCGATGGCAAAAGGCTGGTGCAGCACCCGTTGCAGTGTGGCTTCGAGATCATAGTGTTCATGAATGCCAAGGTCGATGATATTCCCGGCAATGGCGATCCGCACGGCAGTTTCCAGTGGATCTGCCGCAGCCCGTACCTCCGCCAGCAGATGCGGATATAGCGCCAGTGCAGCCTGGGTAGACGCTTGCTTGGCTTCACGGTAAGGGTCACGATGATTGCCAAGCTCCCTGACCCGCCGATGAATATGCTGCGCCATCTGCGGCGGCATGATGTCCGATTGCAGTTGTCGCAGCTCATCCATCGTGGCGAGCATGATTTCACGCTGCACCTCTTCCGTAACACCCACCCGCCGGGAGGCATTCAGCGCCTGGCGCATGAAACAGGGGTAGCAATCAAGATCGGCTTTCATGCGCGTCTCATCTCCCGCATACCGCAAATGTTCACAAAACTCCTCATCTGCGCTTCCGGGGGATCACCAGCTCGATCAGACCCGGCTTGTCGTTTCGCCCCAGTCGGG
Source organism: uncultured Thiotrichales bacterium (assembly GCA_964439815.1). Lineage (GTDB taxonomy): Bacteria > Pseudomonadota > Gammaproteobacteria > UWMA-0217 > UWMA-0217 > JALSHZ01. Next base: position 2,509 of record CAYTPO010000048.1, read on the forward strand.
AAAGATCACCATCCGGGGGAATCCCCACTCTGCTCTGCATCGCCTGGCCGGAGCTGTAATACTGTACCGCCCCATAACTCGTTATTTGCTGCTGTCGTTGCTGCCGGGTCGATTTGATCACCACGCCCCCCTGAACCGGCATCACCGCAATCCCCTCCGGCCCGATTCCCTTGTAGCGGATCTGAATATAGTAGGCATACTGATCCGCCGATTTCACGATATTGAACTGTACACCATTCCCCGTACTGCTCATCGTGGAGAGAATCCGGGAGGCCGAGTAACCGGGCAGTACCAGCAGAAAGGCCAGCAGAAAGTATTTGATCATCTTCATCACGCACTCCTCAAATCAGCATCGTCGAATTTCTCAGTCTAGCCGAATATTCCGCCTTCACCGGAAAGCAGTGGCAACTCCTTGATAAAGGTCATCTCCCAGCCAACAACTCAGCCCCTCTTATTCACGGTGGGTCGCGGATCCTGGCGCTGGGGTGGTGCTTCTACGCGCCGCTCTGGAGCAAAAAATGTGAGTTTACAAGCGTAAATGACCATTTTCTAACACAGAGATGATGGATTTCAGAGGTGAGCCGAGTAGCTGCCCCCATCCATACTCTGTAACACCTTACCCGCCGCGATAACTGTAGAATGCCAGTCACACCCACCACAAACCTACCGGCATCCAGCAATAACCAACAAGAGGATGTGCTGGCACAGGCAAATACCAGGATCTGACAGGAGGATCATATGCCCAACAAACTTCTACTCGCCCTATTCGTTCTATTTCTGCTCACCCTGCTTGGCTGGTGCAGCCCGCAATGCAGCCGCCAGTTTGCTGACAAATCGGTCGCACAAACTTCAGATACGACCACTGACACGGCTACCAGTAGCCCGCAGGAAGATGCCACCAGTACAACCGACATGGCCGAAAGTCTTGCAACAAGCGGCAGCGATTCCACGACACCTGCTTCGGAAACAGCAGCCGAAACTGCTTCATCCACGGCTGCTGATACGATGGATTCCAGCGCCAGTGCAACAGGGAACGCAATCAATATGGCTGCGGATGCCGTCGAATCGGCAGCCACTACAGCTACACCAACCGGGGAAGTTGCCACCATGGCCGGTACTTCAGCCACTGAATCCGCGGCTCCCGAAGAACCTGCTCCGGTTCCGGAAGACTTTGCCTCTTCGGCTGCAACCACTAGCGACAAGATGAGCACAGAAGGCGAGTCCGACAACCCATCCGTAACGGAGGAAGATACAGCCGAACCGGCTGCAACAACCAGCGAGAGCGAAAAGCTTGCCGCCGCACTGGCTTCCAGTGGTACGGCTGACAGCGGTGTCGCAAGTGTCATTCTGGAAGGCGTCACTTTCGCCACCAACTCCGACCAGCTGACTGCGGGCTCCATCCGTATCCTTGAACTGGTCGTGGGTAACTTGAAGCAGAAGACGGAAATCGTAGTGGAAATTGCCGGCTATACCGACAACACAGGTGATCCCGGATATAACGTGGATCTGTCCCAACGTCGCGCCGAGACCGTGGTTGGCTACCTGACCCGGCGTGGTATTGATGCGTCAAGACTGACGGCAAAAGGCTATGGCGCCGACGCTCCGATTGCCGACAACGACACAGCCGCCGGTCGCGAGAAGAATCGCCGTGTCGAAATGCATGTGAAATAGCCTGCATCCAAGGACACCGGCCAACAAAAAAAGCCCTGCCGATAACCGGCAGGGCTTTTTTATGACAAGCAGAATATACGGAGGGTTGCTACCGGAATCCGCGTTCAAGCCCCGGATTCGGCTGATAACTGCCGCTAAGACTTGCGCCCGCGCCGCTGTTTTTTCTCTTCCGTATGTTGCTGTCGTGGTGTCAGCTTGTTACGCCGACCGGCGTAGGGATTGTCACTGGTCTTGAACTCCAGCCGCACCGGCGTACCAACAAGTTTGAGCTGCTTGCGAAAAAAATTCATCAGATAGCGCTTGTAGACGCCTGGAACCCGTTCAGCCTGGTTGCCGTGAATGACGATAACCGGTGGACGACGCCCCCCCTGGTGTGCGTAACGCAACTTGATACGTCGCCCACGCACCAGCGGTGGCTGATGCCTGGCGACGGCAACCTCCAGCAGTTGGGTCATTTTGGTGGTTGGCACATCGATTCTGGCCGACGCATTGGCGCGCTTGACAGCACCGAACAGCAGGCCGACACCCGTGCCATGGAGTGCAGAGATGGTAAAACGCTCGGCAAAATCGAGAAATGCCAACTGCCGGGCATAGTTCTTCTTCAGCCGCTCGCGCTGCAACTCGTCCAGCCCATCCCATTTGTTCAGACAGACGATGACCGACTTGCCGGCATTGACCGCCAACCCAATCAGGCTGACATCCTGATCGGTTATCCCCTCGTGGGAGTCGATGATATTGATGACGACATCCGCCGCATCGATCGAGCCCAGCGTCTTGACAATGCTGAACTTCTCCACTGTCTGCTTGACCTTGCCCCGCCGTCGTACCCCGGCAGTATCGATCAGCGTGTACTTCTGCCCATCCCGCTCGAACGGCACGGCGATACTGTCGCGGGTCGTGCCCGGTACATCGCTGACGACAACCCGCTCCTCACCCAGAATACGGTTGAGCAGCGTGGATTTACCAACATTGGGACGCCCGACAAAGGCAATCTTGATCGAATCATCATCGATCTTGTCTTCTGCTTCTTCCTGCGCGGTCCCCTCCAGCACAATCTCCATCAGCTTGTGCAGACCACGTCCATGGGAGGCAGCAATCGGATAAGGCCCATCGAAGCCCAGACCATGAAACTCGGACATGGCCTGCTCGGCATCGAGTCCATCGGTCTTGTTGGCCGCCAGAAAGACCTTCTTGCCGGCGCGACGCAATGCGGCAGCGATGGTCTCGTCCCCCGGCGTCAGTCCGGCGCGGGCATCGAGCAGCCAGACGACCCGATCGGCTTCCTCGATGCCCTGCCAGGTCTGGCCGGACATCAGATCATCGATCTGCTCGCTTTCCTCACCCAGGCCACCGGTGTCGATCACCAGATAGTTGCCCCCCAGCTTGCCGAAACCATACTGCCGATCACGAGTGAGTCCCGGAAAGTCGGCCACGATCGCATCACGCGAACGCGTCAACTGATTGAACAGCGTGGACTTGCCGACATTGGGGCGGCCAACCAGTGCAATGACTGTGCTCATTGTCAGTTGCCGATTTCCCAGGCACTGAGCTTGCCGCTCTGGCCCAACACATAGATGCGGCCATCGGCATGAACCGGCGCCGCCAGCACACCCGCGGAATCAGCGCGACTGCGCGCTACGATCTTGCCGGTTTGGGCATCCATCCAATGCAGGTAACCTTCGAAATCGGCCACCACCAGGGACTCACCGATGGAAGCCGGGTTGGTCAGGCGCCGAAATTTCAGCGCCTCCTGTTTCCAGACCGGCACACCAGTGCGCTCATCCAGTGACCAGACAACGCTGTTGTCATCACTGAAGACGACGCGCCCGTCCGTCTCGATCAGCCCGGTGACACTGGAGGCATCATGCATCCAGACGGTCTTGCCGGAGCGCGCATCGATCGCCGCCACCTTGCCATGATAGGTCACCAGAAAAACCACCGCACCGCGCAGCGCCATCGGGCCATCGATATCCACCATACGCTCGATTTCACTACGTCCCTTGGGAATGGCGACGATCTTTTCCCAGGCAACCTTCCCGGTTTTCAGTGACGCCAGCAGCAGACGACCATTGTCCAGCCCGACCAGAACGGCGCCCTGCGCTACCAGAGGCTCACTCTGACCGTGCAGACTGAGTGCAGGCACGGTGCGGTTGATCTTCCACAGAATCTTGCCGGCTGCAGCGTCCAGTCCGTAGATATAACCATCGCCACTGCGAGCGACCAACACCCCATCGAGCACCCGCGACAATGCAGTCACTGTACTGGAAAGGGTCTGCTTCCACAGTGTTTCACCAGACTCCATCGACACGGCAATGACTTCCCGGTCTTCGGTGCCCACAGCCACCAGACCGTCACCACCATTGACACCGGCTGTCATCTCGGCCTGTAAAGCGGTTTTCCACAGTGGCTTGCCATCACGATCCCAAGCACTGAGATCCCCCTTGCGACTGACCACAAAGGCGGTGCCAGATTCCACATGAGGTCGCAGACGCTGGTAGAACTTGCCTTCGCCACTTCCGGTATTGCGTGACCAGACCCGCTTGACCTGCAAGGTCTGGGTCACCGGCTCCAACGGTGTGGGCGGCGTGATGTTATCCGTACCGGCGCAGCCTGCCAGCAGCAGCACCATCAAGAGAGAGACAATCGGCTTCAAGAAGCGGCCTCCACGGCTGGTTGGCTGGCAACACCCAACGCATCACGCTTGAGCTGCAGAAAAGTCGCCCGGCCAGCGGCTGTCAGGATCGCCTTGTCATAGGCTTCGCGCGCCGCATCGAGCTTGCCCTGCGCCTGATAGGCATCACCGCGCAACTCTTCGCGCAGCGAGGTATAGGCGGCAGACCACTCCCGGTTGAGGATTTCCAGTGCCTCGTCCACCTTGCCTGCGGCGATCAGCACATTGGCAAGCCGCAGTTCGGCCACCTCCTGAAACTCCGGCTGCAGCGCCAGTTCGATGGCGGAGCGCAGATTCAGCTCCGCAGTATTCAGATCATTCCTGTCGGCCGCCGCTCTGGCCATGATCATTTCAGCCGCTGATGCATACGGAGTCGCCGAATAGTCATTGACCAGCTCACCACGTAGTGCCTTTGCTCTGGCTTCATCCGCCGAGAGCACGGCCTTTTCCAGCTGCGAATAGAGACCGGATGCCGCCTTGGCGCGATTCTCCTTGTAGTCCTTCCAGCTGTTCCAGCCAAACAGAATGGCAAGCCCAAGAACCACACCACCAATCAGGTAGCGACCGTTTTCCGCCCACCACTTTTTCAGCGCCTCGACCTGCTGCTCATCAGTTACGTAATCATTCATTAAGGATTCTCCAATTCGTTATCCTGCAAGCCGGCCTGCAATAGCCCACATGCTGTTTCATAAGGGACGGTCTGCTGCGCAGCCGTGCGATCCCGCAGTGGTTTGACGGTGATCCGTGCGGAGGTCAGCTCATCCTCTCCCAGAATCAGCGCCACGGCTGCCCCACTTTTATCAGCCCGCTTCATTTGCGCCTTGAAGCTGCCGCCATTGACATTGACCTGCAGCTTCAGTTCAGGCAGATCGGAGCGCAGCTTTTCGGCCAGGACAAAGCCCTGGTGCAGGCTATCGGTCCCAGCCAGCACCAGATAGGCATCGGGGCAATAAGCCGCATCGTGATCGTTCTGGACTCGCACCAGCTCCAGTAACCGCTCGACCCCCATGGCAAAACCGGCAGCCGGTGTGGGCTTGCCGCCCAGCTGTGGCACCAGACCGTCATAGCGACCACCAGCGCAGACGGTACCCTGGGCACCGAGGGCGGTCGTCGTCCATTCGAAGACGGTGTGCGAGTAGTAGTCCAATCCCCGTACCAGCCGGGTATTCAGCACATAGGCAATGCCGGCATCGTCCAGCAACTGGCGCAGGGTCGCAAAGTGCGTTTGCGAAACCTCGTCCAGATGATCCTGCAGTGATGGGGCCTGCTCATTCAATGCCTGCACCTGAGGGTTCTTGCTGTCCAGGATTCTCAGGGGATTGGTATCGAGGCGGCGCAGACTGTCCTCATCAAGCTGATCCTCATGGGCCTTGTAAAAATCCACCAGCACTGCGCGATACGCCTGCCGTGATTCCGGTGTGCCCAGCGAATTCAGTTCCAGCTTTACATCGGTAATGCCCAGAGCGGCCCACAGCCGTGCAGTCAATGCAATCAGCTCGGCTTCGATTTCCGGCCCGGCAAACCCGAAGGTTTCGACACCAATCTGCTGAAACTGCCGGTAGCGGCCCTTTTGCGGCCGTTCATGGCGAAACATTGGTCCCTGATACCACAATCGCTGCTGCTGATTGAAAAACAGGCCATGCTGGATACCCGCACGCACGCAACTCGCTGTCCCTTCCGGACGCAGACTCAGGCTGTCGCCATTGCGGTCCTCGAAGGTGTACATCTCCTTTTCCACAATATCGGTGACTTCGCCGATCGAGCGTTTGAACAACTCGGTCTTTTCCACAATCGGCATGCGAATTTCACGATAGCCGTAACGTTCCAGAATATTGCGGGCATGACGTTCCAGCCAGTGCCACTGCCCTGTATCGTCGGGCAGAATATCGTGCATGCCGCGAATGGATTGAATCTGTTGGCTCATGAATAGGTTCTTCGATTATTGCTTGAGGACGGCAAACCGGGCGGTCTTGTTGGGTCGGACAAAGCTACTGGTATCGAATGGCTTGCCACCAGCCGTGAGACTCACGGCTGGCGCATTGCCCAGAAAGACCTCAAAAGGCGCCTTGCCGATCAGTGTTTTCCTGGCGCCATTCAAGTAGAGACCACGCAACAGACGATTGCCGTTGGCGTCGGTGATGTCCACCCAGGAATCTGCCTTCAGCGTGATTTCCACCTTGTCGCTGCCTTCCGGCGCCTTGATCAGATCGGGGTTACCCGTACTGGGTGCCACTCGCCGGGTTGGCTTTTTTTCGGGCTTTTTCTCCACCTTCGGGGTGGAATCGGCTGTCGCCCGTGCCTTGCCATCCTTCTCCGCCACCACTTCGGCAGCTCCGGCCCCCTGCCCATCCTTGCCACTCTCTTCTGTCTCTGCGGCTTGCTCCGGCGACTCGTCATCGGCCGCTGCGGGCTCTTCGGCAGCCGACGTTTCAGGGCTGTTTTCAGTTGCATCGCCTGCGGGCTCCGGGTCGGCAGATCCCTCGATGAGCGGCGATTCCACAGCAGGTTCCGATTGAGTGGGATCGACCACCGTGGACTCCTTGTCGAGATAGCCGCTATTGAGAAACCAGACCACGAACAACGCTACCAGTGTTGCCGCAACCACGGCCGTCACGACTACCACCGGCATGGCGGATTTCTCCGTCTCCTCGATCACCGTGTTGTTGGTTTGCCAAACCGGTGCGGGGGGTGCACTGCGTAAATAGGCCTTCAGCAGCGGCTCCGGGTCGGTCTCGACAGCCCGCGCATAGGCGCGGATATACCCCTTGGCAAAGGAGTGGCTCGGCAGCGCATCGAAATCCTCGTTCTCCAGTGCATGAAGATGCGCGGCATTGATATGCAGCTCGGCAGCAATATCGGCAATCTGACGACCCGACTGCTCCCTTGCCGCACGAAACAATGTACCTAAACTTTCGCTGGAATCTTCCATGGTTCGTCAATACAACTGTGATGCTTCGTGGGAAGTCGGAAACTCGGTCTTGAGGGTCCTTTCGCAGCTGTCCGCTTCGGAATAATTGCTCATCGCACGCTCGGTGACGACGCACAACCAGAGCACCTTCGGCTCCAGCCGATTCAGAACCGCAGCCAGCCGCTCGCGATAGGCGCGGGATGACAGATAGCGTTTCTGCTGATAGGTCAGCAGCGCCATCTGATACAACGCGGAGGCATAACGCGTATTGTGATCCAGTGCGCGACGAAAATAGGCTTCTGCCTTCTCTACCTTCTTTGCCTTGAGCATGCACAGACCGGCATTGGTCAGCGCATATTCCGGCGTCTTGTACAGCGGATTGGAGGCCGCCTTTTCAAATCGCTTGATACCCTCATCGATACGTCCCTCGCGGCACAGGAAGGTACCAAAATTATTCAATGCCTCGGCATCCTCGGGATTCAGCTTGGTCGCCTTGCGGTACAGCGATTCGGCGCGTTTCTTTTCCCCCATCTTTTCATACAGCAGGGCGTTGGCCCAGTTGACCCTGGAGGAATCAGGCTGTTCATCGAGCGCACGCTGCAGTTTCATGCGCGCGAGTTCGAGACGCCCCTGCTCCAGATAACTCAGCCCAAGCCGGGTGTTGAGCTCTGCGGCACGCACCGTATCGACCGGCCGCTTCTCCGGCCCGACACAGGCCGCCAGCAGCAGGGCGATGAGTAGAACGGACAGACGATGGGCGATTTTCATTGCGCACGCTCGATCCGGGCAAAATGGATTTCTCGCCGGCTGCGATCATTGACCTGCCCCGCCAATTGGCCACAAGCCGCATCGATATCATCGCCACGCGTCTTACGGGTGATGGTGTTGATACCCTTGCCATAGAGAATATCGCGAAACCGGTCGATCGCCTGCTGCGAAGAACGCTTGTAGCGGGTCTCGGGAAAGGGATTGAACGGAATCAGATTCACCTTGGACGGCATACCCCTGAGCAGCTTGACCAGCTGATAGGCATGTTGTGGCGAGTCGTTGACGCCTTCGAGCATGACGTATTCGAAGGTAACGCGCTCACGCTGTGCCTTGCTTTCCAGATAGCGCTTGCAGGCGGCCATCAACTCGGCAATCGGATACTTGCGGTTGAGCGGTACCAGCGTGTCACGCAGTTCGTCATTGGGCGCATGCAGGGATACCGCCAGCGCCACATCGACCTGTTTGCTCAGCCGATCGAGCGCCGGCACCACACCCGACGTACTCAGGGTCACGCGGCGCTTGCTGAGGCCATAGGCATTGTCATCGAGCATGGTTTCCAACGCAGCGACGACATTGTCGTAATTCAACAGCGGTTCCCCCATGCCCATCAACACCACGTTGCTGATAACGCGGTCGGCACCGCTTTCCTGTCTCAGCTTGTGCTCGGTTACCCATAGCTGACCAGTGATCTCTGCCACCGTCAGATTTCGATTGAACCCCTGCCGGGCGGTGGAGCAGAAAGTGCAGTCCAGCGCGCAACCTACCTGTGAAGAGACGCAGAGAGTGCCGCGACCGGATTCGGGAATGAATACGGCCTCGATACACTGGCCATCATCGAGGCGCAACAACCATTTGCGGGTGCCATCACTGGAGGGTTGCTCCATGACAATGGCAGGGCCGCGTATTTCGGCCATATCGGCAAGCCGCGCTCGCAACGGCTTGCTGATATTGGTCATCATTGCAAAGTCATCGATACCCTGCTGATGGATCCATTTGAAAACCTGTTGCGCACGAAAGGCTGGCTCCCCAAGCTCACGGAACCATGCCGTCAGCTCCCGGGGACCAAAATCGAGCAGATTGACTTTCGCGTCAGTTGTCAAATGGTTGACTCCGTTTCAACGTGTACGAGGACAGATTTCTTCTTCAGAGAAGAAATAGGCGATCTCGGTGGCAGCCGTTTCCGGCGCATCGGAACCATGTACCGCATTTTCATCGATACTGGACGCATGATCGGCGCGAATCGTACCCGCTGCCGCTTCTGCAGGATTGGTTGCCCCCATCAATTCGCGATTCTTGGCAATGGCGTTTTCACCTTCGAGCACCTGAATCATGATGGGGCCTGAGGTCATGAACTCGACCAGATCGTTGTAGAAAGGACGCTCCTTGTGAACGGCATAGAAACCGCCCGCCTCTTCCTTGCTCAGGTGCTTCATCTTGGCAGCGATGATCTTCAGGCCACCCTCTTCGAAACGGCGATAGATATCACCAATGACATTCTTTGCAACTGCATCGGGTTTGATAATTGAAATAGTGCGTTCGATCGCCATAGAAAACTCCAAATTTACAGGCTGACAAAATAACACAAACCCGCATAAAGGTGCGGGTTTGCAAAGTTAACAGGTTGTGAAAAAGTTCCGCGGATTCTACTCATCTCGGGCAGTTGAGGCAATTGCCATCCCCGCACCGAGCTACGGCAGCTACTCCCGCTCCTCGATCCAGGCCATTTGTACCGCTTCGAGAATACGCTCGCCACTGTGTTCCGGGTCGTCGTCAAACCCATCGAGCGCCATGATCCAGTTTCTCAGATCAACAAAATTGACGTTTCGGGGATCAACATCGGGGAATTTCTCATCCAGCTCAATCGCAATATCGAGGGTATCGGTCCAGCGCAATGCCATGCTGCAGCTCCTAGTGGCTCTCGGACACCATGTTGATGGTGTACTTGGGAATTTCAATGACCAGATCTTCACCATCCACAATCGCCTGACAGCTCAGGCGGGAATCGGGCTCCAGCCCCCAGGCCTTGTCGAGCATGTCGTCCTCCTCCTCGGTCGCCTCGTTCAGGGAATCCAGGCCCTCACGAACATAGACGTGACAGGTCGTGCAGGCACAGGATTTTTCGCAAGCGTGCTCGATCTCGATGCCATTCTGCAATGCAGCATCACAAATGCTGACACCAGGCTCGGTCTCGATCACCGCGCCTTCGGGGCACAGCTCCTCGTGGGGTAAAAAAATCAGTTTAGGCATAGTCTTCTTTACTCAAATTCTTCAACATTATGACCCGCCATCGCCTGGCGGATATTCGAATTCATGCGTCGCTCAACATAGTCGTCAGCCGCGACCTCGACCCCCTTGATGGCCGCCTTGATGGCCGCCGTATCGCCTTCATTACGGGCCGCAATCAAGGCGTCCCTGGCAGCAAGGATCGTCTTCTTTTCGGCAGCGGAGAGCAATATATCGCCATCCTTGGCCAGCGCCGCATCCAGCGCCTCCACCACGCGATCGGCCTCGACCTGCTGTTCGCGCAGCATGCGTTGCGCCATATCCTCATGCGCATGCTCCATGGAATCACGCAGCATGGTTTCGATTTCGTTGTCTGTCAGGCCATAGGAAGGCTTGATCTCGATCGACGCCTGCACCCCGCTGGTTTCCTCTTCTGCCGTCACGTTCAGCAGGCCATCGGCGTCAACCTGAAAGGTAACCTTGATGCGCGCAGCCCCGGCAACCATGGGTGGAATGCCACGCAGTTCAAAACGCGCCAGCGAGCGATTGTCGGCCACCAGCTCCCGCTCCCCCTGCAGCACATGGATCGCCATCGCTGTCTGGCCATCCTTGTAGGTGGTGAACTCCTGCGCCCGTGCAACCGGAATCGTGGTGTTGCGGGAGATGAGCTTCTCCACCAGGCCACCCATGGTTTCGATCCCCAGTGACAGCGGAATCACGTCCAGCAGCAGCATGTCACCTTCCGGTTTGTTACCGACCAGCACATCGGCCTGCAATGCTGCACCCACGGCAACCACCTTGTCGGGATCGATATCCACCAGTGGCTCGCGACCAAAGAAGGTTCCAACCATCTCGCGCACCAACGGCACCCGGGTTGACCCACCGACCATGACCACTTCCCTGACTTCCTGCTTTTTCACACCGGCATCTCGCAGGGTTCTGCGGCAGGCATTGGTGGTCTTCTTGATGAGCGGTGCGATCAGTTCGTTGAATTTTTCCAGCGTCAGAGTGCCTCGCCAGTTCGAGCCGTCCGGCAATTCGACCGCGATATCCGTCGATGGCTGGCCGGATAACACCTCCTTGGCCTTGCGCGCCGCCGTCATGAAACGGCGCATCAGGTGGTGATCATCTGACGTCTCGATACCCGCAGATTCCAGCATCCACTCCGCCACGACATGATCGAGATCATCACCACCAAGCGCAGAGTCTCCCCCCGTAGCCAGCACCTCGAAAACGCCCTTGTGCAGCCGCAGAATCGAGATATCAAATGTGCCGCCCCCCAGATCATAGATGGCAACCAGGCCTTCTCCTCCCTGCTCCAGTCCATAAGCCACCGCGGCAGCAGTCGGCTCATTCAGCAATCGCAGTACCTTCAATCCGGCCAGCCGGGCGGCATCCTTGGTGGCTTGGCGCTGAGCATCATCGAAATAGGCCGGTACCGTAATCACCACCCCTTCGAGTTCACCACCCAGCGTCTTTTCCGCCCGCGCCTTCAACGCGGCGAGAATGTCTGCCGACACTTCCACCGCAGTCTTCTCGCCAGCAGCCGTTACCAGCCTCGGCACTCGGCCATCACCTTCGGCAAAATGATAGGGCAGGTGGCCTGCCAGGCTTTTCACGTCACTGGCACTGCGCCCCATCAGGCGCTTGATGGATGCGATGGTATTGAATGGATCAACCGTTGCCTTGGCCAGCGCTTCTGCGCCAACCAGTGGCGGCTGTCCCTGCTGGTAATGAACGACTGACGGCAGCAGATGACATCCCTGCTCATCCGGCAGCGTTTCAGCCACCCCGCTACGCACCGAGGCCACCAGCGAGTTGGTCGTCCCCAGATCGATCCCGGCCGAAAGATGATGCTGGTGGGGTGCAGTGGACATGCCGGGTTCTGAAATTTGCAGTAAAGCCATGGGCGTTAATCCAGTTCGTCTTCGAGATGGGCCTCGGTCTCTTCGATCTGATCCTGAAGCCGGCGTATGAACATCACCTTGGTGAGCGCATCATACGCAGTGTCGTAATCCTGTGCAGCATAGGCTGCCTTGAACACCGCCATCTGTTGCTCCTCCTCCGCTGTGACCACATCTCGCAACGCATCCAGCGCAGCAAACGGATCGTCGCTGTCGGTAACGGCCTCCAGTGCTTCACGATGCTCGAGCTGCTGCATCAGAAACATCGCATCAGAGGTGGTATATTCATGAGTCCCCAGACCCACCCCTTCCAGCTCCAGCAGATAGAAACCACGTCGCAGTGGATCCTTCAGGGTTTCATAGACTTCATTGACATGAGTCGCACCCTGCACCGATATCCGCTGTGCCTGGGCATCGGAAGCAGCAAACTTGTCGGGATGGGTTGCTGCCTGCAATGCCCGGTATTTTTCACCCAATTCATTCAGGTCGATATCAAAGGAAACCGGCAGGGAGAATAGCTCGAAATGGTTGGCTGAAAGATCAATTGGCATACGAGAGGGATATCGATGAAGTGGCAGGAACGCGGTCAGACCTTGCAGGCTGTCCACCCGGAAAACAAAAAGCCGGTCTCAACCGGCTTTATTCATACAGCTACGTGCAGCGTCAGACAGTAAAACTCTCGCCGCAACCGCAACGGTCGGATTCATTCGGATTGTTGAACTTGAACCCCTCGTTCAGCCCTTCGCGGGCAAAATCCAGTTCGGTACCGTCCAGATAGGTCAGGCTCTTGGGGTTGATAATGATCTTGACGCCCTTGTCTTCGAACACGGTATCGTGCTCCTCGACCTCATCGGCAAATTCGATGACATAGGCCATGCCCGAACAGCCGGTGGTTTTTACACCCAGTCGCAGCCCGACACCGGAACCCCGTTTTTCAAGAAAATCGTTGACCCGCTTGGCTGCGGCGTCTGTCAAAGTAATTGCCATAGTTCTATACTCTCGGATGTCATCGACACGCTACCGGACAATGCGCCAGCGCACATCTCCGAAACCTAACAGATCTAGCGTTTCTTGCCTTGATAATCTTCAATGGCCGCCTTGATGGCGTCTTCGGCCAGCACCGAGCAATGTACCTTGACCGGCGGCAATGCCAGCTCTTCGGCAATTTCGGAGTTCTTGATCTGGCTGGCTTCTTCCAGTGTCTTGCCCTTGACCCATTCGGTCAGCAGGCTGCTGGACGCAATGGCGCTACCACAACCATAGGTCTTGAACTTGGCATCCTCGATGACACCCTCATCGTTGACCTTGATCTGCAGACGCATGACATCACCACAGGCGGGTGCACCCACCATGCCGGTACCTACGGAAGTGGAATCCTTGTCCATTACGCCGACGTTGCGGGGGTTCTCGTAATGGTCGATTACCTTTTCACTATAAGCCATGTTCTTTACCTCTGAATAAATGTGGTTGCCCGGATCACTTCAGCGCAGATCCGTGCATCCCTCTGTAACCTAATGCGCTGCCCACTGAATGGACTTGAGATCGATACCATCCTGATACATCTCCCACAACGGTGAAAGATCACGCAGTTTTACAATGGCATCCCGCACGACATTGACCGTGTATTCGATCTCTTCTGCCGTCGTGTAACGACCTATCGTGAAACGGATGGAGGAATGCGCCAACTCGTCATCCCGACCGATGGCCCGCAAGACGTAACTGGGTTCAAGTGATGCCGAGGTGCAGGCCGAGCCACTGGAAACGGCAAAGTCCTTCAGCGCCATGATCAGGCTTTCACCTTCGACAAAATTGAAACTCACGTTGAGATTTCCTGCCACGCGCTGCTCTTCATCACCATTGAGATAGACCTCTTCCATATCCTTGAGTCCATCCCACAGCTGATTGCGCAGTGTCAGCAGCTTTTCGTTTTCGGCCGCCATCTCTTCCCTTGCAATACTGAAAGCTTCTCCCATGCCCACGCACTGATGCGTTGCCAGCGTGCCGGAACGCATACCGCGTTCATGACCACCGCCGTGCATTTGCGCTTCGATACGGATTCTGGGCTTGCGTCGAACATACAGCGCACCCACGCCCTTGGGGCCATAGATCTTGTGCGCCGAAAAACTCATCAGATCGACCTTCAGCTTCTCGAGATCGATGGGTACCTTGCCGGCACTCTGCGCAGCATCGACGTGATAGACAATACCCCTGGATCGACACAGCTCGCCAATGGCCTCGATATCCTGGATCACACCAATTTCGTTGTTGACATGCATGATCGACACCAGAATGGTGTCATCGCGCATCGCCGCTTCGAGCTTGGCAAGATCGATCAGTCCGTTCTCCTCGGGATCGAGATAGGTTACTTCATAACCCTCGCGCTCCAGCTGCCTGCAGGTATCAAGCACGGCCTTGTGCTCTGTCTTGCAGGTGATGAGATGTTTCCCCTTCTTGTGATAGAAATGCGCCGCACCCTTGATTGCCAGGTTGTCGCTCTCGGTAGCGCCACTGGTCCAGACAATTTCCTTGGGGTTTGCGTTGACCAGCTCGGCCACTTGCTTGCGCGCATTTTCGACACGTTCATCAGCCGCCCAGCCAAATGCGTGGCTGCGTGATGCCGGATTACCAAAGACACCATCGATAGTCAGGCATTCCGCCATCTTTTCGGCGACACGTTCGTCCACCGGGGTTGTGGCGCTGTAATCCAGATAAATGGGAAGTTTTACGGACATGCTGTTCTCCTGACTACGCTGCGGGACGCGGGAATACGAAGTTCATGCGTTTGGCTTCTTCATCCTGACGACGGGCAATCTCCCGAATTTCCGGACGCTCCACAAATTGATCCAGTGTTATTCCATTGAGAAAGTCATAGAGGCGATTGCTCAGTTCCGCCCACAATTCGTGGGTCAGGCAGCGCTCTCCATCCTGACAGTTGCCATCACCATGACAACGCATGACATCCACATTTTCATCGACAGCTGTAATGATTTCTGCCACTGTAATGCGGTGCGGCATGCGCGACAGGCGGTAACCTCCACCGGGACCACGAACACCCTCTACCAACCCCTGCTTGCGCAGTTTGGCGAAGAGTTGTTCAAGATAGGAAAGAGAAATCCCCTGGGTTTGCGAGATATCCGCCAGGGTAACCGGCCCCTCGCGGTCATGTATTGCCAAATCCATCATGGCCGTTACGGCATAACGACCCTTAGTTGAAAGCTTCATAATTCTACTCCTCAGTAGCGCATTCAGACCAGACCTGAATGTTATCTGGAACCAGTCTAGCAATAACCCACTAAATCAGTCAAGAATTAATATCAGCATTTCCTTATTCATTATGCGGCCCTTTATACCACTCATCCAGCGAACGATTCAATTCATTCTGCCAGTGATTGCATGTCATCCGGGGATCATGGTTCGGACAACCTTTCACCAGGGAATAATCGAACCATCAATATCGTAGAATTTACCGGCATCTTCGGCGCATAACCCGGCAAGAATCTGCCGCATGGCGGCAACCGACTCCACTACGGATATCTCTCCCTCGGGACCGCCCATGTCGGTACGCACCCAGCCGGGGTGCAGGATGACTGCCGTAATGCCTCGTGGCTTCAGGTCATGCGCGGCACTCACCATGACGGCATTGAGTGCCGCCTTGGTGGATCGATAGACATAACTGCCGCCGGAGCTGTTGTCTGCCATGCTGCCCATCTTGCTGCTGAGCGTAGCGATAATGCGTTGCTCGCTGGCCGCCACATTGTCCACCAGCGCCTCCATCATCTTCATTGGTGAAATCGTATTCACATCGAGCGCCCGCAACCATTCACTGCGGCGGGTATTGCCAAACCAGGCATCACTCTGTCCATACACACCCGCATTATTGAAAAGCATATCGACAGGCGTTCCCTGCAGGCTGGCCACCAATCGCGCGATCTGCGCATCGTCTGTGACATCAAGTTCATGGACAATAACCTGCTCGGGATAATCGGCTGCGATGGCTTGCAGTAATGCCGCTTTCCCAGGGGTACGGCAGCAGGCGTGTACCACCCAGCCAGCAGCTGCGTGCTGGCGTACCATTTCCAGACCAATACCCCGATTGGTCCCTGTCACAAGTATCACGGACATTCTTCAGACTCCATTGTATAAGGCCTGAATCCGAGTTTTGACCGAGGTGTCTGGCACAAGTGCTGAAATCATGATGAAACCAGCATCTTGCACCATCCGCCCCCGTTAAACCCCGGAGTCAGGCCAGGGATTACACGCTCTCAGGCCGGCGAAGTCAGCGCTTCTCTGGCAGTTGCAAAGCTGTGCCCCTGACGGCCGCAATAGTTCAGCCATTTATAGAGGAAGCGATTGATCTTCCATTTGCATTCCAGGGCAGCCATCGTCGGGCTGCGCTCTGCTTTCATCCAGGCGCCATTGAGCTGGCAGCGGCGACTCAGCACCTCCGCCTGCAGCGCATCGTGGTAGATGCGTAGCGTCACATCAGGGCGCCGCTCGCCGTTTTCCATGATATAGGTCAGCTGCAATGTCGTGGTATGACGGGCCTGCTCCAGTATGTTCAGGTGCAGATCATGGGCACCCGGTATCTGCGATATGTGCTCACCTTCGAGCTGCCTGATCGCCGGGCACAGGCATCTGAGCCGAATATAATTCTGCTCGTACATTTCCATCAGTGCAGAAAAGCTTCCCGGTCTGGGGCTTTCACAAATTTGACATACATCGGGCCATCGCATCCAAAAAAGCTTACCATATTCGCGCCATTTTCAATCAAACAGCACAGGGACCATGGACATTTCAATCGAGACCGTTACCACCACCCCGTTCACCGACCAGAAGCCAGGCACCTCGGGCCTGCGCAAATCCACTCCGGTATTCCAGCAACCGCACTATCTGGAAAATTTCGTCCAGTCGATCTTCAACAGCCTGCCAAACCGCAAAGGCGCGAGACTGGTCGTCGGTGGCGATGGTCGTTTCTATAATCGCGAAGCCATCCAGATCATCGCCCGCATGGCCGCCGCCAACGGCCTGTCTGAACTGATCATCGGCCAGGGCGGTATCCTCTCCACTCCGGCGGCCTCCAACCTGATCCGCAAGAACCAGACCGATGGCGGCATCATCCTCTCCGCCAGCCACAATCCCGGCGGTCCCAACGCCGACTTCGGCATCAAGTTCAATACCCCCAACGGTGGCCCGGCACCGGAAAAGATTACCGAAGCCATCTACGCTGCCTCAAAGACCCTGAGCGAATACCGAATCGCCACCGCTGATCCCATCGATCTCGACATCATCGGCGAAACCACACTCGGCAACATGCGAGTCAAGGTCATCGATGCCGTCGATGATTACGCCGAGCTGATGCAAACCCTGTTCGACTTCGACCTGATCCGCGACTATCTTGGCAGCGGTGGACGGCGCATGATCTTTGACGCCATGCACGCAGTCACTGGGCCGTATGGCAAGCGCATCTTCGAAGGGCTGCTGGGCTGCCCCAGTGGTACCGTCTGGAATGGTGAGCCACTACCCGACTTTGGCGGCGGTCACCCCGACCCCAACCTCGCCCATGCCAAGGCGCTGGTCAAGGAGATGTTCGCCGATAAGGGACCATTCTTCGGCGCCGATTCCGACGGTGACGGTGACCGCAACATGGTGCTGGGCCACAAGGCCTTCGTCACCCCCAGCGACAGCCTGGCCATACTGGCCGCCAACGCAACCCTGGTTCCCGGATACAAGGACGGCATTGCCGGCATTGCCCGCTCCATGCCAACCAGCGCAGCCGCGGACCGGGTTGCCGCCAAACTCGGCCTCAACTGCTACGAGACACCCACCGGCTGGAAATTCTTCGGCAATCTGCTCGATGCCGGCAAGATCACTCTGTGCGGCGAGGAAAGCTTTGGCACCGGCTCCAACCATGTACGTGAAAAGGATGGCCTGTGGGCAGTGCTGTTCTGGCTCAACCTGCTGGCCGCCCGACAGCAATCGGTTGCCGAAATCATGCTCGACCACTGGCAGACCTACGGCCGCAACGCCTATGCCCGCCACGACTACGAGGAAGTCGCCAGCGATGGCGCACAATCACTGATGACCGATCTGGCAGAGAAAATGAAATCCCTGCCAGGCACCACGCTCGACGGCCGCACCGTCCAATATGCCGACGATTTCAGCTATACCGACCCCGTCGATGGCTCCGTCAGCAGACACCAGGGATTGCGCATCGGCTTCGAAGATGGCAGCCGTATCGTCTTCCGCCTCTCCGGCACCGGCACCAAAGGCGCAACCCTGCGCGTCTACCTGGAGTCCTTCACCGATAATCCAAGCGATTACCAGGCCGATGCCCATGCGCTGCTAAAACCCATCGCAGCCATTGCACGTGAAGTGGCGCAAATCGAACACTACACTGGTCGCAGCAAGCCCACTGTCATTACCTGACAAGGTTGCCTATACTTCTCGCCTTCGGAAAATGGGTGTGTCGGCAGATACACCCATTTTCGTTTACCAGGCAAACTCCAAGAAACAAGATGGATATCAGCGACTACCGCAGAGAATACACACAGGATGGCTTGCACCGGAAAGCAATGGCTGCCAACCCGATCGAGCAGTTCGAAAAATGGTTTGCGCAGGCGCGCAAGGCTGAAATCATCGATGCCAACGCAATGTCTCTGGCCACCGTCTCGGCCGAAGGCAAGCCCAGTCTGCGAACCGTGTTGCTGAAAACCTTCGATGCCAGAGGATTCGTTTTCTACACCAACTATCACAGCCAGAAAGCCCGGGAAATCGCAGAGAACCCCAATGTCTGCCTACTGTTTCCCTGGACCGGACTGGAACGACAGATCGAAATCAGCGGTCGCGCAGAAAAGATCTCCACCACCGAATCACTGAAATACTTCCTCAGCCGCCCTCATGGCAGCCAACTCGGTGCCTGGGTCTCCAACCAGAGCAATGTCATCACCACCCGCAAGATCCTCGACATGAAACTCGATGAAATGAAACGCAAGTTCAGGGACGGTAAAGTACCATTGCCTGACTTCTGGGGAGGCTATCGTGTGGTGCCGGAAACCATCGAATTCTGGCAGGGCCGTCCCAACAGACTGCACGATCGCTTTGAGTACCGGCTGAAGAACGGCCAATGGGAAATTGCGCGCCTGGCTCCCTGAACAGCAAGGAAACTGGCACAATACGCCCCGCCATCAATCAACCAGCATCCCCTCATGAGCATATCCTTCAGCGAAAAGCCCGGTACCCACGAACGCCATCAGAAACGCAAATACAACAACCCCCTGTTTGCGGACGCCGACCAGATCACCGCCGACAGCGTCGAAGCAGCGCGACAGCGGGATGAACTGGCACACCAACAATTCATGGAAGACTTTCAGCAGCTGGTACAGGACATCGTATCGCTCGACAGCCAGGCCGAAAGCCAGGACATTCTCAACCTGAAAAGCAGACTCGACCAGGCCTTCGAAGCCAGTGCCTCCCTGCCCGGTGACCTGACACCCATCCGTAGCGCCATCCAGAAACTCATGGCCCCCATGATGCAGGCCATCCAGGCCTCCGCCGGAGACGACCCCGTCGCCCAGGCCACACTCGAAGACGAAGACAATGCCCGCGCCCTGCACTACACACTGCTGGAAAATCCACTAATCGCAGACCTGCTCAGCAAAGACTCCCCCATCACACCCGAAGAACTCGCCGCCACCCTGCTCAGCGAAGACCCTGCCATCATCGCCCAGGCCATGAACCTCTTTTCCCCCAAACAACAAACCACCCTGCTAGAAGAAGCCACAGCCCTGCTGAACCAACTGGAAGAAAAAGGACGCTCCACCGCATTTACAATGGAACAGATTGCTGCGATCAAGCATGCAGCCAAGAACGCCGGGGAATAAGGATGGCACGGCAATAGATCCTGTGCCTCATTCCCTGGATTCTGGCCTGCGCCAGAATGACGCACCTTTTTTTCACAACTCCGTCATTCCCGGCATAGGCCGGAATCCAGGTGCGATGCTGAAACAATAGAACTCAAAACCAGCGGCTTTGCCGCACTACCTTACAGCTACCAACCCCTGATCCCGCATGTAAAAAAACACTTCAAGGCCGCAGCCCTATTCCCTGGTTTCTGGCCTGCGCCAGAATGACGCACCTTTTTTTCACAA
>CAYTPO010000049.1:0-7192 GCA_964439815.1 uncultured Thiotrichales bacterium
ATCCCACCAGGCCACGATTTTCCCAGCGTATGCCCATATCGATATTGAGGCCTGATTCGGGCTTCAGCGATTCATTCCCCAGAAACAGGCCACGATCCCCAAACAGCTCGAAAAACAAAGGCAGTCGTTGGTAACGGCCAATATTCACCGACAAGGTTGTGAAATCATTCAGTGCATAACGCGCACCAAGCTTCGGGCTCCATTCCCGATGGGAAACCCGTCGGTTCAGGGACGTTCCGGCAAACGACATTACCGACACATCAAAGTCATCTTCCGTTGCCTGATAGCGAAGCTCCGGTGCCAGCAAGAGGTGATCATTCAAGAAAAACAGGCTTTCCTGTAGCGCCAGCGACAATTCCCTGCGGCGGGCTTCACTTTCCGGACGGTTATCGAGGAGATCATCCTGATGATAGTTTTCCTGCCTGAGATCGGCAGAGAGCAAGAAGCTCCGCACCTCGCCGACATGCTCCCAATAATTGTCGATACCTGCCGTATCAGTTCGCCAGCGACTATGTTGCCTTCCCAATCCGATCGCACTTTGAAGATCACGATATTCTTCATGCTTGCGCGAGATATTGAATCCAATCCGTGAATTCCATTGCGACTGCCGGATGGCGTCATACCGTTGATTGAACTGCAGACGCAAGGTCTGAGTGTCCAGCAAGGCGTGGTTGTAGGCCGAATTCTTCTGGTCGGGTATCTGCTGGGATTTATTGAAATAGTGCAGACTCACATCCTGGCGCACACTACTGTCGAGCGGCCTCTCCAGTTTCAATAACAGTGACGACTGGTCAATGGCGGCATTCCTGCGATGATCATCGAAATCATCCTCCGGATTGAATACGGTGCCATTGTCATTACGGAACGGAAAATCGTTATCGCTGCGTTGCGCATTCAGGGATACCAGGCCATGTGCCTCGCCGGCAACACCCTGCAGTAACACCCCCGCCTGACGGGTATCGAAAGAGCCACTGCCAACCGTGCCTCTCCAGCCTGACGCCTCATCACCTTCCAGACTGCGAAGGTTGATCGCCCCTCCCAGAGATGCCCGACTCAACTGCACCGGTGTCGAGCCCCGGTAAATCTCGATACGATCGACCTGCATCAGCTCGATATCAGCCAGATTGAAACCACCCCCAGCAGCATCATTCAACAGCAGCCCGTCCAGATAAACCATCACCTGATCACTGGACGCGCCTCGCAACGTAGCCGTTGAATAGCTGCCCAGCCCACCAGAGGTGCGAATCTGCACCCCGGCTTCACGCGACAGAACCTGAGCCAGCGTAGTACCCGGCCGCGACAGAACCTCACCGGAAATGATCGTCGTGGCAGCAGTCGTCTCCGACAATACGACATCACCAACACGCGGTACGGTCTCTGTCTCCTCCACCACAACTTCCGGCAGGATATCCGCCCATACAGCATACTGGGCGCTGGCCAGCAGGCAAAAGACGCCATGACGCAAACGCCGCATGCTAGAACCGGTCGTGTAAGTGCTGGAAATCGATTGATATTACCGGACGAACGGCCCGGCCAATGAAAGAGTGCGCTTGCAACATGATAGCTGTCCCACATGCCACCCGCATGCCTGTAGAGGGAGATTCTGCGTCAGGCCGGTATCCGGGCTTGCAGGTAGAGGAGATACCTCACCTCATGCGCCTTCCCATGTTCGCGCAGAACACAGTGGCTGTTGCATGGGGTCAACCTGCTTACCGTTGCGGGGGCAGCGCCAGACTTGGTCGAAACCGCACTGGCTTCCCGTTTAACTCCGTGAAGGAGCACCTGAGCAATGGAAGTGGCGAATTTAGCGATAAACGGTTACCAAGTCAAAACCTGTGGCATTCAACCAATGGTCTTTGCCACTTTCCTTTCGCTATCCGACCGGGGCATCCCTGCTTACCGCATGCCTTGCTGCCATTCACGAACCAATCTCTTGCGCAAGTCATGCGGTGCTGCCTGATTGATGAAAACGGCAAACGGCCAGATTTCCCGCGAAGTTTTGAGCCTAGAAACCGCGGTTGGGCACGAAAAAGATGCGTAAGCAATTGCTGTGCATGGCGAATCAGAAAAACTCGTGGTCACCTTGTTGGTGATAAGAGGTTTTTCTGATTCGCCAGGTGCGCCAAGGGCTTGCGTGGACTTTCGTGATCCAACTGCGGTTTCTAGGTTGAGGTAGCCGGCATAGGTTCTGATGCCCCTGAGCGTCCCGGTCTTGGCCTGGACATGGGGCTGTGCGGATTTCAGCAGATCCCGGTATGGGTAAAATACCTGCAGTAATTCCGTCATCTGCAGGGCCGTCATCCGGTTCCTGCGTGACAGACCCGCACCCTCATGAATGACAAACCCTGCCCAGTCGAATTGCCGCGCCACCTGTTCTTGCGCGTGGGCCACCGCCTTTTCCATGGTGGCGGGCGCGCCAAAACGGGCAGCACCAAGGTTGAGAAAGAGCTGATTGGCAATCAGATTGGTGGAGTATTTCAGCATGGCGCGAACCACCTCGCTGAGAGGTCGACTGTTCATATGCCGATAGACCCGCCTTGCCTGCTCCGGCACTGCACCCTCTCTGATCTGCTGGCCCGTCGCAATGCCCTGCATGGCCAGTTTGGATCGCAACAGCTCTGCAAAATACCTGCCACTGTCCTGGGCATGGCGAATATTGATCCGCTGTTTTCCCTGCCTGATACGCTCTCCGAGCTTTTTGGCAACCCCGGTCAACGGTGTTTGTGGCTCGGCAGATTGCAGCCTTCCGTGTTCGCGCCGCAGGTACACGGTGTTGAAATTGGCCACCAGCGCCGCAACCGGCGCATCATAGGGATTGTCGCTATTGGCCTGACCATCGATCAGAATATGCTCATCATAAAAGCTGGTATCGATTCCGATACCCCGAATGACCGGCAGCGACAGCCGCGCCAGTTCCGCCGCGATTTGTGCCAGCTCTTCGGATACCAGCATCGGATCACCAAAACCCTTGATCCACAGCCAATGATCCTTGTCAACGTAGAACTCGGTAGGGAACTGGTAGTCTTCACCCCAGTAATCCAGCGCCAGCCATGCGGTAAGTATCTTCAACGTCGAGGCGGGAATCATCGGCTGATCCCCATGATGAGCCTGCCGCACCTGGCCCGTGGCATCACGCAGCACAAAGCTGGCATCATCCATTTGAGCAAGCTGCGCACTGGCAGGCGCAGCCGCCAGAGGCCCGCACAGCAGGAGCGCCAGAACAAGCAGCATAACGGGTCTGATGATCAATTGAGAGGTCCGAAGCGGGGAAAAGGGCGATTTTACAGGCTCATCGACACTGGAGGAACCTGGTACTTTGTGCAAATGAGAATATTTATTATATACTTTTGTGTTAGTCAATCAGGTATTACTCGGGAGTAAATGATGAACAACCAAGATCTCAGACAGGCTGGCCTGAAGGTTACGCTGCCACGCATGAAAATCCTGGAGATCCTGGATACTGCCACGGATAATCACCATACCGCCGAGGACGTCTACCGGGCGCTGCTCGAATCTGGCGAGGAAATCGGGCTGGCGACAGTATATCGCGTGCTGACACAATTCGAGACCGCAGGCTTGGTCAAACGCCACCATTTCGAAGGGGGTCAGGCCGTGTTCGAACTGGCCGGCGAGGGACATCACGACCATATGGTCTCGGTAAAAACCGGAAAGGTCGTTGAATTCTATGATGAAATCATCGAACAACGGCAAAAGGAAATCGCCAAGGAGCATGGCTTTACCATGAGCAGCCATACCTTGATACTGTATGGGGAATTCGAAGGCGAATAGTCCGGGACTGAAACAGGGGTCCGTGTCACTTGACATTCATAAATGAGAGTGAGTATTATTTGTGTTTTCAATCCTGGTCGCAATTCATGCTCACATTCACTACCAAATACGAGACAACCGGTTTGCCGATGAACATGAAGATGCCCAACGAAGCGGATGAAAACAGCGTTACCCGACCGCTCAATGAAACAGCCATCGGAGACTGTGTACGCGTAGTGGATGTCACAGGTGGGCGACTCATGAAGCAACGCCTGATGAGCCTGGGGCTGATGGTCGGCTCCGAAATCGAGGTATTGCACCATCGTGGCAAGGGCGTAGTGATCGGCATGAACGGCAACCGCATCGCGGTAGGCAGCGGCGTTGCCGACCGTATTCTGATCCAGAAACTGGAAGCCTGCGGAGAGTAATCATGGACGAACCCACCCTGGATTGTTCGCTGCCCGAAACCATGGGCCACAAGGACGGTCTGCAAATCGCCCTGGCCGGCAACCCCAATTGCGGTAAATCCGCGCTGTTCAACGCCTTCACCGGCATTCGCCAAAAGACCGGTAACTGGCCGGGCGTCACTGTCGAACGCAAGATGGGCAAGTTCCAGCTCGACAAGATGGAAGTCACCGCCATCGACTTGCCGGGTATCTATTCTCTCGATGCCAGCTCACTGGACGAAAAGGTCACCAGCGACTATCTCCTCTCTCACGAAGCCGACGTCATCATCAACGTCATCGATGCCACCAACCTCGAACGCAATCTCTACCTCACCGTGCAGATGCTGGAGATGGATGTACCAATGGTCGTGGCGCTGAACATGATGGACATCGCCACCCGCCGCGGCATCAAGATCGACACGGAAAAACTCGGCCAGTCGCTGGGTTGCCCCGTGGTGCCGGTGATTGCCACCAAAGAGAAGGGGCTCGACCAACTGAAACAGGCCATCAAGCAGGTTGTTTGTGGCGAAAAGACCACTGGTTACCGGCTGGCGCACGAGGAAACCGTGGAGCAGGCTGTCGCCGATCTGATCAACGACATCAGCTGCAAACGTGAACACTGCGTCAAGCACTGGCTGGCGCTGAAGATGCTGGAAGGTCATGAAGGCATCCTCTCGCAGGCAGACGAGGCACTGCGCAAGAAGGTTGCCCGCTGGCAGAAAATCATCCGCGACCGCTCGGGCGAAGACGCTGACATCCATATCTCCAGCACCCGTTTCAGCCATGCTCATGCGCTGGCGCGCGCCGTCATCAAGGAAAAGGGCCGGCTCGACCGTACCCTGACCGACCGCATCGACCGCGCCGTACTCAGCCGCTGGCTCGGCATTCCCATTTTCATGGGGGTGATGTATCTGATGTTCATGTTCGCCATCAACTTCGGCGGCGCTTTCATCGACTTTTTCGATGGCGTTGGCGCCGCTCTGTTTGTCGATGGTTTTGGCGAGCTGCTGACCCGCCTTGGCGCACCGCCTTGGCTGGTTGTGCTGCTGGCCAACGGCATCGGGGGCGGACTGGAGGTCGTGGCCACCTTCATTCCCATCATCACCGCACTCTATCTGTTCCTCTCCGTCATTGAGGACTCTGGCTACATGGCGCGGGCGGCTTTTGTCATGGATCGCGCCATGCGGGCCATTGGCCTGCCCGGCAAGGCCTTCGTACCGCTGATCGTCGGCTTTGGCTGCAATGTGCCGGCCATCATGGCAACCCGCACACTGGAGAATGAGCGTGAACGCAAACTGACGATCCTAATGAACCCATTCATGTCCTGTGGCGCACGCCTGCCGGTCTATGCGCTGTTTGCCGCCGCCTTCTTTCCCCGCAACGGACAAAACCTGGTCTTCGGCCTCTACCTGATCGGCATACTTGCCGCCATTGGCACCGGGCTGATCATGAAACGGACATTACTGCCCGGTCAGAGTACCGGCTTCATGATGGAGCTGCCACCGTATCACATGCCCTCCTTCAAGGGTGTCCTCCTGCGCACCTGGGATCGGGTCAAACTGTTTCTGCGCGACGCGGGCAAGGTCATCGTGGTCATGGTCGTGATCATCAGCGTACTCAACTCCATCGGCAGGGACGGCAGTTTCGGCAACGAAGATACCGACCAGTCCATCCTCAGCGCGGTGAGCCAGGCGGTTACTCCGGTTTTTGGTCCAATGGGCATCAGCGAAGACAACTGGCCCGCTACCGTCGGCATCTTTACCGGCGTCATGGCCAAGGAAGTGGTCGTCGGCGCCCTAGATTCTCTCTATGCTTCATTGAGTGGCGATTCGAAAGACGATGATGCCGCTCCATTCAGCTTGTGGAATGCATTGAAAACGGCCGCAGCCACCATTCCTGCCAATCTCTCTGCCGTCAGCGACGCACTGCTCGACCCTCTGGGCATGGGCGTTGGTGATATCGAGGATAGCAGCCGCGCAGCCGAGGAGCTTGCCGTCAACAAGGGCGTATTTGGTGCCATGCAGGATCGCTTCGACGGGCAGATCGGTGCCTTCGCCTACCTGCTGTTCATCCTGATGTACTTCCCCTGTGCAGCTACCATAGGCGCCATCGTGCGTGAAGCCGGGGCTCCTTGGGCAGCCTTCGTAGCGGTCTGGACGACATCGGTCGCCTACACCACCGCGACACTGTTCTATCAGACAGCCACTTTCAGCCGACACCCCACCAGCTCGACAGCCTGGATCATCAGCCTGCTTCTGGTTGGTTTTGTCAGCGTCATCCTGCTACGCAAATGGGCCGAGCGCAAACCGACAGGGACTGTGCAGACTGCCTTTGGGCAAAGCTGATGCTGCTGGATATCAAGGCCTACATGCAGGAGCGCAAACATGTCTCACTTCGGGATATCGCTTTGCATTTCGACGCCGATCCCGAAGCCGTACGCGGCATGCTGGACAAGTGGATAGAGAAAGGGCGCGTCATCAAATGCAGCACTGAAGCCTGTGGCGGCTGCGCCTCCAAATGCGCCACTGCCCAGCAGGAAGAGGCCTACGAATGGGTGGAGCGGCCACGACGCTTCATTCAGATCAGGACTCAATAATCGCGTGGGCGATCCCGCCATGTAAACCAGTACGCCACCAAACCTGATTTGGTGGCGTATTAACCCGTCTTATTCATGGTGGCGGCTAAAGCCTATGATAAGTAAATGAAAACCATGACAAACCCTTGGCAGTCCCGCTTCACCCAAATGGTGAGAGGCTTCAGCCTATCACGGCCCTGGCTTGTTCTGGCACGCCTGCGCTTGCGCTTCACTCAAGCTGTAGCGATTACCACAAATTTCACTCCAGAGCGGCGCCCAGACGCACCAGTCCAGCGCCAGGATCCGCGATCCACCATGAATAAGGCGGGATTAATCATCAGCAGAGGGTAGAAAAGGCTACGCTGCATGTTTCGCCGCATTCCTGCGGTAACCAAATTCGCCC
>CAYTPO010000050.1:0-6908 GCA_964439815.1 uncultured Thiotrichales bacterium
CATGGGTGATCTGCTGCATGTGGGGGATGACTCGGATCGTGACGTGATTGGCGCACTGCACTGTGGTGCCATGGCGGCCTGGGTCACGCCTCAGGAGCATCCCGAATGGCCACATGATGTTTTCCCACAGCTGGTCGTCCAGCATGTGCAAGAGCTACCTGACCTGTTGATGAGATAGATTGGTAACGACTAGGAGGCTGTCGGACCTAACCGTTTGAAGCGAAAATCACTGGGGGTGAAACTCCGAGTTCAGGATGATGTTTGCTTTCTTGAAGCGCGTTTCATACCTGGTTGAATTCTATTTCCTGAATGCTTTTCTTTCTCTGACTGGATCGCTGCCGCGTAAGGGCATAACTGATGGTCTGAATGTGGCTGAAAATACTTACCCATTCGCCATTGTTATTCTCTCCTTCGATATACAGGGCACCTGATTCGTACATGCTGATGCTGCGCAAACGGATTTCATGGAAGTCGGGGAAGCCGGCGATGGTCACTGAGGTTTCAAACCCTTTTTCGAGCAGCGAATGAAACCCCAGAACATGCTGCTTGATTTCATTGAAACGTCTTTCAGGCAGATTCCCCTCCAGCCTTACCAATGCAGGAGCCGCAGTTTCATCTATTTCGGTATCTGCAAGATTTTCTGCATTGTAGTCGGATAAACCCGGTTTTGATGAAGTATCTATTTCGATCTCCGTGTCGCCACTCGCATACTCATCCTTGAAGTCCGACAGGGTGTTGGAGAGTGACGCCTGCAGCAGTTTGGCCTGGTCTCCAGTGAGTGTTATACCGACTTCAGTGGTCTGATTGAAGTAGGAATCCTTCTTGTGCTGTCTGTTATCCATAACGCTGTTATTGCCGATAAGTTGCTGTTGGGAAACCTTATAGCGCAAAAGAGCCGAGAGGTGGAGGCATGTCAGGGGGGGTGGCGGGAAAAATGTGATCTGCTGAATTCTTTCCTGCTGCTCGCCGATGAAAGCAGCGCCCCTATCACAAAAGCAGTTCCTGGATGAGCGTGTATGGCAACCCTGTTCCCCCGGGAGAACATTTTGTTCCAGCAACTATCCGGTCATTTGCGGGCTGTATCTCATCCTGCTGTAGAGATCATTTCCGTCCGTCAGCCAATACGACAAATTTCAAGTTGGCATCAAACTTGCTCACCAAGAAACATGAATAGTTGCAGCTCGATTGAATTCTCGATGGATTATTAAAAAGCGGAGAAAAAATGAAAAAGATTCTGGCAGTGGATGATTCGCCTTCGATGAGACAAATGGTTACCTATACGTTGAAACGGGCCGGATTTGATGTTTACGAAGCAATTGATGGGGTAGAGGCATTGGAACTGGCTAAGGAGCTGGATGTTGATCTGGTCCTGACCGATATCAATATGCCAAAAATGGATGGCATAGAGCTGATCCGCTCATTGAGAAACCTGCCTGCCTACAATGGCAAGCCCATTTTGACCCTGACGACTGAAGGTTCAACAGATAGCAAGATGAAAGGCCGGGATGCCGGTGCGACCGGCTGGATCGTCAAACCCTTTGATCCGGAAGTGTTGGTGGCTACCATCAATAAGGTCTTGTGCTGATTGGCCTTCAGGGATTTAAACGAATTAATAAAAGCTGAGGTATAAGCAATGTCCATGGATATGTCGGAATTTCTAGAGGTCTTCTTCGAAGAATGTAGCGAAGGCCTTGACGTAATGGAGACAGGACTACTCAATCTTGGGACTGGTGAGGTCGATGTTGAGGAAATCAATACGATCTTTCGAGCCGCCCACTCCATCAAGGGAGGTAGTGCTACCTTCGATATGTTGGAAATCGCCGGTTTTACCCATGTCATGGAGACATTGCTCGACCAGATGCGTTCGCATGAGCGAGATGTCACCACTGCCGCTGTCGATCTGCTGCTGGAATCGGTGGACTGCCTTCGTGAAATGATCGATGCGACCCGTGATGAAGAAGATATCGATGAAAAACGGGTCAATGATCTAAAGAAAAGGCTGGAAGTGATGTTGGCTTCCAAGGAAGAAGCGACGGACAAGCAGCCGGAACCTGAAAGTGCTTCCGCAAGCGCTGCCGATAGTGCGGAAGAAGCGCAGCTACCCGAGAATGCTTCGGGCTGGACCATTGATTTCTTTCCCCGTCCGGATATTCTGAAAAACGGTAATGAACCCTATCGTCTCTTTGCCGAATTGAGGGCGCTGGGCGTTCTGTCGGTAGTCTGCAATCTCAACAAGATTCCGGATTTTAACAATCTCAACCCGGAGGAAAACTATCTGGGTTGGAGATTGGAACTGAAAACTGATGCACCCAGGGATCGGATACGGGAAGTCTTTTCCTGGATCGAGGGTGATTGTGAAATCAATATCGAACCATTGGTTGAAGATGATGTGCAAGCAACCCCCCAGGGAGAGGGTGCGCAGGCCCCTGTTGAGGGCGCAGCAGAGGTAGGAATGACACAAGCAGAGCCGCCTGTGCGGGAAGTGCCTGAAGCCGGGGCCGAGCAGAGTGGCAAGGGTGCTGAAGCTGCCCCCGCAGAGAAAGTTGCGGCCGAAGTGGAAAAGGAAAAACCGGAGGCGAAGCGTGAGGCGCCCGCTAAAAAGGCTGCGCCGGCAAAGGCAAAGAAGAAACCTTCTGGAGAAGCGGGTTCGATACGGGTAAGTATCGACAAGATCGACACGCTCATCAATCTGGTGGGTGAGTTGATCATTACGCAATCGATGCTCAGTCAGTTTACCGAAGAATTCAATATGTCCCAGATCGAGTCGCTCAGAGATGGACTTGGGCAGCTCACCCGGAACTCGCGTGAACTTCAGGAGACGGCAATGCAGATTCGCATGTTGCCGATTAGCAGTTCGTTCAACCGCTTTCCGCGGCTGGTCAGGGATATGAGCTCCAAGCTCGGGAAGAAGGTCGAACTGCAAATCTCGGGAGAGAGCACCGAGTTGGACAAGACAGTTCTGGAAAAAATTGCGGATCCCTTGGTGCATCTGGTAAGAAATTCGCTGGACCATGGTCTGGAGATGCCTGACAAACGTGTATCGCTGGGCAAGCCCGAGACCGGCACTATCGGACTGAGTGCCTTTCATGAGGGTGGCAATATCGTGATCGAGGTCACCGATGATGGCGCAGGCATCAACAAGAAGCGGGTGGTTGAAAAGGCCATAGAAAATGGTGTCATCGGGTCTGATGATAAGTTGACTGATGAAGAAATCAACAATCTGATCTTTGAACCCGGGTTTTCGACCGCTGACGTGGTGAGTGATATTTCCGGCCGGGGGGTTGGCATGGATGTCGTACGTCGAAACATCAATGAGCTGGGCGGGCAGATATATATCATTTCCGAGGAAGGCAAGGGTAGCACGATCAGTATTCGCCTGCCGTTAACGCTGGCGATCATCGATGGGCAGCTGGTCAAGGTGGGTACGGAGACCTATGTCATACCAATGCTTTCGATTGATGAATCACTGCAGGTCAATCCCCGCCTTATAAAGCGTTACAAGGGAAAAGTAGATCTGTACAAGCTCAGGGACGAATATATTCCGGTGTTGCGTTTGCACAAGATATTTGGTCTGCAGACCGAGGTGAAGAACTTCGAGGATGGACTGCTGGTTGTTGTGGAAGCTGAAAGAAAGCGCGTTGGTCTTTTTGTTGATGAACTGCAAGGTCAGCAGCAAGTGGTTATCAAGAGTCTGGAAAAGAATTATCGCAAGGTTGATGCACTGTCTGGTGCGACGATTCTGGGGGATGGGACGGTCGCACTGATCATGGACGTTGCCAGCCTGATCAGACAGCATTTGCTCAGTCAGGGAAAACTGGGTAGCCCCAGCCTGGAAGCCGCGTAAAACAAATTTAACAGAGAGCTTTTGACATGCACAATACTTCACAAGTAGAAAATGTAGCCGAGAAAAACATACATATCAACCAGGGGACTGACCAGTACCTCACCTTCATGCTGGCGGGTGAGGAATACGGTTTGAATATCCTGAATGTTCAGGAAATCAAGGGATGGGAAGGTGCCACACCCATCCCCAATACACCGGATCATGTGCTGGGCGTCATCAATCTCAGAGGCACGGTAGTTCCGATTATCGATCTGCGTGATTGTTTTGGCCTGGACAAGAGTGATTTTGGGCCGACAACCGTTGTTATTGTCGTAAAGACGCGTTCGGAGGATCACTCCGAGCGCGTTGTAGGAATGGTTGTCGATGCCGTATCCGAGGTGTACAACCTCAATGAGGGAGCCATCGAGTCGACGCCCTCCATGGGAACCGTGGTTTCCACGGAATACATAAAGGGACTGGCAACGGTTGATGAAAAAATGATTATCTTGCTCAATATCAATCATATGATTGAAGTAGAAGTGGGCAAGGAGATCACACAGTTGCCAAACTAGTATCGACTCCAATGGTTTTACCTTCCCACCTCGATAGGTCAGGGTAGATGGGAGTTTCAGGGGCATGACAATCAGCAGAATAATTCATTTAGAATAATAATAAAAAAGGGGTTATTTAATGACGGATATCAATAAAAATGCAGCGTTTATCAGCCTTCCTGCAGAGGTCAATATCAAGAATGCAGCAACGGTAAAATCCTTGCTGGATACCGCATTGTCGAGCCAATTGCCAGGAAATGTGGATACCAGTAGCGTCCAGTCCGTGGATACGGCCGGGGTTCAGTTGTTACTTGCCTATGCCAGCCATTGTGGCGTCAGGGGTGTTTCTCCCTGGAAGGGTACTCCGTCGGAATTGATTCTGGGTTTCTGTGAATCCGTTGGGATCGATCCAGTTCTGCTCTCCAGATAAACGCGATCAGAATTATAAATTGGATACGGCAATGACAAACGACGCAAGAAAAGAACGTGATGATGAGGAAGTCGCGCATGCACTGGATATCAGTGTTTCGCAAATAAGGAATGCCCTGGCTGCAGGTGAGGCGGGAATAAAGTGTTTGTCTTTCAATTTTATAAAGGTCGCTTCGGCTGCGGACAGGTTATCACACATCCTGGAAAAACGGGAAAAAGATGAAGTTGGCAAGTTGGAGGAAGCGAGCGATATTGCCAACTTCATAAAGGATACTCTGGTCGCATCCATGGAGCCCTTCCAGTTTTATGACAGGCTGACTCAGCGGATGGAGCATGTCATTATTTCTCTGGAGCACCTTGCCCAGTATTTGGAGTTCAAGGATGAGAGCGATCAGGAAGAGATGTACGCGAGAATATTGGAATGTTATACCCTGGATGATGAAAAGAAACTTTTGCTTCAATTGTTTGAAGACATAGAATATATCCAGAAAGACAAAATATATATTAAAAGTACCGGAAGCGTGGAGCTGTTCTAATGAGTCAAAGACAATACGAATTTTCAGACAAGGAATTCAACTACTTTCAGAAGCTGTCCGACCGATTGACAGGTATCCATCTGGCAGACAACAAGAGGGAGCTGGTCTATGGCAGGGTAACGAGGCGCTTGAGAGCACTGAAACTCAGTTCATTCTCCGAATATATCAAGGTGCTTGAAAGTGGTGACAGCCGGGAGCTGGAACAGTTTACCAATATGATTACCACCAATCTCACCTCGTTCTTCAGGGAAATGCACCATTTCGAGTTCCTGACCAAAGAGGTGATTCCACAGTTGATGCGAGCGAAGCCGAGAGGTAGCCGAATCCGGATCTGGTCGGCGGGATGTTCGACAGGAGAAGAGCCTTATTCGATTGCCATGGCCCTCAAGGAATCGGTTCCCGGCCTGTCATCCTGGGATCTGAAAATTCTGGCGACAGACCTCGATTCTGAGGTGTTGGCTCACGGAGCTACCGGTATCTACGATAATGATCGAGTAAATGGTATGCCTTCAGTCTACCTTGATAAGTACTTTGACAAGGGAAAGGGCAGTAATGCCGGCAAGGTACGCATCAAGCAGGAGATCAGAGACATGATTACCTTCAGACAACTCAATCTGATGGACAATTGGCCAATGAAGGGGCCGATGGACATCATCTTCTGTCGTAATGTGGTGATCTATTTCGACAAACAGACGCAAACCAAGCTGTTCGCAAAATTCGAGAGAATTCTGGCTGATGATGGTCGTCTGTTTGTGGGGCATTCCGAGGCACTCTACAAGGTGACTGACAAGTTTGAGCTGTTGGGCAAGACTGTTTACAAGAAGGCAGCTTGAATGATCGCGGAACTGCAGGCAGACAGGCTTCCTTCAACACTACCGGGTTTCGAATCCATTCACAGATACTGGAACGCCCAGCATAACGGTATCATTGCAAAGATAAAGCCGGGAGAATACTACATAACCCGCACCGGAGATTGTATCAGTACGGTGTTGGGATCCTGTGTTGCCGCCTGTATTCGTGACCCCGAAAACGGCATAGGCGGCATGAATCATTTCATGTTGCCTTCCGGTGGTGACGGCAAGCAGGATATCGTCAATGATGCCTTGAGGTATGGAAACTATGCCATGGAACATTTGCTCAATGACATCGTGAAATATGGAGGCAAACGGAAAAATCTGGAAATTAAACTGTTCGGTGGCGCCAATATTGCCGGTATGGGACAGAACATAGGGTTGAGAAATGTTGATTTCATTTGCAAATACGTTGCCAGTGAGGGTTTGCAAATAAAAAGCAAGGACCTGGGAGGAGACTATCCAAGAAAGATCTTGTACTTCCCGGCGAGTGGCAAGTTGATGATGAAGAAGCTGGAGAATTCCTCTACGCAGCCAGTCATCGAGCAGGAGAGGGATATCATCAGGAAAATCAACACCAGGCCCATACGGGGCGAAGTTGAGCTGTTTACCTAGGAGGCTGTCGGGCTTAACCGTTTGAAGCGAAAATAACTGGGGTTGAATTAAGTCAGTTTATCGTGTGAGGAGAATAGCAGAGCTATTTGACGAACAGGATAAG
>CAYTPO010000051.1:0-11392 GCA_964439815.1 uncultured Thiotrichales bacterium
CCATGAGCAGGTTGGTCGAAGCTTTCAACACTCAGTGAATCACCGTCGATATCGGTATCGTTGCTCAGTACATTGATTGTGACAGACTGATCTTCATCTGTTGCTGCACTGTCATCAACTGCTACCGGTCCATCATTTACCGGCTTGACGCAGACGTAAACTGTGGCCGTTTCATTACCACCATGGCCATCGTCGATGGTGTAGGTGAAACTGTCATTACCGTTGAAATTTTCCTCAGGAATATAGCTGAGGGTGCCGTCAGCATTTTGCACTACACTGCCATGTGCTGGCTGGGTAATACTTTCGATTGTCAGCTGATCCCCTTCTGTATCAGAGTCATTGGCAAGTACGTCAACAGTAATAGCCTGGTCTTCATTGGTGACTATTTCATCATCACCAACAATCGGATCATCATTCACACTGGCAACCACAACCTGGACGGTTGCTGCGCTGGTGCCTCCGTTGCCATCAGTGATGGTGTAGGTGAACGAATCAGCGCCATTGAAGTCGGCCTCCGGGGTATAGCTGAAGGTGCCGTCTGCGTTCTGAACGACGCTACCGTGGGCTGGTTGTTCAAAGCTTTCGACACTCAGTGAATCACCATCGATATCGGTATCGTTGCTCAGCACATCGATGGTCACTGACTGATCTTCATTAGTAGTTGCTGTGTCATCCGCTGCAACCGGAGCATCGTTGACATTATTGACCATGATATGGACAGAAGCAGTCGTATTTCCTCCATGACCATCATTTACGGTATAGGTAAATGAGTCGGTACCATGGAAATCAGCACCTGGGGTATAAGTAAAAGTGCCATCCGGATTCTGGACAACGGTGCCGTTAGCAGGATTGGAAAAACTTTCAACCATCAAGGCATCGCCATCGGGATCACTATCATTGGCAAGTGCATCGATAATAATCGCCTGTTCTTCTGCAGTGACAACATCATCATCTGCAGCGACAGGAGTATCATTGACATCCTTGACATTGATCTGAACTGTTGCGGTGTCAGTACCACCATTGCTATCAGAAATCGTATAACTGAAGCTGTCCACGCCACTGAATTCTGCATTTGGAGTATACGTCAAGCTGCCATCGGCATTTTGTACCACTTTCCCATTTTCAGGTTGGCCAAAACTCTGGACACTCAGCGTATCACCATCAAGATCGGTATCATTGGCCAGAACATCAATGGTGACCGACTGGTCTTCATCTACACTGGCCTGATCATTGTTTGCTACAGGAGCATCATTGACGGGCTTAATGCAAACATAGACCGTCGCAGTATCTGTTCCGCCGTTACCATCATTAATGGTATAGGTAAAGCTGTCATTGCCATTGAAATTGGGCTCAGGATCATAACTGAGCGTGCCATCAGAATTTTGTACCACACTGCCATGCTGTGGCTGGGTAATGCTTTCAATCGTCAGCAGATCTCCATCACCATCGGTATCATTGGCCAGAACATCAATAACGAGAGCCTGGTCTTCATTGGTGACCGCTTCATCATCTCCTACCACAGGATCAACATTGACACTGTTGACAATTATTCTTACGGCAGCAGTATCCGTTCCACCTTGTCCGTCAGAAACGGTATAGGTGAAACTGTCCATGCCATAAAAGTTGGATGTCGGCGTATAGCTGAAAGTCCCGTCAGCATTCTGCACGACAACTCCATGATCTGGTTGACCGAATGAAATAACATGCAAGCTATCGCCATCCGGGTCATCGTCATTGGCCAATGCATCAATGGTGATCTGCTGACTTTCATCAGTCGTTATTTCATCATCGGCGGCTTCAGGCGCTACATTGACCTGCTGGACAATAATCTGCACGGTTGCGGTATCAACACCACCTTCACCATCCATAATCGTGTAGGTAAAGGTGTCCATCCCACTGAACCCATTATTGGGTGTGTAATTGAACGTGCCATCAGAGTTTAATGTCACCACACCGTTTGCGGCAGAACTGAAGCCTGCTATATAGAGCGGATCTCCATCCACATCCGAATCATTTCCAAGCACATCAATTACTGCAGCCTGATTTTCGCTGGTGGTTGAAAAATCATTTTCTGCATCGGGCTTTTCATTGGTGGAATGAATGCAGACATAAACCTTGGCTGAATCCGTTCCCCCATTGCCATCATCAATAGTGTAATTAAAATAATCGATACCGGAAAAACCTTCCGCAGGCGTATAGCTGAAGGTGCCATCCGCATTCAGGGAGATCACGCCATGACCAGGTTGCGAATAATCGCTGATGGTCAGCGAATCACCATCGTCGTCTCGGTCATTGGCAAGCACATCTATAACGGTTGCCTGATTTTCACTGGTGAATGCCACATCGGTATCCGCATCGGGACGGTCATTTTCCGGTTGCATGATCGGAGCAACATTCACTGTCACCGATGCGGTGTCCAAACCACCATGGCCATCGCTTACGGTATAGGTAAAGACATCCGTACCGGTAAAACCGGGCTTTGGCGTATAGTTGAAGCTACCATCGGGATTTTGCACAACGCTACCATTGGCAGGCTGCTCGAAATCTGTGATGGTCAAGGAATCCTGATCAGCATCCGAATCATTGGAGAGAACAGAAATGACCACAGGGCTATCCTGCTGGGTAACAGCACTGTCATTTACGGCAATGGGGACTTCATTGCTCTGGTGAACATTGACAGTAACGGTTGCCGTACTTGTCGCACCAGATGGATCACTGACTGTATAGGTAAAGGTATCAACACCGTGGAATCCTGCATTTGGCATATAAACCAGATTGCCATCCGCATTGATTTCTACACTTCCGTTGGCCGCAGTGACAGAAGATATTGTCAACGCATCACCATCCGCATCAGAATCGTTCGACAGCACATTAATAACAACAGGCTGACCTTCGGCGGTAGAGGCCGCATCATCCACAGCTTCAGGTGCCTGATTGACCTCGCCAACAATTATCGAGACTTTGGCCGTATCGCCCCAGTCATTGACACCGTCATTGATTGAGTACTCGAATTCATCCGGACCACTGAACCCGGTATCCGGTACATAGGTGAACGTACCATCCTCATTCATCGTGACGGTTCCATGCCGGGGTTGGGTAAAACCGACAATCGTCAGTTTGTCACCATCAGGATCCTTGTCATTTGCCAGAACATCGATGACGACAGGCTGATTTTCCTCGGTAAAGGCATCATCCCATTTTGCATCCGGCTCGGCATTGCAAACTGCACCAGGGGCATCGCAACCATCCTCACCATCAGAGCCGGTACTACCGCTACCAATGACATAGACTTCCACCAATGCCCGGGCTTCATTGCCAGCTGCATCGGTTATTACATAGGTAAATGTGTCCTTGCCCGCATAACCTGGGTTGGGAGTATAACTGAAGGTACCATCAGCATTTTTTGTGACAACACCATTGGCAGGCTGCTCGAACCCGGTTATCGTCGATGACGTGTCGATATAACCTTCATCGTTCTGCAGTACATTGATAACAGTATCTTTTGAATTGGCTGCCACATCTATCCAGTCGTTCTCTGCATACAGCGGTGTTGCATTGGTGGTAGTTTGAGGAGTAGTAGGTTGCTGATCAGTACCCTGTTGTTCAATACCCATTTTTTTTTATCTCCAGATTATCTGCGTTATTTTTGTTGTTTGTAGCAGGAAGCCTGTGAATCGAACACAGTCATTCCGGCCCATCTCTTTCTGGTACCGGCAATGTAGAGTGTTTATCTTGATCAGTCAGGAACCAGTCCGCAATAAACCGGCAATCTGTTGCCACTCGCAGAGAAGGGTTCAGTGGAGACCATCCAATCTGAACCTGGTCGAATTATTCATGTACGAATGCGCGCCAAATCATCAGAGCCAATGAACAAAGCCTCTTAATGGATAGCCAAGATCAGGCGAAGGCTGATATCAGGATTCGGTATCTGTTTTCATGCAGCGCCAGGTTTGGCTTACAGGGGAATCTCATCAGGAAGTGCATAGCTTGTATGTAACGCATTTCTCAGACTTTTCTTGAAGAGCAGTTTGTTTTGTACCGGTTCAGGCAAGTCGGTAAAATTCATGACACCCTTGTCGACCAGTACATCAATAAGGTCTTCCAGCACACGCCCCATTTCCAGGTCGACCCGGTCGAGCACTTCCTTTATCAACTGGCTGTTTTCTGCGGAGGATTGCAGATAGGTATTGATTTCGGGATCAAACAGGTTGGACTGTTCAAACCCGGGAGCCGGGGAAAATTCAATTTGGGTAATCTCGCCCTGCTCCGATCTTTTCACATAAATCATGGAAATCCCTTTCTGTGCCTGCACCTGAAACCCGAATCCGAGGCCCAACCACGATGTCAGGCATCCTGTTCAAGCCTCAGATTCAAGTAAAATATTCGTCGCTACGACAACGCGTTCGACCCATTACACTATGTCGAATACAGGCTGACAGGGAAGTACTCAGTTACCAGAATAGCCGGAACCCCACTCACACTGATCCGGTACGAACGGGAAACAACATCATCCTTGAGGCTTTCAAGACTGTCATCCTGAGACTGGCCGCGGCGGTGAAACTGCAGATTGACTATATCGCGGTAAGTCTCAACTCCCTGCTCACGCAACAGCTCCCCTATTCCCATCTTTCCCGACAATATCGCCTGCGCAAAATGGGGTGGCAGGCTTTCGAGCGCCAGGATGGAACGAGCCAAC
Source organism: uncultured Thiotrichales bacterium (assembly GCA_964439815.1). Taxonomy (GTDB): domain Bacteria; phylum Pseudomonadota; class Gammaproteobacteria; order UWMA-0217; family UWMA-0217; genus JALSHZ01. The sequence goes on from CAYTPO010000051.1 coordinate 4,697, forward strand.
GCATAGCGACGTCCGCTGTGCCGCCCGGTAAGACTGACCTCGCGATGCAACAGAGGTTGTCCGGCAGAGTACTGCAGCCCGGCCACCGGCTCAGCAGGTACAATTTCATGCTGACTGACCTGCTGGACCGCTACTGGCTCCCAGAAAAAGGCCTCCAGCGCCTTGGTCACCGTGCCATCGGCAACCAGCAGTGTCCGCAGAAAGGGCGAAAAATCGGCAATCGGATGCGGTTCGTCTTCGCCATCGACTATCATCCCATCCTGCAGATAGCCGCTACTACGAAAGAACGATTCGCTACTCATGCGATGAATCGGGGGGTGGCTTGCGATCGACGATAAACAGTTTGACCAGCAACAGTGCCAAGGGCGTACCATGCAGGGCAAGGTCAAAGATGTCCATCGGACGCGTCAGCGTACCCTGACCCAGCATCCGCAGCTTTTCGATAAGGTGGGGTTCAGGTTGAAAGGGGGCCAGGGCCAGCAAAATCGCAACCACTGCAAACGGTATCGTAGGGGTTTGTCTAAGCCAGTTCATAATGGATTGTCGGTTTGTACCTGTCTTTTCAAATGATTCACAACTACTCAACAAGTAATCAATTTGCATTGTAACTGCCCAGATTCCCGGGATGAGCCAGGTAACGGCTCAACCCGTGCGGTTTATTGTAACGTTTTCATTCACCTGCCGCATTCACCTTGCCGCTTTTTCCAGCTACCCCGGCCAATCACAAGACACGACGTAACTACTCAGCCAGTAGTTCAGATAAGCAGTAGCTGTTCGGATTGCCTATGAAATCCGCTAGATCACGGCGAAAAATGTGCGTTTACAAGTGTAAATGAGCATTTTTTGACGCAGAGATGATGGATTTCAGAAGTGAGCTGAGTAGTTACAATACAACGACATAAAACAAAGAAAGCACATGGCGGGAAATGATGTATTGCGGCATACTTCGGCGCACCAACCCAACCACCGAATACCGCAATGCACGACATGCTCCCCTACCTCAAGAATACCGACTTCCCGGCATTGAAACGGGAGGATATCAGTACCTTGCAAGTCAACCTCGGATATACCTGCAACCAGAGCTGCCTGCACTGCCACGTCAATGCAGGACCCAACCGTACCGAGCAGATGGATGCGGAAAACCTCAGTCTCGTACTAAAAGTGGCCGGGTTTCGCGCAATTCGGACCCTGGATCTGACCGGTGGTGCACCGGAACTCAATCCCGGCTTCAGACGGCTGGTAACGGGCGCCCGGGAACGCGGAATCCATGTCATGGACCGCTGCAATCTCACCATCCTCAGCGAGCCAGGTCAGGAAGGGCTGGCCGACTTCCTTGCATCACGGCAGGTAGAAGTGATCGCCTCGATGCCTTGCTACCTTGAAGAAAACGTCAACAGCCAACGGGGCAAGGGCGTATTTTCCCGCAGCATCCAGGGCTTGCAACAACTCAACACCCTCGGCTACGGACAGCCTGGCAGCGGACTCACACTCAACCTCGTCTACAATCCGGCCGGCCCACATCTCCCTCCCCCCCAAACCAGCCTGGAAGCCGACTACAAGCGCATTTTGCTTAAACAATATGGCATACGATTCAACCACCTGTTCAGCCTCGCCAACATGCCCATCGCCCGCTTTGGCAGCACGCTGATCTCGAAAGGGGAATTCGAACCCTACATGGCCCTGCTGAAGGAAGCACATCAGGATGACAACCTGGGCAGCGTGATGTGCAGAACTCTCATCAGCGTGGATTACAAGGGATATCTCTACGACTGCGATTTCAACCAGATGCTGCGACAGGGAATTCAACACGGCAACAACCCCCTCCATCTGCAAGATCTGCTGCATCACCGCCTGGAAAACACCCCAATCTACGTAGCCGATCACTGTTACGGCTGCACCGCCGGTCAAGGCAGCAGCTGTAGTGGCGCCCTGTAATGCTGTCGGTCATTGTCCCCACACTCAACGAAGCGGGGGTCATTCGGAAGACGCTGGCCCCGTTGCAATCCCTGCGTGGTGCCGACATCGAGATCATTCTGGTCGATGGCGGCAGTCTGGATGACACAACCTCACTCACCACAAGACTGGTAGACAAACAGCTGCAGACGCGGCGGGGGCGCGCCAGTCAGATGAATACCGGCGCCCTCGCTGCAAGCGGAGATCTGCTGCTGTTCCTCCACGCCGATACATTACTGTCCCGAACCGCCCTGCAGCAGCTTATCAGGATCACCAGACAATCCACTCCACACTGGGGCCGGTTCAACGTTTACCCCGACAACCCGCAATGGATTTATCGCACAATCTGCACATTGATGAACTGGAGAAGCCGACTGACAGGTATCGCCACCGGGGATCAGGCAATCTTCATTCACCGCAGCCTGTTCACGACAGTGGGAGGTTTCCCCGATATTCCATTGATGGAAGACATCACCATCAGCAAGCGGCTTAAAAGGCACCAGCAACCACTTTGCCTGCAGGAGCCCGTCACCATTTCGACACGCTATTGGCAGAAGCATGGCACTGTCAGGAGTATTCTCAGAATGTGGCGCCTGCGACTGGCCTATTTTCTGGGTATCCCCCCCCAGCAACTGCTTCGGCAATACTATCGTCCCGAAAGGTGAGTGATTGCCTGCCAGCTTGATCTTCAATCAACGTGACCACTCAGCAAGTAGTTCTCACAGGCGATAGCTGAGTAGTTACCAATCGACAAGCAATACACCCATGACTCACCGCATCCTCGTATTCACCAAGGCACCACAACCCGGACGGGTAAAAACACGGCTGCAACCGGAGATCAGACCCGCTGACAGCGTGCGCCTGCACAAATTGATGCTGCAAGGCACATTGCAAAGTTGCGCGGCCATCTCAGCAGAGACTTCCCTGTGGGTCAGCCCTGACAGCCACTCCCGTTACCTGCGACGACTTGCCCAACGATACGGATTCGGAATCAGGCGGCAGCAGGGGAACGACCTGGGGCAGCGCATGCGTCAGGCCATCAATGTCAGCAGACCCGATACAGGTGGATTCACGCTACTGATTGGCTCCGACTGCCCCTCGATCACGCCAACCTATCTGGCATCGGCACTCGACGCACTGCGCCATGACCCGGTAGTCATCGGGCCTGCAACGGATGGAGGTTATGTGCTGATCGGGGCGCGACGAAGCCTGCCCCGACAATGTTTTGACAATATCGAGTGGGGAAGCAACAAGGTGCTGGAACAGACACTGCAACGGATGCAGCAGTCGGGAATGAGTTACAACCTGCTGCCAGTACAGCAGGATATCGACAGACCGGAGGATCTTGCCTGCGTGGACAACGATGAGTTACATCGTATGCGTTGGCTTTTCGGTATTGAGTGAGCCACCCAGCAAGTCTTCGATCTTGCCACGCGTACCACCCTTGTCATCGGCATTGAACTGCACGCCAATACCGGGAGTGCGACTGCCCGATGCCCCTCTGGGCGTTACCCAGATGACCTTGCCGGCCACCGGAATCCGCTCCGGCTCATCCATCAGATGCAGCAGGATGAATACCTCGTCTCCGAGGTGGTAGGGTTTGCCCGTTGGAATGAATAAACCACCATTCTTGATGAAGGGGATATAGGCTGCATAAAGAGAATTCTTCTCTTTGATGGAAAGCGAGAGGATTGGGTGTCCAGATGCCATTTTATTGTTTATTTCCCGGTCGTATTTGCTGTTAGCGTCATCCATGTCTGAAGCACGTCGTCCAGAAGTAGGTCTGCATTCAGGGGATGATCGATTGTCGCTCCAAGCTTTAAAAACCGATCTCCCGCCTCGAATACTGATCTGAAGTCTAGCAATCCTGACAAACGGCGCAACTGCTGAATATGGAAGGAGTTCTCAAAATAGACATCTGGCATGCCATGAAACGCCCGTTGCAGGTCACGGAGCAAGCTTTGGATCCACAGAACCAGCCTGGAAATCTCTGCGGCTGACGTTACTCGGCGCAATTCGGGCATCGTCTGCCGTGATTCCAGCGCCTCCAGCAACGCAGCAATACTGTTGCTGTAGGCATCCAGCAGGGCTTTATCATTCAGGGTTTCGGCAAGGCAGGGAGCGCCACTGGACAAATGCAGCAGATGGTCGACTTCGGTACAGCCACGCTGCTCCAACCACTGCCGTGCCATCACCTTGTCAGGCTTGGAGAACTTCAGCAATTGGCAACGACTCTTGATCGTCGCCGGCAGCCGACTCAGCGAATGCGCCACCAGTACAATCATCGTATCGCCGGATGGCTCCTCCAGCGTCTTCAGAAAACTGTTGGCAGCATTGATATTCATCCGGTCTGCAGGAGAAAGCAGTACAACCTTTCTGCCGGAAGTCCCCTGCGTCAGGCCGATGAATTCGTTGAGTTCACGAATCTGATCGACAAGGATCGCTGATTTGTCTTCTGCAATCGTGACCTGCTGATAATCGGGATAGACGCCCTGGGCAAACTGGCGACAGGCGGGGCATTGGCCGCAGGCAAAGCCATTGTCATCAACCGACCGGCACACCAGTGACTGAACAAAGCAGTGCGCAAAATGGTCGAGCCCCAGGCCTGGCTGGCCGTAGAACAACATCGCATGAGGTAACAGATTCCTGCGCCGTTGCTCATGCAGTATCTGCCACTGGTGGTACTGCCAGGGATAGGGTGTCAAGTCATCCATTGCTGCACGATTTCAACAAGATCTGCGGTAACTGTATCCATCTCTTGCGAGGCGTCGATCACCACAAAACGATCGGGGAAAGCACGCGCACGGGCGAGATAACCTTCCCGCACGCGCTCGAAGAACTCCAGCTTTTCTTCCTCGAAGCGATCAGCCACTCCGCGAGAACGCACTCTGGCCATGCCCTGCTCGACCGGCATGTCGAAAAGAATGGTCTTGTCCGGTGCAAAGCCCTGCAAGGTCCAGGCATCAAGTGCATCGACACGTGTGGGATCGACTCCCCGACCAGCCCCCTGGTAGACATGGCTGGCATCGGCAAAACGATCGGAAAGCACCCATTGCCCCTTGGCAAGGGCGGGCTTGATGAGATGCTGCACATGTTCCACACGTGCAGCATACATCAGCATCAACTCGGTATCGGCGTGCATTGCCGGCAGCGCCTTGTCCAGCAGGACTGTACGAATCGCTTCAGCAACCTGTGTCCCGCCCGGTTCACGGGTCACGACGACATCAATACCTGCATGGCGGAGGAATTCTGCCAGTCTCGTGATCTGTGTGGTCTTGCCCACTCCCTCCCCCCCCTCGAAGGAGATGAACCTGCCCTGTACCGCTGTCACTAGCTGCCCCCATGATAACGACTGGCGTTACCTTTCAGCAGGTACTTGATGACGGCTTTCTTGTGCTCCTTGTAGGTTGCCGAAAAATAGTGTCTGCCCTTGCCCTTGGCGACAAAGAACAGCGCATCGGTCGATTCAGGCTGTACCGCAGCCAGTATCGCATCGGCACCCGGCAGGGCAATGGGGGTTGGCGGCAACCCCTTGCGGGTATAGGTGTTGAAAGGCGTATCGGTTTGCAGATCCTTCTTGCGGATATTGCCTTTATAGTTTTCGCCCATGCCGTAGATGACTGTGGGGTCAGTCTGCAACTTCATCCCCTTCTTAAGCCGGTTGATGAAGACACCGCCAATCTTGGGACGCTCCTCGGCCGCGCCGGTTTCCTTCTCGACGATGGATGCCAGAATCAGGGCATCATAGGGTGACTTCAGTGGCAGATCGGGGTTTCGCTGCGCCCAGGCCTTATCCAGTGCCTGTTTCATGCGCAGATAGGCCTGCCGCAGAAAGCTCTTGTCGGTCTGCCCCTTGGAAAAATGATAGGTATCCGGAAAGATCCATCCCTCCGGCGATGCCTGCCCCGAAATCTCCCTGAACGCTTCAGCATACTTTCCTGCAGGTATGACCTGCTTCATCAGACCGGCATCCACCGCCTTTTGAATCAGTGCCACCACATCCGAAAAACGCGAGCCTTCGACGATTGTGAGTTTGTGCTGTACCGGCACGCCACGACGAAACTTCTCCAGCAAACCGGCAATTGTCAGGCCATGCTCCAGAAAATACTCCCCCGACCTTACCGCCTGACCCGGCTCGATCCAGCGCGCCCAGATCTCGAAATACCACGGATTCGACAAGAGCTGATGCTGTTGCAGATCCTTGGCAAGATGCCGGATCGAGGCACCTGGAGCCACTTCATACACCATGCCCTCTTCAGGTATGTCGAGTGGCACCTGCATATCCTGCCAGGCATACCAGCCCACAGCGGTGACGCCGATAGCAAGGATCAGCAACAGAAATAGAAATCGTTTGACCAAATATCTAAGCACGAAGGCTTCCCGTTATCGCCACAAGTTTTTCCAGCAGAGGATGGGGTGACCAGATATGTCCCTCCAGTACATGCAGCTGCCAGACCCCGATGATCGAATTGGTAAAGAACACCGCTTCGGCCCCCATCAGTTCTTCCGCCCTGATCAAACTGACACTGACCGGAACACCAAGTTCATCGCTACGCTGCAGAATTTGCCCGCGAACCACTCCGGCCACACCGCATCCCGCCAGCGAAGGAGTTTGCAACTGCCCCTTGAATAAAATGAAAATATTGCTCATGACGCCTTCAATGACATTGCCATGAACATCCAGCATGATCCCCTCATCAAACTCATCGCCCCATTCCTGCCGTGCCAGCACCTGCTCCAGCC
>CAYTPO010000052.1:0-5279 GCA_964439815.1 uncultured Thiotrichales bacterium
CGAGAATAGTAGTCGTAGCGAGGGAAAGCCATATTAGGCCATTTTTTTCACTGATTTGAGGAGAATATTGGCTATATTTGACGAAAACCAGGGGGAAAAAGGGCCAAAATGGCTTTTCCGCAGTAGGCTTCCTATTCTCGGGCAGGCTCCTAGGCTGAATCCAAGGCTCAAACGCTTCGGCTGGCTCAAGCCCCTGATTTCACGGCGGATCAGAAAATACCCGCTCAACCTGTGGGTGGAAGCGGGTATTTCTTGAAACCACTGTGAAACCAATATCTTGCCCCATTTATCCCCTTTTAACTCCAGGATTCAGGTCTACCGGATCAGTTCTATGACCGGTTTTTTACTGTTCCTGCGGAACAGCAAGGCAGTAAAGCCAGTTTGTGCAACCAGGCGTGCTCCGGTTTCCTCGCACAGTCGGGTCAGCATCTCATTACGTGCATCCCTGTCTTCTCCCCGAATCCTGATCTTGATCAGTTCGTGGGTATCCAGCGCCTCTTCGGTTGCGGCAATGACGGTTTCCTTCAATCCCTGGTCGGCAATCATGACGACGGGTTGCAGGGAATGGCCCAAGCCTTTCAGCTGTTTCTTCTGCTTATTCGATAGTGGTTTGTTCATCATGTCTATTGTACGGATTTTTTCATGGCCAAGATAACAAAAAGTAGTCGACGTTGGCTCGACGAGCATTTCGCCGATGAATTTGTGCAGCGTGCGCGGCAGGAGGGGTATCGTGGCCGTGCGGTCTACAAGCTGCAGGAGCTGGATCAGCGTTACCAGCTGTTCCGCCCGGGAATGACGGTGGTGGATCTTGGGGCTGCTCCCGGCAGCTGGAGCGAATATCTGTCGCGTCGGTTTGATGGCCGTGTCAAGGTTGTAGCCTCCGATATTCTGCCGATGGATGCACTGCCCGATGTGGAATTCATTCAGGGTGATTTCACTGAGGAATCGGTGCTTCAGGCGATCCTCAATACCCTTGGGGATCGTAGGGCAGACTTTGTAATTTCCGATATGGCCCCCAATATGAGTGGTAACGCTGTAGTGGATACACCCAGAGCGATGTATCTTGCAGAGCTGGCGCTCGATATGGCCGAGCAGGTTCTCGTCCGCGATGGCGGGTATCTCGTCAAGCTGTTTCAGGGCGAGGGGTTTGATGATTACTGCCGATTACTGAGGCAGAAATTTTCCTCTCTGCAGGTGCGCAAGCCCAAGGCATCACGGCCTCGCAGTCGTGAGGTCTACGCATTGGCTCGAGGGTTTAAACTGTAGTATGGTTGCTATGACCTGAATGTTGGAAAGTTGCGTGCCGTCAACGATTGTTGGTGGCAGAGTAACTAATTAGCGAGTAGTTCACATAAGAAGCTGAGTAGTTACATGGCAGAAAGGTTGGATTGACCGGTTAGTATTTTGGTAACAGCTCTGTTTGCATCCGACATCCGAGAAGTTACCCGTGTTATTGGCTACTCGATGAGTAGTTATTTGAAAATTGGCCTGATGAGGATTCGGCTTTGAATGATTTGGTAAAAAACCTGATTTTATGGGTGGTGATCGCCGTGGTACTGATGTCGGTATTCAACGGTTTCAACCACCAGACTTCACCTTCGACGGGGCTCTCGTACTCCCAGTTCATCTCCGAGGTCAAATCGGGAAGGGTGAAGACAGTCCATGTGGATGGGCGTCAGGTTGAAGGTATTACGGTCAACGGGGAGCGTTTCACGACTTATACCCCCAATGATCCCGAGATGGTCAATGATCTGCTGGCCAATAACGTAGAGATTGTGGCGAGCCCGCCACAGCAACGATCCCTGCTGCTGGATATTCTGATCAGCTGGTTCCCGATGCTGTTGCTGATTGGTGTCTGGGTGTTCTTCCTGCGGCAGATGCAGGGCGGTGGCGGTGGTCGCGGCGCCATGTCGTTTGGCAAGAGCAAGGCACGTCTGATGGGGGAGGACCAGATCAAAGTCTCCTTCAATGATGTCGCCGGTTGTGAAGAGGCCAAGGACGAGGTGTCCGAGCTGGTCGAATTCCTGCGTGATCCGGGCAAATTCCAGAAACTCGGTGGCCAGATTCCCCGCGGTGTCCTGATGGTCGGTTCACCCGGTACCGGTAAGACCCTGTTGGCCAAGGCGATCGCCGGTGAAGCCAAGGTGCCGTTTTTCAGCATTTCGGGTTCGGATTTTGTCGAGATGTTTGTTGGTGTGGGTGCTTCACGGGTACGGGACATGTTTGAGCAGGCCAAGAAACATGCGCCCTGCATTATCTTCATCGATGAGATCGATGCCGTGGGACGTCATCGTGGTGCCGGTCTCGGCGGTGGCCATGATGAACGTGAGCAGACGCTGAACCAGTTGCTGGTTGAGATGGATGGTTTTGATGGCAAGGAAGGCGTCATTGTCATCGCGGCTACCAACAGGCCGGATGTGCTTGATCCAGCGCTGCTGCGTCCCGGGCGTTTTGACCGTCAGGTCGTCGTGCCACTGCCTGATGTTCGCGGCAGGGAGCAGATTCTCAAGGTGCACATGCGCAAGGTGCCGCTGGGTGATAACGTCAAGCCGTCATTGATTGCACGTGGCACGCCTGGGTTTTCGGGTGCCGATCTGGCCAATCTGGTCAATGAGGCTGCATTGTTTGCTGCACGCGCCGACAAGAAAACCGTCAATATGGAAGAGTTCGAGCGTGCCAAGGACAAGATCATGATGGGCGCCGAGCGCAAGTCGATGGTCATGAAGGAGTCGGAGAAGAAGCTGACGGCCTACCATGAAGCCGGACATGCCATCGTCGGGCGCCTGGTGCCGGATCACGATCCGGTCTACAAGGTCAGTATCATTCCCCGCGGTCGTGCATTGGGTGTGACGATGTTTCTTCCCGAAGAGGATCGCTACAGCCATAGCAAGCAGCATCTGAACAGTCAGATTTCCAGCCTGTTTGGTGGCCGTATTGCCGAGGAGCTGATTTTTGGTGCTGAATATGTCACTACGGGCGCCTCAAACGACATTGAACGTGCCACCGATCTCGCAAGAAATATGGTAACGCGCTGGGGTTTGTCGGAAAAACTGGGTCCATTGGCCTACACTGAAGAAGAGGGTGAGGTTTTTCTTGGTCATTCGGTCACGCAGCACAAGAACATGTCGGATGAGACAACGCATGCCATCGATGAGGAAATCCGTCATGTGATCGACATGAACTACGATCGGGCCAAACAGCTTCTCGAAGAGAATATCGACAAGCTGCATTTGATGGCTGATGCATTGATGAAATACGAAACCATTGATGTCGGTCAGATCGATGCCATCATGGAAGGACGCAAGCCGGGCCCTCCATCCGACTGGACCAGTGATGATGACGATAGTGATCAATCTGAAGCGAAGCCTGTGGATGAAAGTGTCAAGCCCAAGGTACAGGATGACAAAGGTGGAACTATCGGGGGTCCCGCCGGTCAGGTATAGGTAGGTGGCGTTCCGGTACGGAAATAGAGAGGCTCCCGATGGGAGCCTCTTTTGGTTTTGGTAGTTATGAAGCAATTGGATTTGTACGGCCCGTTGGTAATGGGAATCCTCAATGTCACGCCGGACTCGTTCTCTGATGGTGGGCAGTTTCTGGGGCGTGATGCTGCACTTCGGCAGGCGGAGTCGATGCTGGCAGCAGGTGCCGCCATTATCGATGTGGGTGGTGAATCGACAAGACCTGGCGCCAGATCGGTCGGTGCTGCGGAAGAGATGGCGAGGGTTGTTCCTGTTGTCGAAATGCTGGTGGCTGAATTCGATGCCGTTGTGTCGGTGGACACCAGCAAGCCGGAGGTAATGTCTGCGGCTATGGCGGCGGGTGCCGGTATGATCAATGATGTGGCTGCTCTACAGGCCGATGGTGCGGTGGAGATAGTGGCGGAATCGGGTTTGCCGGTCTGTCTGATGCATATGCAGGGTTCGCCACGAACTATGCAGACCAATCCACAGTATCGGGATGTGATCGAAGATATCATTGAGTTTTTGGCGGCCAGAATAGCTTCCTGCGTCGCTGCAGGAGTGAAGCGAGAGCGGATCGTGATCGATCCCGGCTTTGGCTTTGGCAAGACCCTGAAGCATAACTACCGGATACTTTCGGAGTTACGAAGGTTTTCGGTACTCGAATGCCCGTTGCTGGCAGGTATGTCGCGCAAGTCCATGATCGGACAGCTGCTGGATCTGCCGGTCTCCGACCGGGTGACGGCCAGTGCGATACTGGCCGCGCTGGCGCTGGAGCGGGGTGCCAACATACTGCGGGTTCATGACGTCGGGGAAACCATTCAGGCGATCAAGTTGGTAGAAGCAATTGATAACATGAGGGAATTATGACAAGAAAATACTTTGGAACTGATGGTATCCGGGCACGGGTCGGTGATCCGCAAATGAGCCCCGAGTTCATTCTCAAGCTTGGCTGGGCCGTTGGCAAAGTGTTGGCAAACCACCATCAGGGCTCAGTGCTTATCGGCAAGGATACGCGGATTTCGGGGTATATGCTGGAGTCTTCCCTGCAGGCAGGCCTTTCGGCTGCCGGAGTGGATATCAAGCTGGTTGGTCCCATGCCAACCCCGGCGATTGCCTATTTGACACGGACGTTTCGTGCCTCGGCTGGCATTGTCATCAGTGCATCTCACAATCCCTACTATGATAACGGCGTGAAGTTCTTTTCCGGTCATGGGCTCAAGCTTCCCGATGAAGTCGAGCATGAAATCGAGGCGCAGATGGATCGGCCTCTGGAAGTTGTCTCTTCCGACAAGCTCGGCAAGGCCGAACGCATCAATGATGCAACCGGGCGCTATATCGAATTCTGCAAGCGTACTATTCCTTCCTCTGATGCGCTGCATGGTCTCAAGATTGTTGTCGATTGCGCCAATGGTGCGACCTACCACAGTGCACCCCATGTATTCAGCGAGCTGGGTGCCCAGGTGACGAGCATCGCTGCAGCACCCGATGGGCTGAACATCAACCGGGATTGTGGTGCTACCGCGCCACAACGCCTGAGCGAGGCGGTTATCAGCAACAAAGCTGATCTTGGCATTGCGCTGGATGGTGATGGGGATCGCTTGATCATGTCTGACAGCAACGGGAAAATCGTCGATGGCGATGAGATCCTCTATGTCATTGCGCAGGGTCGCAAGCGTGAAGGGCAGTTTCAGGGCGGCGTCGTTGGTACTCTGATGAGTAATCTGGGGCTGGAGGTGTCACTGGGGCAGCAAGGGATTCCCTTCGAGCGAGCCAAGGTGGGTGATCGCTATGTCATGGAGCGTCTGATGTCTGAAGGGT
>CAYTPO010000053.1:0-11678 GCA_964439815.1 uncultured Thiotrichales bacterium
ACCCTCAGCCAGGGATTAACAGCAATCCGTCCGGGCAGGAGCTTTGAGCGCAAAAAGCAGGGTTCTGGGCAAAAGAAATTCAAACCTTGCTATAAGAGGGCTATGTGATTCAATGGCTTATGGACTAACTTAATGGCATTGGCTGCGAGCGGGGGTGGGCTTGGGTGCTTTTTGCTGGCTCCGATCGCGGCTGAAGCCGCTCCTACGTTGTGGGTTGGAAGGGCTTTGGCTGCGAGTGGGGGTGGGGCTGGGCTATGGTGCTTTTCTCTGGCTCCGATCGCGGCTGAAGCCGCTCCTACGGTGGGGGTTGGGTTGTTTGGTGATTTCTTTTGATTTGACGTCTTCGGCAGATATCAGGTTCTGTCTGGTTACGATTAGTGAGACTATCTACCCACGGACTCTCCGCGCTTTATGCCTGCCAGGAGGCTGGAATCCGGTTACCGGTAAGTTAATCCTCTGTCTGATGGCCTGCACTCACCTATCAGGCAGGCACAATATCGATATGTCTCAGAGGACATCGCCATGAAAAAAATGATCCCGATCATTCTGCTGCTGGTTGCCGCTGGCGCCGGATATTTCTTCTGGCAATCACGCCAACCCGCTATCGATACCGGCCAGCTCAGGCTTTACGGCAATATCGATATCCGGGAGGTGAAGCTGGCTTTTAATGGCAGTGAGCGCATCGCCACGATTCTGGTGCAGGAGGGTGACCATGTTGCCAAGGGTCAGTTGCTGGCCGAATTGCAGACCAAACTGTTGCAGGCCCAGCTGCAGGAGGCCGAGGCAGCGCTGGAAGCGCAGAAGCAGATGGTAAAGAAGCTGGAACGTGGTAGCCGGCCGGAAGAGATCAGAAAGGCGGAGGCAGAACTCACAGCTGCCAGGGCGAAGGCCAAGGCGGCCAGGGACAGTTACAAGCGCCTCGCCACGCTGCTGAACAAAAAGCTCGCCTCCCCGGAGGCCGTTGAGCAGGCGCGCTCCCAATCCGATGCGGCCGCTGCCGAGGTCATTGCGGTGAAGCAGGCGCTGGCGCTTATCAAGGCCGGGCCGCGGCGGGAGGATATTGCAGCCGCCAAGGCCCAGCTTGCTTCCCGCGAAGCGGCCGTGGCACTGGTGCAGCAACGGCTGAAAGACGCCAAACTGTATGCACCCGCCAACGGTGTGATTCGCAATCGCATTCTGGAATCGGGCGACATGGCTTTCCCACAGACACCGGTGCTGACGCTGGCGCTGCTCGACCCGGTCTGGGTACGTGCCTATTTGCCCGAGACGGCGCTGGGCAAGGTCATTCCGGGCATGTCGGCAAAAATCTACAGTGACAGCTATCCCGACAAACCCTATGAAGGGTGGATAGGCTACATCTCCCCCTCTGCCGAGTTCACGCCCAAGACGGTGCAAACGGAGGAGCTGCGCACAAGGCTGGTGTATTCCATGCGCATTTACGCCTGTAACCCGCAAGAAGAGCTGCGTCTGGGTATGCCTGTCACGGTTGCAATCGACACCACTCTCCGCCCGCAAGCCGGTGACAGCAATGCCGATCGCTGCAAACCGGCGCCATGAACACCCCGCTCCAACTCGAAAGTCTCGGCAAACGCTTTCACAGTGATGGACGTGAAATCGCAGCATTGGCAGAGGTCACTCTCGCTATTCAGCCTGGCAAGGTCACGGGGCTGATCGGCCCGGATGGCGCCGGCAAAACCACGCTGATGCGCTGCGCCGCAGGCATTCTGACGCCCGACGCCGGCCACATCGAAGTTCTGGGCATCGACGCCATGCGGCATCCACTGAAGGTACAGTCCAGCGTCGGCTATATGCCGCAACGCTTTGGTCTGTATGAAGATCTCACCGTGCAGGAGAATCTGGATCTCTATGCCGACCTCCAGGGACTGCCCCATCGTGATCGCCGGCAGCGCTATGCCGCACTGATGAATATGACCGGCCTGAGCCCCTTTACCTCACGTCTGGCCGGCAAGCTCTCCGGGGGCATGAAGCAGAAGCTGGGGCTGGCCTGTACGCTGGTAAAGACCCCTCGCCTTCTGCTGCTGGACGAACCAACGGTGGGGGTCGATCCGGTTTCACGCCGCGAGCTGTGGGAGATTGTCTACCAACAGGTGACCGAGGGAGGTATGAGCGTTCTGCTGAGCACGGCCTATCTCGACGAAGCGGAACGTTGTGACGAGGTGATCCTGCTGCATGAGGGCCACAAGATCATGCAGGGCGATCCGCATACCTTCAGCCAGCAGATGCGTGGCCGCGTCTTTTCCATCCGTCTGAAACAGAAGGACGGGAGCACCAGCTATCGACGTCTGCAACAGATGCTGAGCCAGACGCCCACCGTACTGGACGCACTGGTAGAGGGCGAATCCATTCGCCTGGTCATGCAGGCGGATGCCGGCCCACCCACTCCGGAAACGCTGTTGCCCGGAGTATCCGGGTTGCATGTCGAGTCCACCGAACCCAAGTTCGAGGATGTCTTTGTGGCCCGCCTCAAACCACATACCGAGCAAGGCACAACAGGCATCGACATTCAGCCACGCCACGCTGCAGGTGACGACTCGGTCGTCATCCGCACTCACAATCTGCAGCGCCGTTTTGGTGATTTCATCGCCGTCAGGAACATCAGCTTCAGCGTTAATCGCGGTGAAATCTTCGGCCTGCTGGGGGCCAACGGTGCCGGCAAGTCCACCACCTTTAGAATGCTCTGCGGATTGCTGCCCGCCTCTGCCGGTGAGCTGTCGGTGGCCGGCCATAACCTGCGCACGGCTTCTGCCGAATCACGCACCCGCATCGGCTACATGGCACAAAAATTCTCGCTCTATCAGAACCTGTCGGTGCTGCAGAACCTCCGCTTCTTTTCCAGCGCCTACGGTCTGCGCGGCAGCGAACAGCAGGAACGTATCGACTGGGCGCTGGAGACTTTTGAACTGCAGCCATTCCGTGATGTCAATGCCGGCACACTGCCACTGGGGTTCAAGCAACGCCTCTCCTTTGCGGCAGCGCTCATGCACCGGCCGGACATCCTCTTTCTCGACGAACCCACCTCGGGTGTCGATCCGCTGGCACGACGGGAATTCTGGGCACGAACCAATGCACTGGCCGACGCTGGCGTAACCGTTCTGGTCACCACCCATTTCATGGAAGAGGCCAACTACTGCGATCGCCTGGTCATCATGGCCGAGGGTGAGGTGCTGGCCGAGGGCACACCACGCGACATGAAGCAGCGGGCAAGAACTTCCGAGCACCCCGATCCCACCATGGAGGACGCCTTCATCTGGCTGATCGAGCAGCGAGAGGCAGCCAGATCCACGACTGGAGCAGCCGCATGAGCAGGCCTCAATCCATGCGGCTGTGGGGCATGATCCGCAAGGAGTCCCTGCAGATCATCCGTGACCCTTCCAGCATTTCCATTGCCTTCATCATGCCGGTCGTGCTGCTGTTCCTGTTTGGCTATGGCGTTTCACTCGATGCAAAACTGATTCCCGTCGGCATTGTCATTGAGCAGCCCGACGCTGCCACACAGTCGCTCGCCGGCGCATTCGAGCGTTCGGAGTTCTTTCGTCCACAACGGTTCAGCGCCATCGAAGCCGCACAGACCGCACTGGATGAACACCGTGTCGATGGCATCGTATGGCTGCGCAACAACTTCTCATCCAACCTGCTCGGCGGGAGCGAAGCACCAATCGGCGTGTTCATCAATGGCGTCGATTCCAATCAGGCCAACATCACCAAAGGCTATATTCAGGGAGTCTGGCTGGCATGGCTGGAACACTATGCAGCCAGCCGCGGGCAACCCCTGAGCCTCCCCATTGCGATGGAGCAGCGCGTCTGGTTCAACGCCGCACTGTCCAGCCGCTGGTTTCTGGTACCGGGCCTGATCGCCATTATCATGACCATGATCGGCTCGATGCTGACGGCGCTGGTCGTCGCGCGTGAATGGGAGCGCGGCACCATGGAGGCGCTCCTGGTCACGCCATTGCAGATGAACGAAATGCTGCTCGGCAAACTGATTCCCTATTTTGTTCTCGGCATGGGGGGCATGCTACTGAGCGTTGCATTGGCCGTGTGGCAATTTGGCGTACCTTTGCAGGGTTCGCTGTGGATGCTGCTGGTGACTTCCGCGCTTTTCATGCTGGTGGCGCTGGCTATCGGGCTGCTGATTTCCATTGTGGCAAAAAATCAGTTTGTCGCCGGGCAGGTCGCAATCATTGTCACCTTTCTGCCCGCCTTTATTCTCTCCGGCTTTATCTTCGACATCAATTCCATGCCCACTGCCATTCAGTGGCTGACACATATTGTTCCGGCAAGATATTTTGTGGCCATTTTACATACGCTGTTTCTTGCGGGTGATATCTGGAGCGTCATCCTGCCGAATATGGCGGCCCTGGCCGGTATGGCCATTTTCTTCTTTGCACTGGTGTGGAAGAAATCACGGAAAAATCTGGAGTAATACATGTCTGGTATGACGGCATTCATCTGGCGTGTTCTTGCGCTGACGAAAAAGGAATTCCTTGCCCTGATGCGTGACAAGCGCAGTCGTGTGGTCATTATCGTGCCACCGATCATGCAATTGCTGGTATTCGGTTTTGCGGCCACCTATGACCTGAACAATGTACCCGTGGCAATACTCAATGAGGACAGCGGCTTGCAAAGCCGGGAGCTGATCAGCCGCTTCAATGGCTCACCCAATTTCGATGTACGACACTATCTCGACAACGAAAAGCAGATCGAATCCATCATCGACGGCAAACAGGCGCTGCTCGTGCTCCATTTCAGCCAGGATTTTTCCACCCACCTGCAACGCGGTGATCCCGCGCCACTCCAGATCATTCTTGACGGGCGCAATTCCAATACCGCAATGATTGCCATGAACTACCTGCGGGAAATCGTGCTCGACTATAACGCCACCTGGCTGGTCAGCCAGGGGAGACCCGGCCCCAGGGTGACGCTGAACAGTCGCGCCTGGTACAACGAAAACCTGCAATCCCGCTGGTTCATCATTCCCGGCATCGTTGCGCTGTTGACCGTTGTCGTCGCCCTGCTGGTAACCGCGCTCTCCGTTGCGCGCGAGCGCGAGGCAGGCACTTTCGATCAACTTCTCGTCACGCCTTTTACCCCACTGGAAATTCTGCTCGGCAAGGGTATTCCCGGTGTCATCATCGGCGTCATCGAGGCCAGTGCAGCCGTTATACTGATGGTGCTGCTGTTTGAAATTCCCTTCCGTGGCAGTATCGGAGCCTTCTACCTGGGTACCTTCCTTTTCGTGCTCGCTGCCGTTGGCGTCGGCCTGATGATTTCCTCACTCTCGATTACCCAACAGCAAGCCGTCCTTGGCGCTTTCCTCTTTCTTGTGCCGGCTGTCATTCTCTCCGGCTTCGCCACGCCCATTGCCAATATGCCAGAGGCCATCCAGTGGCTCACCTACATCAACCCATTGCGCTACTATCTGCTTGTAGTGCGCGGCGTGATGCTGGAAGGAGCCGATTTTGCACTGCTGTTCAATCAATTCTGGCCAATGGCGATCATTGCCGTTATTTCGCTGGGAGTTGCCGGATGGTTGTTTCGGCATCGGATGTATTGATCACTGCTTGAATATCGGCCTATTTGCGGTTGGGTAAAGGAGGAACGACATGCTCAACATTCCCACCTCCGCGTCGGGCAAGCCGGAAACCCCTTTTCCCAAGCGGCCATGAGCGGTATAACTGGTCAGCCCCTTCGGGCTTGTCTATCTGTCGCTGGCATCGGCGAGCCTGCCATTGATTAATTGAATGGCCTTCTCCAGTTCAACCTGCAATTCCCCGGCGATTTCCCGGAGGTCGGTTTGCCGGGTTTCATCGTATTTTTCGATCTTCCTGAGCAGGGAGACGATATATTCCCCACCATACATGTTCATGGAACCTTTCATCCGATGCGCCAGTGCACCCGCCTCACGCCAATCTCCAGCCGATAGAAGCGCTGCCATTTCCGTTTTCTGCTGCGACAGGTTTGCCACCAGCTTTTTCAGCAATGGGGACATTCCCTCCTCACCAAGCGTTTCTGCCAGCCGATCCATCGTTGTCGCAATTTCATATTTTGTTGCTGAAGTATTTCCCTTTTTGGCGCACCAGGTCAGCAGCACATCAACAAGCCGGTCAATGTCTATGGGTTTGCTGATATAGTCATTCATCCCCGCTGCCAGGCAACGCTGTCTTTCACCCGCCACCGCATTGGCCGTCATGGCGATGAGTGGAATGGCGTCGCCATGCAGTTCGCGTATTCTCGCGGCAGCCTGGTAGCCATCCATACCAGGCATTTGAATATCCATCAGCAGCAGATCAGGTTTGACCGAATCGAGTATTTCAATCACCTGCTCCGCGCTGCTGGCATTGGTGATCTGTCCAACACCAACAACCTCCAGCAATGTTTCTGCAATCAACTGATTGATTTCATCATCTTCAACCAGCAAAACATGTAACGTGGCAAATGCGGGATTTTTCTGGATCCTGTCAGAGGTTTCATGAGCAGGCAGCAGGCTGGTGACTTCGGGATTCATGCATAATCCAAGCGTTATGGAAAACGTGAAGGTACTGCCCACATCAACAGTGCTGGAGCAGTGCAAATCCGTCTTCATTTCTTCCAGCAGCCGGCGGGTTATGGCCAGGCCCAATCCGGTTCCACCAAAACGACGATTGAACGAGGCATCGGATTGGCTGAATGGCTCGAACAGCGTTTTCTGATGCTCCACACTGATTCCAATACCAGTATCCCTTATCGAAAAATCCAGTGTCACCGTATCAGATGATTTCTTGGCAACACTGACCAAAACCGTGACGCTCCCCTTTTCAGTAAACTTGACCGCATTGCCGATAAGATTGGTCAGCACCTGTCCAAGTCGTAGCGGGTCTCCGGTAAAACAACCTGGGAGGCTGTCATCAATTTTGAAATTCAGATCCAACCCTTTCATACCGGCTTCGGCAGTGAAAAGCTTTCCCACATGCTGCAGCACCTTGCGCAAATCAAAGTTGATGAGTTCAAGCTCCAGCTTTCCGGACTCGATCTTGGAGAAGTCCAGGATATTACTGATAACACCCAGCAACATGCGGGAAGCATTATCCTGAATATCCAGCCATTTGCGTTGTTGTTCATCGAGACTGGACTGACGCAGCAGATGGTTGATCCCGATGATAGTATTGAGCGGTGTACGGATCTCGTGCGACATGTTCGCAAGAAATTCACTTTTTGCCCGGCTGGCATCAACCGCCCCCCTACTTGCCTGCTGCAGTTTTTCCGTGGTTTCCGAAAGCTCCCTGATGGCCTTGCGGCGCTCATTCACCTCTTCGACCAGAGTACGAGTACGCTTTTCAACCTCGTTTTCGAGTTCTCGATTGTGATCTTCCAGCAAAGTTTCAGCCTGGATTCTTCTGTCAATTTCAGCAGAGAGTTTCTGCGTACGCACGTCCACTTCACGACGCAAACGTCGATAAAACAATGCCAGCAGGCTGCTGATCAAGATGGCCAACAAGGTGATGGCCATAAAAAATCCGAGAACCCACCATAGCCTTGTGGCATTGTTCGTATTCCGCGGATCGTAGAGAAAGCCATCCAGGGCTTTTCCCGCCGGCGCCATACCAAGACGAACAAAGGTATTTGCCATTGCACGCCAGCGCCCGGGGTTTATATGCCCGATTTCAACAATCTCCGGAAGCATCAGCTTGCGCATTTGCGCTGCTTCAAACTGCAACTGCTCCCGGGACTGGAGAACGGGATAATTCTCCATGATGATATCGATCATCTCTTCGCTATGCGCAAGGGCCCAGTCCCACCCTTTCAGGCTGGCACGCAGAAAAGCGGCAACACGGTCGGGATGGTCATGCAGCTGTCGCGTCGAGGTAAATAGCGAGTCACCGTAAAAATCCACTCCGTAACTGACCGGGCGGATAATATTGAAAGCAATCCCGTCACGTGCCAACTGGTAGGGCTCATTGGTAACATAGGCGAAACCAGCATCTATGCCTCCCGACAATAACTCTTCCAGGCTGTCGGAATTTTCAATCATCTGTAAATCCCCCAGCGCAATCCCTTCGTTGACCAGCATCGCAGCAATTTCCGGGTCAGGCCGCCCTCCTGTAAGCATCATGATGCGTTTTCCTGCAAGGTCATGGGGCGTCGTCAGGCCAGAGGATCCCAGCGTCAGAATTGCGGCGGGAGAATGCTGCAGGATGGAAGCCAACACGACGACAGGACGATCGTGGAGCCATTGGTAGACCAGATCACCGCCCCCCACACCAAAATCCGCAGGCCCGGCCAGCACGCGTTCATGCGGAGCGATACCAGGGCCACCTTCCAGCAGCGTAACCGACAATCCTTCATCACGATAGAAGCCCTTGTGAACAGCAGCATAGTAGCCCGCAAACTGGAACTGATGACGCCACTTGAGCTGTAACGTAACCTGCTCGGTTGCAGCCTCCGCCACGGCACCGGCCACAGAGACCGCTGGAAAAGACAACAGCAATAACGAAAAGCTTGCGATAACGGATCGGAAGAGAGAACGCATGTAGGGAACGACATCACACGAAAGTATCAATCATTCTACTACGATCCCGGGCGGGGAACCCAGACTCTGATCAACCTGTAGCAAGCGGATTTCCCCGTAGGCTGGGCAAAGGAGGGACGACGTGCCCAGTCATACTGCTCAGTGAACGGTTACAAAGTTGCTCACTTTTGGAGCGCCGACTTGCTGTCGGCAAGGCCGAGTGCAACTCAGCGATCCGGGGGAATTCGAAAACAGCGGAAATATTGGACTCTTCGCAAATTCCTTTGCCCAATCCTACTCAAGTTGTATTGACCGTTGCACTCCAGAGTGGCGCCAAAATCCACGATCCACTATGAACAAGACGGGTATACTTCTTGTATTGTCCATCGAGGACGCCACGGCGTTGCCAAATGAAAACCGCCTTCATCATTGTCTCCCTGCTCTTTCTGGCAGCCGGTGTCCTGCTGGCATTGATGGGGGTCATGTCGAGATCCGGGAGCGCTCCGGGGTTGATCGACAACAGGCTGGCTCCCTGCCCGGACAAGCCCAACTGCGTTTGCAGCGAATATCCTGCCGACACCAACCACGGTATCGATCCCATGCCGCTTCCCGTCAATGGTGTGACGGATACCATTCCCGCAATACGACAGGCCATTGAATCACTGGGAGGGCGAATCGAAATTTCCGCAAGCCATTATCTGGCAGCAACCTTCTCGTCACCCCTGTTCGGCTTTGTCGATGATCTCGAAGTCAGAATTGATCCCGAAAGGGCCATCATCCACTTCCGCTCCGCATCACGCGCCGGCTACTCCGACATGGGCGTCAATCGCAAGCGCGTTCATCATTTGAAGGCATTCCTCGCAAACACCTTCTTTCCAGGCAGCCAGCGTTGAAACCACGCCAAATCTACTGATTCCCATGCGGTATTTTGCTGCAAATCATCCGTCAATTGCCCCCTCCCATCCGGCTGGCTAATGCCCCTCAAGGAAGGCCCCTTCACCCCAGCTTATTACAAATCAATAACCTACAGCCCAATGTGACTTTTATTACATTTTTATAATGTTGCGATAATTCACTCTTTTCAATCACCTGCTGTGATATTGTCCAGCCGATTGACATCATTCAACTGATTTCATGTGAACTGTTACCTCACTGAGATCATCGCTTAACAATGGAATACTGAACATGGATACACTGCCTCGCCAGTCTGGCGTGACCCCCCCTGCCCCCCCTTCCCACAATCGCAAGTCCTGGACAACCACCCTGGCCATTACCGCAACGCTGGTAGCACTCTACCCTGCCGCAAGCTTTGCCGGGCCGGATGAGACTGCACTGGAAGCCCTGTTACTCAGCACCGGCGGCAGTGCCAGCCCACTCAAGGATAAGGGCTGGGGAGAAGGAACACTCTGCTCCGACGTCTGGGAAGGCGTGCGCTGCATCAACAACCGGGTAACCGAACTCAACCTCTCCAACCTGGGACTGGAGGGCGAGTTACCCAAGGAAATCAGCAACCTCAAGGAGCTGACATCGCTGGAGCTTTCCAACAACCACTTTACCGGCGAACTCCCCGATGCCCTCGGCACACTGACCAAGCTGAAAACACTGACACTGGATCAGAATGCCTTTGAAGGCTCCGTTCCGGTCAATATGAAGGCGCTGGTTGCATTGAAGGAGGATGGTGGACTGGATCTACGCTATAACCGTCTGACCTCAAGCAATGATGCCGAGACCGATCAATTCCTCGATGATCACCAGGAAGGCGATGTAAGCTGGACCGCAACACAGACCATTACACCCTCCAACTTCAAGGTCACCTCCAGCTCCCTCGACTCGATCTCGCTCACATGGGATGCCATTCCGTACACCGGAGATGGTGGCTACTACGAGATTCTGGTCAGCCCTGATGCCGACCTCTCTGTCACGACGGACGAGATCGAAAAATCCGACAGCAAGACCAGCACTTCCATCTCGATCAGCGGACTGAACGCTTCCAGCGAATACCACTTCGCTATTCGCACCCGCACCAAGAATCCGGGTGGCTCGCGAGATCCCCTGGTCAGCGATTTCAGCGATTCCGTTTCCGCCTTTACCCTGCTGGATACCGACAGGGACGGCACGGCCGACGTCGATGACACCGACGCCGACAACGATGGCATCAGCAACACCAAGGAAACACTGACGCTCGATTCGGACGGTGATGGCATCAAGGATTATCTGGAAGCCAACAATATCGATACCGACGGTGACGGTGATCCCAACCACCTCGACAGTGACGATGACAACGACGGCAAATCCACTTTGAGCGAGCTGGGATCGAACCCCGCTTACCCGTCCGACGCCGATGGTGATGGCATCAAGGATTACCTGGACGCCGACAGCAACAACACCTACGCCACGGCCGACCGCAGCGGCGACTCGGATCATGACGGACTCTCCGACAAGGAAGAGTGCCCCGATCCATCCAGCTGCGCCGACACCGACGGTGATGGCCTTGCCAACTACATGGATGCCGATGACGACAACGACTTCCAGTCTACCGCCAGCGAAGGCTCAACACTCGATTCGGATGGTGATGGCATTATCGACGCCCTGGAGCCCAACAAGCGCGACACCGATGGCGATGGCAAGCCCGACTACCGCGACAGCGATGATGACGGCGATGGCAAACTGACCCGGGACGAGATTGCCGGTAACGTCTGGGACGCACCAGACAGGGACGAGGACAACATCCCCGACTACCTGGATGCGGATTCAAACAACATCGAAGATACCTCCGATGGCTCGGGCGACTCCGACAAGGATGGCATTTCCGACTTCAAGGAATGTCCTAACGCGCCCGACTGTCCTGACGCCAACCGCAACAACATCCCGTCCTACATGGATCCCGATGAAGATACCGAGAACACCGAGACCGACAAGGTATTCGTGCTGGGTGACAGCGGCACCAACGATAGCGGCGGTGGCGTGATGGGATTGCCCATGACCAGCCTGCTACTGGGTCTGCTGCCGGTCATCAGAAGACGCAGACGCTAGGAGCCTGTCGGAGAATAGGAAGCCTACTGCGGAAAAGCCATTTTGGCCCTTTTTCCCCCTGGTTTTCGTCAAATATAGCCAATATTCTCCTCAAATCAGTGAAAAAAATGGCCTAATATGGCTTTTCCTCGCTACGACT
>CAYTPO010000054.1:0-24933 GCA_964439815.1 uncultured Thiotrichales bacterium
AATTATAACCTATGCCATTGATTGAATGGGAAATATCACATGGTTTTTCTGAATCCCGCTGCTTACCCGCATTAAGATTGTCGTTGTCAGCAAGTGATCTTGCCTATTCTCGGACAGGCTCCTAGGCGAGGGATGCGAGTCGGCAGGGGTAAACGACTACTTACAAATTCCCCCGGATCGCTGACTTGCACTCGGCCCGGCCGACTGCAAGTCGGCGCTCCAAAACCGGGCGACTTCGTAACGGTTCGCTGAGCAGTTACGTGCCAGTTACCGCGTTCAAACCGCAGGTTCAGGAACCTGTCAAGCAACCATTCTCCGGTCGCACAAAGTTTTACTTTCAACTCAAAGGGGTTTTTCCTATGCTCTGCACTACAATCTGAATCCGAGGCTTGATCGTGAATTCAGGTATAACTCAGGTTCCCCGTTTCGTAACTATTCAGCAAGTAGTTCACATAAGCAGTTACCCCGTTTTAAGGATGCCCCATGCATAATAAATTTCTTCCTGCACTCATCATCGCCATGGCCGTTCCACTGCAGGCACCGGCACTGACGCTGCAACCGCAGCCCAATACCTTCGACTATGATTATCTGGATGCCGGTCTCGTCGACTATGATGCCGGCGGCAGCGGGTTGTATATCGATGGCTCCCACGACGTCTACCCCAATTTCAATCTGATTGGCAGTTTTGTCGCTGCCGATCACTACACCGAAATCAGTGCCGGGCTCGGCTACCATATGGCCATTCCCGAACTGGAGAATTCCGACGTCAATTTCTTTGCGGGTATCGAGCGGGGAGAGTTTGATGTCGGCGGCGGCAGCATCGACGATTCGGAAACCGGAGGGTTCATCGGCACCGGGATTCGGGCCAGCGCAACCCCCAGTCTGGAGCTGTTTTCCACAATCAGCTATCACAGCTTCTATTCCGGAGATCTGGCCCTGGACCTTGGCCTGCGGCTGCAACTCAATGAACAACTGGATTTCACCCGGTCAGGACAGTTGAGTGACAACGATGCGCTGGCAGTGGGCGTCCGCTACTACTATTAACCCCATCTTATTCAAGGTGGCGGCGAAAAGCCTGTGATAAGTAAATGAAACCGTATCTACTCAGCTACTGCTTGTGTGAACTACTCACTGAGTAGTTACCCCTAATTTTCCCTTTCCAGCGCCTTTGCCTCTTCCAGCGCCTTGATGGCGCGTGACTTGGCCTTGCTGATCTCGGTCTTCTTGCGCAGCAGCGCCTCCAGCTCCTTCACCTTCTGGCGTAACCGCTCGGCCTCTGCTGCCTTCTGTTCCAGGGTCTTTAACAGAACCGGGTCGGGCTCTCCGGTAGGAACCCGCTCACTGGATGCAGCCCAAACCGGCTGCAGTGCACATGCCATTACGGCGAAAACGACAAGGGCACGGGATCTTGCCCGTACCAATTCTCGAGATAGTTGCAGATTTCTCATCTCATTCTCAATTCTGTTGACTGCTCCTGATCGCCTTTCTCATGAGGCTGTATTGTTCCCGTACTGTTCCGATCCCAGGTTCCCAACCTGCTGCATCCCTGTTGTTACACGGCCCAACCTCCCTGTACGGGGTCATTCTAACCTCTACAGGTCGTTTTAGACACAGAACAGGGATATTATAACCACGGTAACCCCTTCCGATGGCATGGACTCTGTTTGATTTTAGTCAATGCCGCGGGAACCTGTTCATACTATTCTGACAAAAGACATCTATTCTGAGGAGAACAAAATGGCATTCTGGCTCGACCTGTTGTTTGGTAATTTCATTGGCCTGATTTCAATGTTTACACTCATTTTCATTCTTGCCATGGCTGGATGGTTCACCGTTTTCTTCCTCAGAAAGATCAAAGAAGAAGATCAGGCGAACAACTGACTGTATCTCAAGGTGCAATGCCAATCCTCGCTTCATGAAGGGTTGGTATTGCATGACACTGCCAGGCGCCCAGCCGGCGCTTCTCTCCTCACCGACCCTCCTTCCGTATCAACCGCCCACTATCCCGCCCCATGGCATCAGTTTGTGCCTCTGTAGCCGACTGACGATCCGAATCCGAAACCTGGGTTTCAAAACCACCGTGAAACCAATATCTTGCGCCATTCATCTCTGCTTAAACCTCGGATTCGGGTACCCGGCTGCTGCATAGGTGAACGACTCGCGGAGCGGTTACGCTGTCCCCGTCATTATTGAGCACATCCACGCTTTAGTGTATAAATAACCACTATACCGACTATCGAGCACCCTTGCAGATGGAACAACTCACACCCCGGCAACAGGAAATATTCGAACTGATCCGCAGCACGGTGGAAGAAACCGGCCTGCCACCTACGCGGGCAGAGATTGCACAGGCATTCGGCTTCAGTTCACCCAATGCTGCCGAGGGTCACTTGCGTGCCTTGGCACGCAAGGGCGTAATCGAGCTGATTCCCAGCGCCTCTCGTGGCATCCGCATCACTGCCCTGGCAGCAGAAACCGGATTGCCAGTGGTCGGACGTGTGGCGGCCGGTGCGCCCATACTGGCACAGGAATACATAGAGGACTACATCGACGTGGCCCCTCACCTGTTCTCGCCGTCCGCCAACTATCTGCTGCGGGTACGGGGCATGAGCATGCGCGATGCCGGCATCCTCAATGGCGATCTGCTGGCAGTCCATCGCACCACCAGCGTTCGCAGTGGCCAGGTGGTAGTGGCCCGTCTGGGTGATGAAGTCACTGTCAAGCGCCTGCACCGTTCCCGCGCCGGCAAGATCACATTGCTGCCCGAGAACCCCGATTTCAAACCCATTGCCGTCACGGCTGCCGACGAGCTGGAAATCGAGGGGCTTGGCGTTGGCGTGATTCGCCATGGCAAGCCGTTGTGACAATCTGGCCGGCACACTGAGTCATGCCACATGCAGAGCTTCACTCCCTGCTGCAGCACCCCCACATCTGGCGAGGCAACAGGACTGCCACTGCCCCGCCACCGCAGCAACAAGCCATCAGCAGCGGCTTTGCAGCGCTGGATGCTGCCCTGCCCGATGGCGGCTGGCCACAAGGCGCCATTACCGAGATCCTGCACATCCACCATGGCTTGGGGGAGCTGAGTCTGGTCATTCCCGCCATCGCCGCTCTGAACCGGCATGGCGCCCATGCTGCCTGGATCGCACCGCCCTTTCTGCCCTATGCCCCGGCACTGCACAACAGGGGGCTGTCGCTGACCCATAATCTGCTGATCACCCCCGACAATGAGGCCGACAGTCTGTGGGCACTGGAACAGACGCTGCGCAATGGTGCCTGCGCCGCAGTACTGGGCTGGGTCTCATCACCCTCGACCACTCAGCTGCGGCGGCTACAGCTGGCGGCCGAAAGCGGTGCAACCAGCGCCTTCCTCTTTCGTCCCCGGACAGCCGTCAGGCAGGCATCACCAGCCGCATTGCGGATAGCTTTCAGCCAGGAGCAACAGCATTACCGACTGGACATCATCAAATGTCGTGGCCGGTTTTTCCGCGAGCCCCTGTTCATTCCCATTCCGGCAAGATAGCAGGCCAGGATGCTGTGGCTCGCGCTCCATCTGCCACAACTGCCCCTGCTGGCATTGACCCGGGGCAGCGATGACACCGGCAAGGCTGTCGCCATTCATGAGACTCGACGACAGCGCCCGGTAATCTGCAGCAGCAACCCGGATGCAGCTGCACTAGGCATTCACCCCGGCATGACCCTGGCAGCCGCCCGCTCACTGAGCACCAGCCTGCTGGCCATTCCCCGCGATCCCCGGATGGAAACCACTACGCTGCAGCAGCTGGCAGCATGGAGCCAGCAATTTACCGCCACTGTCTGCCTCGACAGCAATAGTCTGCTGCTGGAAATCGGGGGCAGCCTGAAGCTGTTTGGCGGCCTTGCCGTACTGCGAAAGCAGATCAGTCATGAGGCACTGCAGCTCGGTTATCCGCATACTGTCGGCATTGCCCCCACACCGCTGGCGGCACTATGGCTTGCCCGCGCCCACCAGCCGCAACCAGTTGTCGACCGCTCACAACTGCAACCGACGCTGGCCAGACTGCCACTCCACATACTCCCCTGCCCGGAAAGGCAGCTGGAGAAATTGCAAGGCATGGGGTGCCGCAAGCTGGGCCATCTCTTCAGACTGCCCCGTGCCGGGCTGGCACGTCGCATGGGGGTGGATTTTGTGCAGTTGCTGGATCGGGCGCTGGGTCAGCTACCCGACCCCAGAACACCCTGGCAGCCACCTCCCGGCTTTGACAGCCAGATCCTGTTGCCGGAACCTGTCAGCAGTATCGAACCGCTGTTCTTCCTGCTGCAACGCCTGTTACTGGAGCTCGGTGGTTTTCTGCGAGGCCATGGTGCAGGGGCAACAACCCTGTATCTGAACCTGCTCCACCCCCGGCAGCCGGCCAGTGAGGTTATGCTGGCCTTGCGCAAACCATCCGGCGACACCTCGCACCTGCTGAGCCTGTGGTGGGAGAAGCTGGAAAATACAGTACTGTCCGACCCGGTAGAAGGGCTACGGCTGCATACCGACAAGCTGCAAAAGCTCACCCCTGGCACCGCAGATCTGCTGGACGCCTCACCGCATGGCGAACAGGATCTCGAACTGCTGCTGGAGCGTCTGCAAACCCGTTTGGGGGCTGACAATATCAGACTGTTGCAGCTGCAGGCAGACCATCGCCCGGAGCTGGCCGCAACAGCACATTCCATTTTCTCAGGGCGGACACCCTCTTCAGGCAATAATACCGTGACCGGCATGCGCCCCTTGTGGCTGCTGAAGTCACCCCAACCACTGCACAGCCGGAATGGTCTGCCGCAGCTCAATGGCCCGCTGCAATTGCTGCAGGGGCCAGAGCGGATCGAAACCGGCTGGTGGGACAGGCAGGACACCCGCCGGGATTACTATATTGCGACCAACAACCGGCAACAGACGCTCTGGATCTATCGCAACCGAGGCAACGGCAACTCATGGTTTCTGCACGGCTATTTCAGCTGAACAGACAAAAAAAATCCCGGATGGCAAAGCCAACCGGGATGCTGTATCAACTGCAATGCCGGAGCAATCCGGCCTGCATGGCCTTTTAGCCGGCCTTGTTGCGCTCGGCCACTTCCTTGATGATTTCCTCGGAAATGTTCTTCGGGCAAGGCATGTAGTGTGAGAACTCCATCGAGAACTGGCCACGACCAGACGTCATGGTACGCAGATCACCGATATAGCCAAACATTTCACTCAATGGCACATCGGCCTTGATGCGAATGCCTGTCGGACCCGGATCCTGCGACTTGATCATGCCACGACGACGATTGAGGTCACCGATGACATCACCGATATGATCTTCCGGCGTGAACACGTCGACTTTCATGATCGGCTCAATCAGCTGGGGACCCGCCTTGGGAATGGACTGCCTGTAGGCGTTCTTGGCGGCAATCTCGAAGGCCATGGCCGAGGAGTCAACGGCATGGTAGGCACCATCTGTCAGCGTAACCTTGAAATCGAGCAGCGGGAAGCCTGCCAGCACACCTTCTTCCATACTGGACTTGAAGCCGTTTTCAACGGCTGGCCAGTATTCACGCGGCACATTACCACCCGTCACCTTGGATTCGAACTCAAAACCACTGCCGGGCTCGCCAGGCTCGATGATGTAGTCGATCTTGCCGAACTGACCGGAACCACCTGTCTGCTTCTTGTGCGTATAGCTGTCTTCGATGCGCTGGGTAATGGTCTCGCGGTAGGCTACCTGAGGTTTGCCCACTTCGACCTCGACGCCGTGCGTCCGCTTGAGGATATCGATCTTGATATCCAGATGCAGCTCACCCATACCCTTGAGAATGGTCTCACCGCTGTCTTCATCGGTCTCGACATGGAATGACGGATCCTCGGCAATCATCTTGCCCAGTGCGACACCCATTTTCTCGGAAGCACCCTTGTCCACCGGCTTGATGGCAATGGAGATGACCGGATCAGGGAAAACCATGGGCTCCAGTGTGGCAGGGTTCTTCGGATCACACAGCGTATGACCGGTCTGCACATTCTTCATGCCCAGTACCGCTACGATATCACCCGCCTGTGCACTGTCGAGTTCCTCACGGGAATCGGCGTGCATCTCCACGATACGGCCAATCCGCTCGGTCTTGCCGGTCGCAGTATTCAGTACTGTCATACCCTTTTCGAGCTTGCCGGAGTAGACACGGATAAAGGTCAGGGCGCCAAACCGGTCGTCCATGATCTTGAACGCCAGTGCGCGCAAGGGACGCTCGGGGTCAACGATGGCGAATTCACCCGTCTCGTTGCCTTCCAGATCCACTTCGGGCTGCGGCTTGACTTCGGTCGGGTTGGGGAGATAGTCCACTACCGCATCGAGTATCAGCTGTACACCCTTGTTCTTGAACGCTGAGCCGCAGTAGGTGGGAAAGAAATCCAGATTGATCGTGCCCTTGCGAATCAAACGCTTGAGCGTATCGACATCAGGCTCTTCGCCATCGAGATACTTCTCCATCACATCGTCGTCCTGATCGACAACCGCCTCGACCAGCTCTTCACGATACTGCTCGACATCATCGACCATGTCGGCAGGGACATCTTCAATGTGATACTTCATGGGATCACCACTGTCATCCCAGATCCAGGCCTTGCGTGTCAGCAGATCGACCACACCGACAAAATCATCTTCGGTACCAATGGGCAACGTCATCATGACGGCATTGGCACCCAGAATGTCCCGTACCTGACCGACCACACGGTAGAAATCGGCACCCAGACGATCGAGCTTGTTGATGAAGATGATCCGCGCCACTTCGGATTCGTTGGCATAGCGCCAGTTGGTCTCGGATTGCGGCTCGACACCACCGGAACCACAGAATACACCTACGCCGCCATCGAGCACTTTCAGGGAGCGGTAAACCTCGATGGTGAAATCGACGTGTCCCGGTGTATCGATGATGTTCAGGCGATGGTCCTTCCACATCGCGGAAGTCGCTGCCGACTGGATCGTGATACCACGCTCACGCTCCTGATCCATGAAGTCTGTTGTTGCTTCACCATCGTGCACCTCACCAATTTTATGGATCTTACCGGTCAGGCTAAGGATTCGCTCAGTTGTGGTTGTCTTACCGGCATCAACGTGAGCGAAGATGCCGATATTTCGGTAATGAGATAGATCTGTCATGTTTGCACTCTAGTTAAGCATAAAAAATTCTGTAACTACTCAGCTCACCCCTGAGCAATCTGGGCAGTTACCGGGTTTCGTGAACTACTCACTGAGTAGTTACAAAATTCTGGTGGTTGCCCGGGGATTTCGTCCTGATCCAGGCAAACCTGCATGATTTGCTGCAACGTCGTCACCGTCCTGCTGCCCCCCGATTACCGCCATTCCAGGAACGCCATCAAATGCGCCCGAACAAGTCCAATAAAAACAACAGGATACAAGCATGCCGATTCCTCACCTTACTGATCAACCAGATTGTTGCCAGTTGCGGCCGGATAGCGCTGCGTCAAAAAACGCGACATGATAACCAAAAACCATCAGGTTTTGTTGAAAAACTTGTGCAAAACGGAAATTTTTTGCCGGCCCGCAATCCTCCTCCTGATCTGACAACGGCAAATCAGCTGCGAACAGCGCTGAAGACCACGAATTTGGCGTTGCTCGCCACCACCTCGGCATGACCGAACACCTGCCGCAGCATCTTGTGATAACCCAGATGCCGGTTGCCGATGACCCGACATTCTCCACCCGGTCTGAGCACGCGGAGCGCATCACGGAACATCTGCCGGGCAATGGACGAAGTGATTGCCTGCTGCTGGTGAAAGGGGGGATTGATCAGCACCAGATCGGCCGATGCCGGCTCGAAACCCGCCAGGCAATCACCGGTAATGAACCGGGCCGACTGATCCTGCGGGAAGGCTGCCGCAAAATTCTGTCGCGCCGATGCAACCGCCATGAAGGATTCATCCACAAAACTCAGCTCGGCTTGAAGATTGCGGGCCTTGAGCATCAGGCCAACCACCCCGTTGCCACATCCCAGATCGATCGCCTGAATGGCACCATGTGTTGATGGCAGATGTTCCAGCAACAGGCGGGTGCCGATATCCAGCCGCTCGCGGGAAAAGACGTTGGCATGGTTGATGATTTCGAAGGGTGTATCTTCCAGCCGATAGCGGCGTGGCCAGGGAGAAACGCCTGGATTCAGCTGTGGATCGAACTGCGGCAGCACCAGCCGCGCCTTCTTGCGAGCCAGCGAAGTCGTAACCGGCCCGATGATCCGTTCGCACAACCGTAATGTGGAGCGGTGAATCCCCTTCACCATCCCTGCCCCCAGAAAAACCGTCTCATCACGCAGGCAAGGCCTGATCCGGTGAAGCTGATCTTCCAGCAGCGCCAGGGATTTGGGAATCTTGAGCAGCACGACATCAAACACACCCTCAGGCATCATCAGGCTGTCCGTCAGGTTCACCGAATCCGTAGCAAGCCCGTTCCGGCTGAGATTGGCCAGCGTGGCCTGCTGCGCCAGCCAGGAGTCGGACAGCATATGCGGCACATGATCCGCCAGCGCCACCGACAAGGCGCCAAACCCATCATTGAGAATCAGAATTCGCGAGCCCGAACGGGGCAACTCATTGTCAGCCAGATACTGCAACAGATATTCATCAGCCGCATCCCAGGCACGCAGCAGATCTTTCCTTCTCGCCGGATAGCGAGCCAGGGCAAAACTTCCCTGGGGCGCGGTCAATGTTTCCACAGATTCCAATGTCTATCGTGTCATTACAATGAGGCGCATTTGAACACAATCCCAAGCTCACTGCATGGTGGCCAGGGTTTCTGCCCCAGCGGCTGTTGCGTTATAGTGCCCTCCCGTCCAGCAACCCATAGCATGCCCCATGCAGATCGTCGATTCCCATTGCCATATCAATTTTGAAGCACTCGCTGACGACATTCCCGGCGTCATCGCCACTGCCGCAGACAATGAGGTGATGAGCATGCTTTGCGTATCGGTCAACATGGAAGACTATCCTCAGGTGCTGGCGCTGGCCGAAGCCCATCCCAATATCTACGCCTCGGTCGGCGTGCACCCCAACGTTACCGAAGGCGAAGAGCCAGATGTCGAAAAGCTGGTAACGCTGGCGCAGAACGACCGCGTCGTGGCCATCGGTGAAACCGGGCTGGACTATTTTCGCAGCGAGGGTGATCTGGGCTGGCAGCATGAGCGCTTTCACCGTCATATCGAGGCCGCTCGACAGACAGACAAGCCACTGATCATCCACACCCGCGAAGCCGCAAGAGACACCATGCAGACATTGAAAGAACACCGTGCCGACGAGCCCGGTGGTGTCATTCACTGCTTTACCGAAGATTGGGAGATCGCCAAACAGGCGCTGGATCTGGGTTTCTACATCTCCTTCTCCGGCATTCTGACGTTCAAATCGGCCAAAGCCATTCAGGATGCCGCCAAAAAGGTGCCGCTGGATCGCATTCTGGTAGAAACCGACTCCCCCTATCTCGCCCCGGTGCCCTTCCGTGGCAAAACCAATCAACCCGCCTATACCCGGCATGTGGCGGAGTTTCTGGCGGAGCTGCGTGGCGTGACGCTGGAAGAAATTGCCGCAACAACAACCGCCAATTTCCACCGTCTGTTCAAACAGGCTCGCCCCTGTTGACAATGCCTTGATGGCACTGTCCAAATCTGTGAACCTGCCGACTGTGCCTACCTGGATTCGTGCTAGTCTTCACGAACCTTTCCGATTGGCTGCCCACAAATTCCGACCGACAGATCAGCACATTTTCAGGGATCTCTCATGAACAAAGCCCGTTCACTCATCCAGTCCGTTTTCCTTGCCCTTTTCCTTCTGACCGGCACATCGCTACTGCAGGCTGCCCCGTTGGCCGGAGCCAATGGTTTTGAACGTGTTGTCCTGGCCAACAATCTCGCCAATGCCGTCGACATCGAAATCGCCCCCGATGGACGAATCTTCATTGTCGATCGCTTCGGCAAACTGTGGATTCAGACGCCCGACGGAAAACGCAGTCTGGCCGCCGATATTCCGGTCTACCACGAAAGCGAAGCCGGGCTGCTCGGTATTGCGCTCGACCCCGGTTTCGGCAACAACAGCCTGATCTATCTCTTCTACTCGCCTTTGACACCATCCGAGCAGCGCATCTCGCGCTTCAGGCTCGACGGCAACACCATCGACCCTGCCTCGGAAAAGATACTCCTGCGCATTCCGACCGATCGTGACGGCCCTGCCCACGATGGCGGCAATCTGGAATTCGACAGCAACGGCAACCTCTACATCGGCACCGGCGATGCCGCCGAACACAGCCCCTACGCCGCAATCGACGAAGTGGAAAAGAACAACAGCGCCGAAAAATCCTCATCCAACACAATGGATCTGCGCGGCAAGATCCTGCGCATTCATCCCGAAGCCGATGGCGGCTACACCATTCCGGCCGGCAACCTGTTTACTGACTCCGCCAAGGGCAGAGCGGAAATCTATCTGATGGGCGTGCGCAACCCCTACAAATTCGAGATCGACCCGAAAACCGACTGGCTGTTCTGGGCCGATATCGGCCCGGACGCCGCCGAAGCCAGCCAGCTCGGTCCCGTCGGGCTCGACGAGGTTCATCTGACAACCGCTGCCGGCAACCACGGCTGGCCCTATTTCACCGGCGACAACCAGCCTTATCTGATCCGCGGCAATACAATGGATCCGGCCGCGCCGATCAACGACTCCAAATGGAACAGCGGACCACAAGGGCCGCTGCCACCGGCGCAACCGGCCTGGTTCAGCAAACCGCAACCGCAGATCGCACTGATGGCGGGCCCTGTCTATCGTTTCGACCCGACATTGGCCACCACTGGAAAACTGCCCGCCGAATTCGATCAGCATTTCATCTACTGGGATTTCGTCACCAGCGAGATCCTCGCCGTGGCGTTCGACAACCAGGGCAACAAGCTCGGTGAAACGCAGATCGCCACCTCCCTGCGGGGAGAACTCCGCTGGCTCATCGACATGGAGCTGGGGCCGGATGGTCGCCTCTATCTGCTCGAATACACCAGCTCACCGAACCCCTACGGTCCCGAAATCGCCCCCGGCAAGCTCTCGCGGCTCGACTTCACCGGCGCTGCAACGGCGCTGACGAACTACGCCCTCGGTCGTCCGGTCAGCGTCTCATCCACCGAGACCGGCACTGTCCAGGCAGGCAAGGAGAGTCTGGTTGCCTCCAATGCGGTCGACGGTGATCCAAAAACCCGCTGGTCGAGCGCCTTTTCCGAACCACAGCAGATCAGCGTCGACCTCGGCAGCGCCGTTTCGATCAACCGGGTGGAGATCGTCTGGGATCCCTACGCCTGGGGCGGCAGCTACGATCTGCAGATCTCCGACGATGGCGAGAACTGGGCAACGATCCACAGCGAGCGTGCCGGCAGCGACAAACCTGCCACGCTGACCTTCGAGCCCGTGAAGACCCGTCACGTCCGGCTGGCCAACATCACCCGCGGCGGTGACTGGGAATGGGGCATCGCCATCCATGAGCTGCGGGTGCTGGGCGAGACCAACACCAATCGCTACGCCGATGCCAGCTTCCGCGACGAACACTATCAGGGCTCCGGCACCTGCACGCTCTGCCACGGCGGGCTCACCGACAGCAAGGGCAATTCGGTGTCGATCACCAACGACTGGTCGAACAGCATGATGGCAAACGCGGTACGCGACCCCTACTGGCTCGCCAAAGTCGCGGCCGAACTGAAGCGCAACCCGCAACTGGCGGACACCATCAACGACAAGTGCACCCGCTGCCATGCACCGATGGCCAACGACGCGCTGAAGAAGGCCGGACAGCCGATTACCCTGCTGGGCTCCGGGATCAACCATCCCGACAACCGCTACTTCGACGCGGCGATGGATGGCGTCAGTTGCACCGCCTGCCACCAGATCAGCGACGACGGCCTGCTCGGTACTCCGCAGTCGAACTCCGGCCATTTCACCGTCGAGACCTACCAGAACAAGGCCGACCGGCCCGCCTACGGGCAATACAGCAATCCCCGCATCAATCCGATGCGCGACAACACGCGGTTCACGCCAAAATACGGAGCCCATATCGGCACATCGGCGCTTTGCGCCACCTGCCACGACCTGAAGACCCCCTATGTCGACGCCAACGGCAATATCGCCAGTACGGCTTACGACACACATTTCCCGGAACAGATGATCTTTACCGAATGGCGTCACAGCATCTACGGCAGTGGTGGCAGCGAAGAGAAGAGCTGCCAGCAGTGCCACATGCCAAAGGTCGACGGCCAGCTGCGGATCGCCACCAACTCCGGCGGGCACGTACCGCTGCGCAGTGATTTCTCCCGCCATACCATGACCGGGGCCAACACGACGATGCTGACGATTCTGCGCGACAATGCGCGTCAGCTCGGCGTAACCGCCGCCGATCTCGACGGTGAGATCACGCGCACCCGCGACTTTCTGAAAACCGCGGCCGATATCGACATAACCGACACAAAGCTGGAAAACGGCAAGCTCACCGCAACCGTCCGGATTCGCAACAAGACTGGCCACAAGCTGCCCGGCGGCTACCCGTCGCGACGCGTGTTCATTCACTTCAGCGTCACCGATGGCGATGGCAAGCTGCTGTTCGAATCAGGCAAGGTCAACGCCGATGGCAGCATCACCGGCAACATCGAGGACGAGGACGAAAGCCAATACGAGCCCCACTATGACAAGATCACCTCAGCCGACCAGGTACAGATCTATGAACCCATCATGTCCGACAGCGATGGCAGGATCACGCACACGCTGCTGCGCGCCAAGCGCTATCTGAAAGACAATCGCATGACTCCCGAAGGCTTTGACAAGCATGGCGTCCCCGCCGATATTCAGGTGCGGGGAGCTGCAGCCGGCGACAGCAACTTCAACAATGGCACGGATACCATCGTCTACGACATCGATGTGGGCGGCAACAGCGACCTGACGATAATCGCAGAGCTTCGTTATCAGCCACTATCATTTGGGCATTTGCAGGATCTGTTCAAGGATAATGCACTGGGCAGCGTTGCGACCTTTCAAGCCATGTTCAACCGCACGGAGAACAAGACCGAGACGCTGGCCAGCACACGCGCAACCGTGGGAAATCCAGGGGGAACATCGCGGCATGGCGGTGGCAGTACCGGCCTGCTTGTACTGCTGATGTTCGGCCTGATTCCACTGCGGATGCAAAGAACCGCAGATCGCGTTTGAAGTGCGCCCCTGCAGGTCGGAAAACCGGAATATAAAGCACTATTCATGAACCTGATTGCAGCCCTCTGCACGCTCATTCTCTCCACTCTGCTGGCTGCCTGCTCCGGCTCCTCCAGTGGTGGCAAGGGTTCTGCTCAGTCGACGGATGCGGCAAAGGCCGTCATTTCGAGTAATCTCGAAAACAATGCAGTAGACATACCGCTCGACATTCTGATTACACTCGAATTTTCCAGGCGCCCGGCACTTGGCGCCAATCTGAAGAACCATATCGTTCTGGTGCGGAAAGCGGATGCAACGCCCGTTGCCTTTTCAATGATTGCAAAATCCGGGGATTCCTACACGCTCCTCATCACCCCCGACAAACTCGAACATGCGACCAGCTACCAGCTCATTGTGGCCGCAACCCTTCCCTTCGCTGACGGTGTCTCACTGGAGCAGGATGTCGTACTGGAATTCACAACGCTCGGGAACTATTTCGGCTGTCGGCCATCCGGTCCTGTACTCCTTCGACCAGCCGCAAACAACAATCAGGTTCCGCCCGGCAGACCACTGCGCATTATTCTGAACAGAGATCTGATGCCTGCGTCGTTACCCGGACGGGCCACCGCAGTCAAACTGCGGGACAACCGCGCCCAGACCATACCGGTAACCCTCTCGCTCGATCACGATCGTTGCCTCATTACCATTACGCCGGAAGAAAAACTCGAATACCACACGGCCTATCAGCTCGATGTGGATCTGGCGGCGCTGACAGGATTGGCGGCAGAAAACTTCGACAATCAGTTGCTGACCCGCAACTTCACGACAATGGATAACCGCTTTCTTGGCACCAGTTTCTTCGACAGGAAAAATCCGGAGATCACCAACCTCACGGCCATGGACCTGCTTGGCGTGCTCCGCTTCGGGGGTCGCTGGGTAACCGCAACAGCCTTGGTGGACAACAATCCGGCCAATGTGATCCCCGATACCTATCTGCAGACATTGCATGAATTCTGCGAATTTGCGGTCAATCGGGAGCAGCGGTCAATCGTCCAGTTGCCGGTCTTCCTCCCTTCCACAGGCATACAGCAGGCCTTGCGCTACCTGCAGCAGCGGCAGGACCATTGCAACCTGCTGGCACTCTCCATCGGCAACGAACCCGACCGCTACGACAATGACGAGGAACACTATGCGGAGCATTACGACTGGGCTGACTATCTTGCCGATCTGCAGCGCATCGTGCCGCTGGTGCGCCAACAGTTCCCGGAGATGCCCCTGATCGCCCTGGATCTGTCGGCTTTCGAGGAATACAACCAGTTCCGGGCGCTGCGCGAATGGGTTGATCCCTTTTGCAGCAGCAGTGACCCTGCCATCGGGGAAATCGATTTTCTCTCCATTCATTTCTACCCTTTCACCGGAGCACAGAAATCCTGGGACATGCTGAAAATGGGTCGGCTGTTTGCAAGCAATCTGGCACAACTGCCAGACCGCTGCCCCGACCTCCTGATCGGGGAATTCAATACCACCTATCAATGGCGCAGCGGCGCCACCTATCCCGGCTCGGGTGGTGATGCGTTCATGTCGTTACTGACACTGCCGGAAATACTGCATCAGGAAAAGGTGCTGGGACTGCTGCACTGGTCGCTGCTCGAAGACAGCAGCTCGACGCTCGGACTGTTCCAGACCAATGGGCTCATACCGCGTCCGATCTACCCTGGCTATCTGCTGCTGAACGCCATAAGGAACACCCATCCCCTCGCCGCATCGCCGCAAACCGGCAATATCGAGGCCAACGCCTTCATCCAGGACAACGACACGCTGCACCTCTATCTGGGAAATTATCAGCCAGTCTTTCAGCGCAATCTGTCGATATCCAATCAGCCTCAGGCCGATATTCGGATCACCGTCCCGGGCCTGCCCTTTGCCGGGACACTCAAGGCCCTGCCACCGATGTCACTGACGCATCTGGTCATGGATGCCCAGTCCGGTATTATCCGGCAGCAGTTGATCAGCTATCAGCATCAGGATATTTCTCTCACCGCCTATGACACCAGCACCCGAAAGGCGCATTGCGTTGCGCTGGCAGACTTTTCCGAACCCAATATCGAAGGTCCCGATTTCGTGGGGAAGGATTTCAACCAGAACAGGAAAATTGCCTCGGGAGGTACGCCGCTGCCGGCAGCCGAGAAACCTTACAGCTGGAGTGTCAGCATTGCAGAGCACGAAAACTACCTGGTCGTGAAATGCCTGCCGACATTGGGTCGCCAATACTGTGGCGTTTCACTGCCGGTCATTGCCGATACAGATGCTCCGGAAGCGCGTTTCAGGGACTGGTCCACCGGGACTGCAACAGCCTGGCTGCAACTGACGATCAGTACACCACTGGGGGTGGATCAGAAATTGCTGGCTGCCTTTGCCGACAGCTATCTACTCGAACCTGACAATGTGACCCGAACACACCGGCATCCGTTTCTGCTTCACACCGGGGGCAACAAGGTAGTCAAGCTTCCGTGGAAGCAATTTTCGCCAGCAGGTTCCGCCGGAGCACCAGACACCGGCGCACTGCAACAGCTGTTATCGCAACTTGCAACCATCAACATTCTCCTGGAGCAACCCGACTCTGGATCCGAATTCCACCTCCACAAGCTCGAAATCTGTGACGCCTGGAATTGACCACTGTTTTTTCGGTAGCAGGGAAACTGTGCGCGACAGCACAGATTCAGGGCGCACCGGCAAAAACGTGGCAATCACTGGATCAAACCCTTCCGATACTCGCTATAATTAACCCGATAGAATAAATCCGAATTCGGGGATTGAACGCGGATTCAGGAAAGAAATATCCCCGTCTATCCACGGACCGGTTAAGGGACAGTCTTGAAAGCAACAATAAAAACAATCTCGGGTTTTCTGCGGAAAAACCATCATGCCCTGCTGCTGCCGGGTGCCATCAGCATGGTTGCGGCCATCATTATCCTTTCCCTGGTCTATCTGCTTGCCAGCGGGCAGAAGATTACGCTGAAATATACCCCCCTGATCAACGCTACTGCGCAGATTCGCTACCACACCACCAATGCCTACCAGCAACTCGAGCGCCTGCTCGAAGGCCGGCAAGCTTCGGGAATAGAGGTAATATGGACCGAGCTGAACAAGGCGGATAACTATACCGTATTGATGCTCGAAGGCGGCTATTTCGATGAGCGCCACTATATCCCGGTAGAGAATCCGGACATTCGCGCCCATATCCAGTCGATTCGCAGAATGCTGACCCGGATCACGACACTGGGCGAACAGCGCTACCATGATTCGCTGCTGAAAAAGAACGAAGCGTCCACCACCCGTTACTTCAAGGAACTTTACGGCGTATTCATCAGCACCACCTTTTATATTGAAGCAAGAATGCAACAAAACCTGACAACAGGATTGCAGCAATTCGAACAACGCAGCAATTTCCTGCTGGTGATGATACTGATACTTGCCGGTGGTCTGTTTGGTTTGTTGAGGCGCATTCTGGGGAACAATCTGCAGCAACTCGAAGAGATCAAGCAGGCCGACGATCTGATCCGCCGAAAAAACACGCGGCTGGAGCAGCTTGCCCATTTCGACCACCTGACCGGCCTGCCCAATCGCCCATTGTTCAATGACCGTACCCGACAGGCCATCCTTCATGCCCAGCGCGAGAATTATTCGGTCGTCATACTGTATATCGACCTCGATCACTTCAAGTCGATCAACGACTCCATGGGGCATGAGGCCGGTGACCTGCTTCTGATCGAGCTCAGTAAGCGGCTGGCACATGCAATCAGGAAGGAAGACACGGTTTCCAGACTTTCCGGGGATGAATTCGCCATTTTGCTGGCCAATATCCCCGATCCGAGGACCGCCGCAGAGACCGCACAACATATTGCGGAAAAGATTCTCAAGACCCTGAAAAAGCCGGTAACGATTGCCGACAACAAGGTGACACTGTCCGCCAGTATCGGGATTGCCGTCTTCCCTGAAGATGGCACGCATATCGAGCAACTGTTGCGCGCCGCTGACAGCGCCATGTATCACGCCAAGACTTCCGGAAAAGACAATTTCCAGTTTCACACCCTGCGGCGAAGCCACAAGATGAAGCATCGAATCGCCTGCGAACAGGATCTGCTCTACAGCCTGGAGAACGACCTGCTGCTACTGCACTATCAGCCGCAATGGAACCTGAGAACCATGGAGCTGGTCGGCCTGGAGGTACTGCTGCGCTGTAATCATGCAGATTTCGGCCTGATGCTGCCAAAGGAATTCATCCGCATTGCGGAGCGCAGCACCCTGATCACCCGGCTGGAATTCTGGGTGCTGGAAAACGCCTGCAGGCATTTCTCTTCGTGGCTGGAAGCAGGCATCAATCCTGCCAAGCTTTCCCTGAATGTATCATCCCGCGTCTTCTCCCGGCCGGATTACTGCAACAGGCTGATTGCAACATTGAGAAAGCACCGGATCCCGCCATCACGTATCGAGCTGGAAGTGACGGAGCCACTGCTGAAGGGGGATTCACCCCATATCCAGATCACGCTGCAACAGCTCAAGCGGCACGGCATCCACCTTGCTGTTTCCGACGTGGGAAGTGGATTTTCACTATTTGAAACCTACGATGATCTACCGGTCAGCGCCATCAAGATAAACCGTGACCAGATTGCCAGGCTCGGTAGCGACAAGATCAGCAATGCCATTCTCAGCCACCTGCTCAAACTGGGTGAAATAATGGATTTTCGCATCATCGCCGAAGGTATCGAGAGTGACTACCAGCTCGCTTATCTGCAAAACCAGGGTTGCAACTATGGGCAGGGTTTTCTCCTGGGAAAACCGGCTTCGCATGAAGCGACTACACAGCTGCTGCAAGCCCGACTGCCCAGGAATGTCACGCCATTGAAACCCCGAAACATCCCGCATGTCTCGCAGAGCATTTCATCCCGTTAGTATTAATCCCGTTAGTATTAATCCCATCTTATTCTTGGTGGGTCGCGGATCCTGGTGCTGGACTGGTACGTCTGGGCGCCGCTCTGGAGCGAAATTTGTAGCAATCGCTACAACTTGAGTGAAGCGCAAGCGCAGGCGTGTCAGAACAAGCCAGGGCCGTAATAGGCTGAAGCCTCCCACCATTTGGGTGAAACAGGACTGTCAAGGGTTTGCTATTGTTTTCATTTACTTATCACAGGCTTTAGCCGCCACCTTGAATAAGACGGGTTTATATCTCCGACGGTAACGACGATGGCGCCAACCAGTGTTTGTGCAATAGCGGAATCAGTATGGGTTCCCCGCTGCCAACCGACAAACCCGTAAAGCAGCGGTTACCAATATCGGCTCACTTTTCTACAGCTGAAGTACGCAATCGGGACCATCGTGCTCTGGGCTGTTTACCACGGTGCTGACCCGATAGGCTCGCAACCAGTCATCCGGGCAAGGTCGCATCAGCTCATGCAGTTGCTCGAAGGGGGTTGTCTGATCCATCCATACATCATGATCTGCCCGGCGGAGCATGACGGGCATGCGCTCATGAATATCTCTTGTACGCTGATTTGCCGTAGTCGTGATGATTGAAAAAGTTACCAGTTGATCATCTTGCCCCGCGTGCCAGATATCCCGGATTCCTGCCATGGCAAGCAAGGTTCCATTGCTGCTGGTGATATTGAAAGGCTGCTTTCCCTGCGGCGTTTTCTTCCATTCAAAATAACCAGTAGCCGGCACAATGCAGCGGGATTGTCTGAACGCTGTTCGATAGGCGGCCGATGTGGCCACTGTCTCAGCCCGTGCATTGATGGTCGAAAAGCGGGTCTGGGACTCTTTTGCCCAGTGCGGGACCAGCCCCCATTTCGCCATTTCCAGTGATCGACCTTCGACCGTGCGGGCAACAACAGGCACTCGCCGGGAAGGTGCAATATTATAGCGGGGCCAATCATCCAGCCGGATACTCTTCTGGATCTCGAAGAACTCCAGCAGCGCTTCCGCATCGGTAATCAGATTGTATCGTCCACACATGGGTCTCAGCCATTGTCGAGCAGACGTGATCTGCTCAGGGTGAAGGATCGGGTATGCGCGCGTGGATTTCATCGATAGACTGCATGACCTCGGCAGACAGTTCCAGATGAATACTGTCGATATCCTCCCGCAGCTGTTCCAGGGTTGTGGCGCCGATGATATTGGCGGTAACAAAGTCCCTGGAATTCACAAAGGCCAGTGCCATTTGTGTTGGCGAAAGGCCATTTTCTTTTGCCAGCGTAACATAGGCGTGGGTTGCCTCGATGGCGGGTTCGCTGCGATAGCGCTGGTAATCGGGGAACAGATTCATCCGCCCGTTTTCCGGCCCCTGCCCCTGAAGATACTTTCCACTGAGCATGCCAAATGCCAGCGGCGAGTAGGCCAGCAAACCAATATGCTCGCGCAGGGACATTTCGGCCAACCCCACTTCAAACAGACGGTTGAGCAGATTGTAGGGATTCTGGATTGATTGCGGCCGGGGCCAGCCCCGACTTGCTGCCAGATTCAGATACTGCATCATGCCCCATGGGGTTTCATTGGAGATGCCAATGTGACGCACCCTGCCGGAGCGGACAAAGTCATCCAGCACTTCCAGCGTCTCTTCGATACTCTCCACATCCTCGTTCTGCAGCGAACTGATGCCTCGAATGCCAAAACAGTTGGTGGTGCGGGCGGGCCAATGAATCTGGTAGAGATCGAGATAGTCGGTCTGCAATCGTTTCAGACTCCCCTCCAGCGCCTCCGTCATCTGCTTCCGATTCAGCCGGGGGCCGTTACGAATATACTTTCCCAGGCTCTCGGTATTGCCGACAACCTTGCTGGCCAGCACAATGTCGTCCCGCTTTCCGCGCTGCGCCAGCCAATGACCAATAATGGTTTCGGTCTTGCCATAGGTTTCGGCTCGGGGAGGAATCGCATAGAGTTCGGCCGTATCAATAAAATTCACGCCCTGAGACAGCGCATAGTCAAGCTGTGCAAAGGCCTCTTGCTGTGTGTTCTGCTTGCCCCAGGTCATGGTACCCAGACAGATTGCACTCACTTCAAGATCGGTATTTCCCAGTTTGTTGTATTTCATGATGTGTTTCCTGACGGCTTCCCTTTTTGAATTCGGCACCTTGGCAATCGGTCAACGTACGGCGTTTGTCAAGTCATGGCAACCACTCTGACCGACCACTTCCCTTTCCCGTCAGTAGCGACGCATCAATCCCACCAGTACACCCTGGATGCGCACATCATCAGGTTGACAGATGATGGGCTGCATCGTGCGGTTGGCCGGATGCAGAATTATCCTGTCCGGACGCTGCTCTATGCGCTTCAGCGTGGCTTCACCCTCACCAATCAACGCCACGACAATCTCGCCATTGCGTGCTGTTTCACGCTGCTCGATAACAACCCAATCACCATCGAAGATACCCTCCTCAATCATCGATTCCCCCCTCACCTGAAGCACAAAGCAGCTTCCAGCGGGAGCAAGTTGCGGTGGCACCAGCATGCTTTCGGGTTGAGGTATGGCTTCGATCGGCTGGCCGGCTGCGATATAGCCCAGGAAGGGTATACCCTCCTCCGCAGCCTCATCGGCTACCAGACGAATACCGCGCCGCTTGCCGGCCATTGGCTCCACCAGCCCGGCATCGACCAGCGCCTGAACATGCTTGTACAGCGATCCGCGTGAGCGTAGCCCCAATGCCTGGCAAAGCTCATCCAGCGTGGGTGGCTGTGCAAAAAGATCCCGATTGTTACGAAGAAAATCGTAGATCTCCTGTTGGCGACGGGTCAGTTTCATGATACTTGCCTGTTCTCCATTCGTTCTCTATCCTATCACAATAGAGAACGAATGGAGAACAGCATGGTTGGCGCGATCGAGTCCCTTGTAGCGGAACCACCCGATCCGGTTGCGGCACTGGCTGCAACATTACGGCAGCAGTACAAATCGCGCATTACCGGTGTGCTGGAGGTTCCCGCACGATCCGGCCGGTATGCACCTTTTCCCGATGATATCGATGACCGCCTGGCCACGGCGCTGAAAAACCGCCATATCAGCCGCCTCTACAGCCATCAGGCCGAGGCTTGGCAAGCCATTCGCGATGGCAAACATGTCGTGGTGGTAAC
This sequence comes from uncultured Thiotrichales bacterium, assembly GCA_964439815.1. Lineage (GTDB taxonomy): Bacteria > Pseudomonadota > Gammaproteobacteria > UWMA-0217 > UWMA-0217 > JALSHZ01. The sequence continues at coordinate 21,326 of CAYTPO010000054.1, forward strand.
GCCTACGGCTTCCGGCAAGACGCTCTGCTACAACCTGCCCGTGCTGCAGGCCACCCTGCAATCAACGGCCAAAGCCTTGTACCTGTTCCCCACCAAGGCGCTGGCGCAGGATCAGGTCGCCGAGCTACTTGAGCTGAACAGGGCGGGTGAATTGGGCATAAAGGCCTTCACCTTCGATGGCGATACACCCGGCGACGCACGCAAGGCGGTCCGCACTCGTGGAGATATCGTGGTATCCAACCCTGACATGCTGCACCAGGGCATCCTGCCTCACCATACGAAGTGGGCGCAGTTTTTTGAATCGCTCCGCTATATCGTGATCGACGAGATGCACATCTATCGCGGCGTATTCGGCTCCCATGTTGCCAATGTGCTACGCCGTCTACTGCGGATTTGCCGCTTCTATGGCACCCGACCACAGTTCATCTTCTGCTCGGCCACCATTGCCAATCCCGCTGAGCTGGCGCAGCAGTTGATTGGCGACAATGTACACGCTATTACCGACAGCGGCGCACCCCAAGGCGCCAAACAACTGCTGCTGTGGAATCCGCCAGTCATCAATCCCGACCTCGGTATTCGTGCATCGGCCCGCTCGCAGACCACCCGCATTGCAAAGCTGGCAACCCGTCAGGGGCTCAAGAGCATTGTGTTTTCCCAGTCGCGGCTGATGGTCGAGGTACTGACAAAATACCTCAAGGATGCGTTCGACAAGGATCCTCGCAAACCGCCACGCATTGCGGCCTATCGCGGTGGCTACCTGCCCGGCGAGCGTCGCGCCATGGAGAAAAAGCTGCGTGAAGGTCGAATCGACTGCGTTGTTGCCACCTCGGCACTGGAGCTGGGCGTGGACATCGGCGCACTGGATGTCTGCCTGCTGAATGGCTATCCCGGTGCCATCGCCGCTACCTGGCAGCGCCTGGGTCGGGCCGGGCGGCGCCAGCGAACGGCGCTTGGCATCCTGGTTGCCACCAGCATGCCGCTCGATCAATACATCATTCGCAACCCCGACTTCTTCCTGGGGCAATCACCCGAACAGGCACACATCGACCCGGATCAGCTGCTGATTCTGCTGGACCATATCCGCTGCGCGGCCTTCGAATTGCCTTTCCATGACGGCGACCACTTTGGCAGCGAAGACCTGGGTGAAATGCTCGCCTACCTGGAAGAGCATGGCGTCATCCACCATGAAGACGGGTGTTGGCACTGGATCGAGGACAGCTACCCGGCCAACAGCATCAGCCTGCGCTCGGTCGCGGACGGCAATTTCGTCGTCATCGACACCACCGGAGGCGGCCAGAAAGTAGTTGCAGAGGTCGATTTTACCGCCGCCCCGGTAACCATTTACGAAGGTGCCATCTATATGCTGCAGGCAATGCCCTATCAGGTCGAAAGACTGGACTGGGAAGGACGCAAGGCGTTTGTTACCCGTACCCGTGCAGACTACTACACCGATGCCATCGACTATACCCGGCTGAAGATCCTCGATGCATTCGAACAACGGCAACTGCAAGATGGCAGCTGCACCCACGGTGAGGTGCATCTGGTGCGGCGCATCACCGGCTACAAGAAGATTCGCTACTACAGCCATGAGAATGTCGGCTACGGCAAGATTCAGCTTCCCGATCAGGAGATGCACACCACAGCCGCCTGGTGGCGGATTAACCCCGAGGCACTGGAACAGGCCTTTCCCAACCGTCAGCAGGCACTCGATGGCTTTCTCGGCGCGGCCTACGCCATGCACCATGTTGCCGCCATGCAGCTGTTATCGGAACCTCGCGACCTTGGGAGGGCTGTCGGTGACAGCAGCGCCAAATGGTTTGCCACGACTGGCTCGCTCGGACGTGGCCAGATGCGCAGCAGCGATGGCGACAAGCTCAGCCCCGACACACTGCAACAGTTTGTACCGACGCTGTTCCTGTATGACAACTATCCCGGTGGTATCGGGCTTTCCGAACCCCTCTTCAAAATGGGTCAGGCGGTCGTTCATCACGCACGACAGCTGATTGCGGACTGCGAATGCGAGCACGGCTGCCCGGGCTGTATTGGCCCCATTCTGGCCACTGATGAAACCCGGTGCCATTCTCCCAAGGCAGCAGCACTACGGGTTCTGTCACTGCTGCATTCGCCATCATGAGCCTGAAATCACGCCTGGCCATGCTTCAGAAACAGGTCCATGCCGGGACACAGGTTGCAGAAGCCAGCCCCTCCCCCGCAACAACGGCCAGACGTTTGGCCAGACTGCAGCCATCACGTTTCATCGACACCCATCGTCCCCGCCCACCGAGAGTGAGTGATACCGTATTGGCCGAGCAGCTCAATGGCGAGATCATTGGCAACGGCGCCATCCGCATTGTACGGCGCAAGCCATTGAACTCCCGGCATGGCAACATTGTGCTCGAAAAGCTGCGGCAAATTGCACCGTTACCAGGAGAGGCAGACGAGCCCCTCCTGTCTCAGGCCTATATCGATACCGAAACAACAGGCCTTTCCGGCGGCAGCGGTACCGTTGCCTTTCTCATTGGCATGGCCACCATCGATGGCCATGAACTAAAGATCACCCAATGGCTGATGACCCGTTTCTCAGCCGAAGCAACGATCCTGCAGGCTTTTGGCAATGCGCTGGAAACCGGCCATCGCCTCGTAAGCTACAACGGCAAGAGCTTCGACCTGCCATTGCTCCTCACCCGCTATCGCATGCAGGGCATTCCTCCTTCCTTTGCGGGTCATTCTCACCTCGACTTGCTGCATCCTGTACGCCGCCTGTTTGGAAAGCGGTGGCCGGATTGTCGCCTGACAACCGTGGAAAAACAGCTACTACGGTTCGAGCGCCACAATGACCTGCCAGGTGCGGAAGCACCACAGGCCTGGTTCGATTATCTGAAGCGAGGTAATGCAGGCCGCCTGCTCCGCGTGGTTGAGCACAACTATCTGGACATCGTCTCACTGGCAGCAACCCACACGGCAATAGCTGCCACCATCTCGGATCCAACCTGTCAGACAGTGGATATCAGCGCATTGGCGCAGTGGTACAGCATCAACGACAGGAACCGTGCGCTGACCATTCTGGAATCCGGCAGAGACCGCCTCGATGACAAGGGGCTGCAATTGCTCGCCAGACTCTATCAGCAGTCTGGCCGACAAAAGGAAGCTGTCAGGATCTGGGAAAACCTGGCCGACAAAGGATGCCAGACATCGTTGGAACACCTGGCAAAATATTTCGAACACCAGGTCAGGGATTACGCAAAAGCACTGGCGTACTGCGACAGGCTGGACACTACCGAGCGGTCACTATACCGACGGCAGCGCATTGTGCGGAAAGGGCGTGATTTCCTGCAAAGAAAACTGCCTGGGGAGCATCAGATGAAGGCATGAAGCTGCAGAGCAATTGTTCCGCCTTGTTCGAGGTGGCGGCCAAAGCCTGTAATGAGTAATGAAAACGGTAACGACTCAACCCGTCCCTGACGAACACCAATCCAAGGCGGGAAATACGGGCCTGCAGAGGTAAACAACCATTCTCAAAGCCCCGGATCGCCGAGTTGCACTCGGCACGGCCGACTGCAACTCGGCGCTCCCAAACCAAACAAATTCGCAACCATTCGCTGAGCAGT
>CAYTPO010000055.1:0-30866 GCA_964439815.1 uncultured Thiotrichales bacterium
TGTAGTAATAGCTACAACTTGAGTGAAGCGCAAGCCTGCCAGAACAAGCCCGGGCCGTGACGGGCTGAAACCGGACTGCCAAGGGTTTGCCATTGTTTTTATTTGCTTATCACAGGCTTTAGCCGCCACCTTGAATAAGACGGGTTTATACCACTGCAAGAACAAGGAACCACGCATGCCCCCTGCACAGGGCTTTATTGCCGGCTCGATCGATTTTCTAGTTGCCCTGTTCATTTTCATGGTGGGGCTCGCGGTGCTGGTCATTTTGATCGTCTATATCATGGATGTGACGCAGAGCCGCTCGGCGCTGTTGCGCAACTATCCGGTGATTGGTCATTTCCGCTATCTGTTCGAGCACCTTGGGGAATTCTTTCGCCAGTATTTCTTTGCAATGGATCGGGAAGAGCTGCCATTCAATCGGGCACAGCGCAGCTGGGTCTATCGGGCGGCAAAGGATGAAGATACGACGGTAGCCTTTGGTTCGACCAAGGATCTGCGTAAGACAGGGGCAGTCCTGTTCATCAATGCCTCCTTTCCCACGTTGCGTGAAGATGCCGTCAGCGCCCGACCAATCACGATTGGTCCTTATTGCCGGGAGCCCTATGTCACGGCGGCGTTGTTCTGTATTTCCGGCATGAGTTACGGTGCGATTTCGAAACCTGCCGTGCAGGCACTGTCGCGAGGCGCGGCACAGGCGGGTATCTGGCTCAATACCGGGGAAGGAGGGCTCTCCCCCTTCCATCTGGAGGGTGGCTGCGACGTGGTATTTCAGATTGGTACGGCAAAGAATGGCGTGCGGGATCTTGAAGGTAATCTGGATGATGAGCGGTTGCAGGTGGTCGCGGCTCATGAACAGGTCAGGATGTTCGAGATCAAGCTTAGTCAGGGCGCCAAACCGGGCAAGGGTGGCATACTGCCGGGTGTCAAGGTATCGGAAGAGATTGCGCGGATCCGCAATATTCGTCCCGGGGAGGATGCCATCAGCCCCAATCGCCACCGGGATATCGCCTGCAATGCCGATCTGCTGGACATGGTCGAGCATATCCGCCGAGTGACCGGCAAGCCGGTGGGGTTCAAGGCGGTAATCAGCAACGAAGCCTGGCTCGATGATCTGCTGGCGGAAATCAATCGTCGTGGTGTCGAGTCGGCACCCGATTTCATCACCGTGGACAGTGCTGATGGCGGTACCGGTGCGGCGCCGCTCGCTCTGATCGACGATATGGGGCTGCCGCTGCGTGAGAGTCTGCCGATGCTGGTGGACAAGTTGCTTGAATATGGGCTGCGGGAGCGGGTTCGCGTGGTAGCTTCCGGCAAGCTGGTGACGCCGGCCGATATCGCCTGGGCACTTTGTCTGGGGGCGGATTTCTGCGTCTCGGCGCGTGGCTTCATGTTTGCGCTGGGGTGTATCCAGGCCTTGCAGTGCAACCGCAATACCTGCCCGACCGGGATTACCACCCATGACCCCGATTTGCAGAAAGGGCTGGTTCCCGAAGCAAAGAAGGATCGTGTCGCCAGCTATGCGCAGAATATGGTGCATGAGGTCGAGACCATTGCCCATGCCTGTGGCGTGCCCGATCCGCGCCTGCTGACGCGCAAGCATGCGCGGATCGTGACGGAAAACGGGTTGTCGATCCGGCTTGATCGCATGTATCGAGTGCCCGTGACCACCAGGGAATGAGCCGCCATGAACTGGTTGCATCTGAGCATCACCCTTGTCGCCATGTCCGGACTGGTCTGGCTTGCCCGGCGTTTGTCCGGTTTTGCCTTCCTGCCCTATCCCACGCTGTTACTGCTGGCCGGTTTCTTCGGCTCGGAGGCGCTGGTGTATGCCGGGGTCGATACTGGCCTGCGCTGGGGCTGGTTTCGTGATCTGGTGTACTTTGTGCTGCTGCCCCTGCTGGTCTATGAGGCGGCCTTTCGCCTGAATGCGGCTTGTCTGTTGCAGAATATGGTTGTGGTGATGCTGCTGGCGATCCCGCTGATGCTGGTGGGGGTGCTGCTGACAGCGGTACTGCTGTATCTGGGAATTGATCATGCGAGCGGGTTTCCCGTTGTTGCTGCGCTGATTACCGCCGCACTGGTGTCGACCAATGATCCGGCGGCGGTGACCCGCGTTCTCGAGGGCATCCAGGTGCCCGCCCGGCTGGCATCGCTGCTGGAAGGTGAGAGTCTGTTCAACAGCATCATTGCACTGGTGCTGGTTTCGCTGGCATTGCAGGTCGAGATGCATGATGTCCGGGTCAGTGACGGCATCGGTTTTCTACAGGGCTTCATTCTCTTTGTACGCCTGTTTACCGGCGGCGTGCTGACCGGGTTGGCCGTGGGGCTGGCCGGCTGGGTGCTGCTGCATGTGGCCCGCTTGCCGGTGCTGCGGGCGGTATTCAGTGTCCTCCTTGCCTATGGTGCATTCCTTGTGGCCGACCAACTGTTTCGGGTCTCCGGGGTTGTAGCGGTACTGACTGCTGGGCTGGTGCTCAATGCCTATGCACAGCGCACCGACCAGCTCTCCCGAAGAATGCTGGAGCGCTGCTGGCAATGGTCTGCAGCGCTGACCGGTACCATGCTGTTCCTGCTGCTGGGCATGTCGGTGTATCTGCCGCTATTGCTGGGCCAGTGGAAAGCGGTTCTGCTGGCCATTGCCGCGGTTCTGCTGGCGCGGGCAGTGATTGTCTTTGCCGGTCTGGGGCTCTATGGCAAGGTTGCCGGTGAGGATGCCGTGACGCTGCAGGAGCAGATCCCGCTTTTCTGGGGTGGCATCAAGGGTGCTGTGACGGTGGCGCTGCTGTTCGCGTTGCCGGAAGCGCTGGAATACAGCGGAACCATTCTGGCCATGGTCTATGGCGTTGTTCTGTTCAGCCTGCTGGTGCAGGCGCCGGGGTTGCGGGCGCTGCTGCTCTACCGCACCAGGCGCCAGGAGGCTGTCCGAGAATAGGGAGCCTACTGCGGGCAAACGGGTTCTGGCGTCTTTTCCCGGTTATAATCGTTGAATAGCCGCGCCATTCGCCTCATTCAGTCGAAAATTGGCCTCAAAATCACTTGCTCTGGCTACGGCCCCCAATCCCGGGCAAGGTTCTGGGGCGGCGCTTCTTCTGCTCGATGGCAGGAGGGTTGACCTCTCCGGGTAGCTGATTGCGGGATTCCTGTCGCAGTCGCGCAAAATAGCCAAATGCCGCACCTCCCGCCGAAGATACCGCAAGCAGGCCGATGGTCATGAACTGGGTAAACAGCAGCAATGCCCCGACCCCGGCAACCCCGGCGAAGGCGGTTGTCACCTTCATGTTGGCAACACTCTGTGCGCGTCGCGTCTCCTTGGTGATCTGCTTGTGAGTTTGCCGGATCAGCTTGTGCTTCTCCCGCTCGGCCTTGACCTTGAGGGTTTCCCGCTCGCGGGCAAAATCCTCCTTGAGCTGGGTAATCTCATCCTTGTTGATATGCAGTGCAATTGATTTGAACCAGAGTGAAACCAGAACTCCCAGCACCAGCAGCAGTACCCCGATCTTGGCCCAGTTGTACTGTTGCAGAAAATCGGGAAACAGCAGCAGCATGGTTATAGCCGCTGCTTCTACAAGAATGATGCCGGGCAGAAAGCGAAACATGGATCTCCGCAGGAAAGGGGATGATGGCGCCAATAGTCTCATATCAGGGGAGCATTGAGAATTGAAGGGGCGGCAATATGCTACATTCCCCGCCATGAAGAGACTGGGTATCGATACAGGCGGCACATTTACGGATTTTGTCTATAGTGATGGCGAGCGGTTGCTGGTGCACAAGGTGCTCTCCACACCGGATGCGCCGGATCAGGCGATTCTCCAGGGCGTTCGGGAGATGGGGATCTCGCTGGATGATGATCTGCTGATCATCCACGGCTCTACGGTGGCAACCAATGCGGTGCTGGAGGGCAAGGGGGTGCGAACGGCCTATATCACCAATCGGGGATTTGCCGATGTGCTGACCATTGGTCGTCAGGCCCGCAGGGAATTGTATAACCTCTGCCCCGAACCCGGACGGCCTCCGGTACCGGTCGACTATTGTCTGGAAACCGGTGGTCGCATTGCTGCTGACGGCGAGATACTCGACCCCCTGACAGAGGAGGATCTGGATCGCCTGCGAGAACAGATAGCGGCGCTGCAGGTGGAAGCCGTTGCCATCAATCTGCTGTTCTCCTTTGTCGATGATGCTGCGGAGCGGCGTATCGCCGCCAGTATGCCGGCTGATGTGTTTGTGTCCCGCTCATCTCGAGTGATGAATGAGTTTCGGGAATACGAACGCGGCATGGCTACCTGGCTCAATGCCTATGTCGGGCCACTGATGCAGCGCTACCTCTCGCGGCTGGCTACTGAACTGCAGCCGGCGACCGTTCGGGTCATGCAGAGCCATGGTGGCACCATTGATGCAGACAGTGCCGGTGCCCATGCGGTGCAGCTGCTGCTGTCCGGGCCGGCCGGGGGGTTGGTGGGGGCACGATTCCAGGGGGCTGCCAGTGGTCATCGGCAGTTGATGACGTTCGATATGGGCGGGACTTCGACCGATGTGGCACTGATCGATGGAGCGCTGCGTCTCTCCGGTGATGCCGAGATCGCCGGTTATCCGGTGGCGGTGCCAATGGTGGATATGCACACGATCGGTGCAGGTGGTGGGTCGATTGCTTGGCTGGACAGTGGTGGCATGTTGCAGGTCGGACCGCAGTCATCGGGTGCTGATCCGGGGCCGGCCTGCTATGGGCGAGGTGGGCGAAAGCCCACGGTGACGGATGCCAATCTCGTGCTTGGTCGATTGCCCTCCCGCATTGCGCTGGGTGGATCGTTGAAGCTGAATCTTGGGGCCGCCAGGACTGCACTGGAGCAGCTGGGGAAGGCTGCGGGGTTGTCACTGGAGGCGGTTGCCCGAGGCATTCTTCGCATTGCGGACGAGCACATGGCACAGGCGTTGCGGGTGATATCGCTGCAGAAAGGGCATGATCCCCGGGATTTCGCGTTGATGTGTTTTGGAGGTGCTGGTGGTCTGCATGTCTGCCAACTGGCTGAATTGCTGGGGATGAGCAAGGCCATCATTCCCCAGCATGGTGGTGTGTTGTCGGCATTGGGAATGCTGGTTGCACCCCAGGCGCAGCAGCTGTCCCACAGCCGGGTGGTGTTGCTTGACAGCGTTGCACTGTCAGACGTGGAGCAGGATTTTCAGCACATGGAGCAGCGCCTGACAGCAGAAATGGGGGGCTCGGACAAGCTGTGTTTTACTCGTATGGTGGATCTGCGTTTTCGTGGCCAGTCATCAACGCTGCAGGTCGACTGGAAGCCGGAAAAAGCTCGGATGGTTGAGCAATTTCACCGCCTGCATCGGGAGCAATATGGCTTTGATCTGGAGATTGCCGTTGAGCTGGTCAACCTGAGGGTGCGGGCGGAGGTGGAAGAGCCGGAGTTCGTTCTGCCCGCGGGTGCCGGTGGGCAACCAGCGGTGCCGATTGGCCAATCCGATGTGGCGGGTTTGCAGGAGCCGGTGGATATCTACCGGCGCGAAGATCTTGCGGTCGGGCAATCCATCGTGGGTCCGGCAATCATTGTTGAGCCGGTCTCCACCAGCTGGATTGCGCCGGGTTGGGTGGCAACAAATGATGCGCGGGGCAATCTGGGTCTAAACTGCGGCGGGTGAATTGGCTGCAACGAAAAAAGCCAGCGCGAGGCTGGCTTTTTCTGCTACAGGGAAAGCAGGATCTATTTGATCTTGGCTTCCTTGTACATGACATGCTTGCGAGCAACGGGATCATATTTCTTGATCTCCATCTTCTCAGGCATGTTGCGCTTGTTCTTGTCGGTAGTGTAGAAATGACCGGTTCCAGCACTGGATACCAGACGAATTTTCTCGCGTGCAGATTTTGCCATTGCCAGTCTCCCCTAAACCTTCTCGCCGCGGGCGCGGATGTCAGAAAGCACAGAATCGATACCTTTCTTGTCGATAATGCGCATACCTTTGGTGCTGAGGCGAAGCTTTACCCAGCGGTTCTCACTCTCAACCCAGAACTTGTGGGTGTGTAAATTGGGCAAAAAGCGGCGCCGAGTCTTGTTGTGTGCGTGCGAGACGTTGTTTCCCACTGCAGGGCGCTTGCCTGTCACCTGACAGATTCGTGACATGACTGACTCCAAGTAATCCAGTTTCATCGAAGGGCGCGAAACATAGCAGATAAAATTGCACCACACAAGCGGCAATGTTCCCTGTAGCGCTACTGGCGCTCCGAACAGCAGCTTATTATAGTACGGTTCAAATCAGCTCCGGATCACGCAATGGATATCGTATTTATCGAAGACCTGCGAATCGACACGACGATTGGCATTTACGACTGGGAACGCAAGATCAGGCAGACCCTGGCCTTCGATATTGAAATGGCCACCGATATTCGCAAGGCAGCCGAGACTGACGATATCCAGTATGCGCTCAATTACAAGGCGGTATCGAAGCGGATCATCCAGTTTGTTGGCGACAGCAACTATCTGCTGGTCGAGACGGTTGCAGAGAAAGTGGCGGGCATCATCATTGATGAATTCGGCGTGGACTGGGTTAAACTGACACTGCACAAGCCCGGTGCGGTGCGTGGTTCCCGTTCGGTGGGGATTCGCATCGAGCGTGGCAACAAACCCTGACCCCCGTTTCTGGAGCCACCCATGCCTGAAGTGTTCGTGAGTATCGGGAGCAACATCGACCGCAAGCGCAGTATCAGCGCAGGTATCGAAGCACTATGGCAGCGCTTTGGCATTCTTCGCCTCTCATCCATCTATGAAACGGAAGCCGTCGGTTTTGATGGTGAGCCTTTCTACAACCTGATTGCCGCGTTCAGGAGCGACGAGCCACCCGGAGAGATCAATCAATTCTTCAAGCAGGTCGAGCAGGCGCAGGGACGAGACCCCAAAGGGCAGAAATTTGCGCCACGGACACTGGATATCGACCTGATCCTCTATGGTGACATGATCGGCAACGAGGACAACCTGCAACTGCCGCGAGACGAGATCGACCGCTATGCCTTTGTGCTGGAACCATTGGCCGAACTGGAGCCGGACAGGCGCTATCCCGGCCGTGATGAGCGTTTTGGGGAGATGTGGCGGGAGGCGGTGGCCAGCGGGAAAATGGCGCCGGCCATTAAGGTGGACTGGATGCCCGGTACCTGACGCTACTCAGCCATTGGAAACAGTGACACATTCTCATTGTCGATCTGAGCCTTCAGACGCATGAAGACCGATCGGGTCTCCGAATGGAACTTGTCGGGATGTCGCTGGATATTGGCTGCTCGCCATTTGTGACCCCAGTGTGATATCTGTGGCACCATTTCGTTGAGCATAGCCTGGGAATGCCTGGCGGTTTCCCTGACACGTTGATTGGGGTGCTGGAACATGTGCGGCAGCAGGTAGGCGTTTTCATCTTCCACATGGGCCTCGAATTCATCGAGGAGCCGGTTGATCAGTACCTCGGCATCCCTTGCTCTTCTGGCAGCATGGCCGGTCTTTATCAGCTCCGCAATTTCACTCGCGTAGTTCAGAATGTTCTGGTTTTGCTCCCGGGGGTTATCGGTGATCGTCATGGGCATCGGTATTCTTTTTGTTTGGCAGCGGGTAACCCGCTCAGTGCAATTTGCATCAGGACCAATTGCCGAGGAGTTACATCAACACTACCTTTATAAGCGTTCGTTGATTTACTGTCGATGTGTTCGGGGGTAGACGCAAGTTAATTTCCGATAACCGTTTCACTCTGGATTAAGTCCAGAAATCAGTCAGTTGGACAGCGTCCTGCCACCATCGACAGCGATGACCTGGCCGGTGATATAGGGCGCATCCAGCACCAGGAAACGGATCGTGCGGGCAATGTCCAATGGTTCGCCTTCGCGCTTCAGCGCCGTGCGTTCGATGATCTGCTGATGCTGTGCATCGTGATGAGGTGCCTCCGGCCACAGAATTGCTCCCGGAGCGACGGCATTGGCGCGAACCTCCGGCCCCAGTTCGCGTGCCAGGGAGCGGGTCAGCGCCACCAGCCCGGCCTTGGCGATGGAATAGACCATGTAGTGCTTCAGTGGGCGATCGGCATGGATGTCCACCATATTGACAATACAGCCCCGGTTCCTTCGCAGCTCCTCGGCGGCGGCCTGGCAGAGGAACAGTGGTGCCTTGAGATTGGAGCCGACAAGGATGTCCCAATCCTTTTCGGTGATCTCCCCGATATCGGTGGGATAGAATGCCGAAGCATTATTGACGATCACATCGAGTCGCCCCCAGCAGTCGATGGCGGCCTCGATCAGCGCGGGCAGGGTGGGGATATCCAGCAGATCTGCCTGCAACGTGGTAGCCGAGTTTTCTCGTAGTACGTTTAGTGAGCTGGCCAGTTTTTCTGCCGCGTCGGCGGAGCTGCGGTAGTGAATAATAACGTTCAACCCGGCTTCATGCAGGGTTCTGACGGTTTGTGCGCCGATACGCCGGGCTGAGCCGGTCACGAGTGCCACGCTGTTCCGGGTTGTCATGGTCGGGCTTCCTTTTGGTGAGTCTGAGTTGCGGGTAATGTTCTCCTGAATCCAGCCTGAAACCGAGGTTCAAACCTCGGTTTCAGGTTTCTGGTAAGGTGGCCCCTGATCCAATTTGCCAGATTTTCCTATTGCCACCATGTCTTTGACCTTACCTGAGCCGGACGAGTTCGAGCAAGCCCACAGCCAGCGCCTGCAGACCAGGGTTGTAGAGACCATCGAAAGGGCTGGCGGTGTCGTCAGCTTCCAGCAGTACATGCAGATGGCGCTCTATGAGCCGGGCCTGGGTTATTACGTGGCGGGTGCGCAGAAGTTTGGCGAGACGGGGGATTTCATTACCGCTCCCGAGATTTCACCGCTATTTTCACGTTGCCTGGCAAGACAGTGTGCCGAAGTCCTGCAACAGTTGCCAACGGTGGCCTGCATCCTTGAGCTGGGTGCCGGCTCCGGTGTGATGGCTACCGACATCCTGCTGGAGCTGGAGCGGCTGGAGACGCTGCCGGATCACTACTACATTCTGGAGCTGAGTTCGGAGTTGGCGGCGCGTCAGCGCCAGACCCTGCAACAATACGCTCCGCATTTACTGGGGTCGGTGCGCTGGCTGACGACGCTGGACGGGCTTGAACTGCATGGTGTGATCCTGGCCAACGAAGTGCTCGATGCGATGCCGGTACGATGCTTCACGGCCTATGGTGATGGTGTGGTGGAGCGTGGGGTTGCGGTTCGGGATGGTGCGTTGGTCTGGCGTGAATACCCGGCTGATGCGTCACTGCTACAGCGCGTATTGACCATTCGAGAGGATCTCCCGGCGGCCTGGTCTGATTCCTACCGATCGGAGTTCAATCCGCAGCTCGGCAGTTGGGTATCCCTGCTGTCACGCCATCTGAGCCAGGGTGTGGTACTGCTCTCCGATTACGGCTATCCACGGAGTGACTATTACCATCCCCAGCGCAGTGAGGGCACGCTGCTGGGACACTATCGCCAGCGGGCTACGGAAGATCCTTTCCTCTATCCGGGGCTGCAGGATCTGACCGCCAGTGTCGATTTCACGGCGGTGGCCGAGGCGGGTGTCGACGCGGGCCTCGAGCTGGCAGGCTATACCACCCAGGCCTATTTTCTGATGGGCAGTCAACTGGAGCAGGTTTACCAGCAGGCGCTGCATGGGAGCGATGAAAGGCGGCGACTGGCGCTGTCCCACCAGGTCAAACTGCTGACCCTGCCGGCGGAAATGGGTGAACGCTTTCAGGTCATGGGTTTCAGCCGTGGTATTGACGCGCCCTTGCAGGGCTTCCTGCTCCAGGATTTCAGTTGCAAGCTTTGAAAGGCCTTATGTGATTTGCTGGCATGTTGGACAGAAATAGCACGCCTGCCCTCCGGATTGTGCCTTGATGATGGCCTCGCCACAGCGATAACAAGGCTTGCCGGCGCGGCGGAAGACCTGGAAGCGGGCATCCTCGAAACTCGAGCCTGCGTCCATCAGCTGATGTGCTCTGTCGAGTCTGTTGGTGATTCCTTCGGTGCTGTAGGACTGGCGTGGCAATTCGAGAATGGCGGCTGCCAGTGACGTGATTTCCTGCTCTGACAGTTCCGCAGGCTTGCGTGCCGGGGAGAGTCGCGTGGTAAACAGAATCTCGCAGCGCAGATAATTACCCAGGCCGGCCGCAAACTGCTGATCGGTGAGGAAATTGCCCAGCCGTCGATTACGGTAGCGCCTGCCGAGCAGACGCTCTTCGATCAAGGTGGTCGTGGTGGTACCGTCCAGAACGTCGGGTCCCAGCCGTGAGACAAAGGGATGGGCCGCAACCTTGTCGTTCTCCAGGACCTCGATATCCGAAGCGCTGTACAGCAAGGCCCACTGGTCGTCAGTTTTGATGGCGAGGCGCAGGGAGCGGTTAGTCTGTGGCCACTCTCCGGCGGGTACGCAGAGCCAGCGCCCATAGAGCTGGTTATGGCTGTAGATCGTATAGCCATTGCCAAACCGGGTCAGCATGGCCTTGCCGCGGGTTTCGATACGGCTTATTTTCTGGCCCGATAACCGGGCGCCCCAGGGCTGCAATTCCGGCAGGCCAAAACTCACTTCGATGGCCGTCTTCCCCTCGATGGCGGCGGCCACGATATCTGCGGCACGTCGGATTTCCGGACCTTCCGGCATGAGTGACTCCTGATGATGTTTGTTCTGTTGCTGCTGGTACTCCATCAAGCCTAACTTGATGGCAACTGTTCAGTAAACAGTTCCGAAGTCACCCGGTTTCGGAGCGCCGAGTTGCAGTTGGCTGGGCCGAGTGCAACTCGGCGATCCGAGGGAGTCGTTTACCCCTGCAGAGTCGTATTCCCCGCCTGGATTATTAACCGTTGGTGAAATATCCCCATGCACAAAAAAGCCCCTGATCCGGCGGTGGATGCAGGGGCTGAGGGGTGGAGCCTGGCGGGATCAGAACTCTTCCCAGGCCTCATTGCTGTCGACTACCTGGGCTGCGGTCTCCGGGCCGTGGGCTGCCGGTGCATTCCAGGGGCGTTCGGCCGAACGTCGCTCGACAAATGGCTCCGGCTCGGGGCTTGTTTCATACCTCGATGTCATGCTGGATGCCTGGTAGCTTGATGAGCTGCTGCCGGCAGAATAGGTATTGCCGGTGTTGAAGAAGGCCACCAGTTCGGCCAGTTTCTTCGCCTGTTCGCCCAGGGACTGGCTGGCCGCAGCGGTCTCTTCCACCAGGGCGGTATTCTGCTGGGTGGCCTCATCGATCTTGATGATCGACTGGTTGATCATGTCGATCCCTGTCGCCTGTTCATTGCTGGCAGAACTCATTTCATGAATGATATCGCTGACCTTCTTCACTGATTCAATGATCTCGTTCAGCGTTTCACCAGATTCGTCCACGAGTTTGGAGCCATCCTCGACTTTCTGCACGCTGTCATCGATCAGCTCCTTGATCTCCTTGGCCGCTTCGGCACTGCGTTGCGCGAGTATGCGTACCTCACTGGCGACGACTGCGAAGCCACGGCCCTGGTCACCTGCGTGTGCAGCTTCGACGGCCGCATTGAGGGCCAGCAGATTGGTCTGGAAGGCAATTTCGTCGATGACGTTGGTGATGTCGGCAATCTTCTTGCTGGATGTGCTGATTTCGGACATCGCACTGATGGTCAGATTGACGGCCTCACCGCCTTTTTCCGCCTGCTCTCGAGTCTGGGAGGCAAGATTGCTGGCCTCGATGGAGTTGGCGGCGTTGTTTCTGACGGTACCGTTGATTTCCTCCATGCTCGAAGCCGTGGTTTCCAGGCTGGAAGCCTGGGCTTCGGTGCGATTGCTGAGATCCATGTTCCCCTGGGCGATCTCCTGGGAGTTCTGTGAAACCTGCTCGGAGGTTTCGTGGATCTCGTTGATGACCGAAGTCAGCTTGTCGCCGGTTTCGTTGGCGCTCTCCTTGATTTCACGGAATGCCCCTTCGTAGTCGGAAGTGATGCGCTGCGTCAGATCACCGTGGGAGAAGGCTCCCAGTACGCGGGAGAGCTCATGGACCACGGACTGGTTGATCTCCATCAGCGAGTTGAGGTGTTCACCCAGGTCGTGGAAGAAGCCACTCTTGCCTTCCAGTGGAATACGGGTATCGAGATTACCGCGACGGGCATTGGCTACAAGGGTTTCGATCTCCTTCTCGGTAGCCACCTCTTCGGTGCGGTCAACCCACTCGACCACCGTGCCGATCCGTTTCTTGTTCTGGTCGATAATGGGGGTGGCGGTAAAGCGGAAGGTCCTGCTGCCTACCGTGATGGTGGTGGTCACTGGTTGCTTGAGGTGTTCCACGATGCCGCGCTGGTGTGCAGGATTCTTGTGGAATACATCAATATTGGCACCAAGCAAAGTGTTGGCGTTGAATTCCGGCAGATCGACCTTGAGATCCTCCTCGGCTTCGCCGAACATTTTTTGCAGCGCGTTATTGGTGTAAATGATATCCAGGCGTGAGTCGGCGATCATGACATTGGTTGCCACGCAATCGAGTGCGGTTTCGATGCGCTTGGCCTTGGCAGCTTTTTCTCGTGCATCCATGACATCGAACCCCAGACGGGTCTGTGCCATCCTGACGGCCTCCTGCAATTGGCCTATTTCATCCTCGGAGTCTATCGATACCCAGTCGAAATACTCTCCGGACGCCATCTGCCTCAGCTTGCGACTGACTTCATTGAGTCGTGTCTTGAAGGTTCTTGATACCAGCAAGCTGAGCACCATGACGGAAAAAGCCCCCACGCCCAGTGAGATGCCCAGGTGTGTCCAGGTGATGCCCTTTGCAATGATGGCATCGACGACAATTTGCATGATGATGGCCGAGGCTATGCCCAGCGAGATCTTGGTGGAGAGGTGGATATCTGTAATCCGCTTGCCCAGTCGCTTGAAAAGGCCTGGCCGTTTCAGTTTTTCTCCGCTGTTCATCTGCCGATACAGTTCCTCGGCTCTGTTGATCGTTGCGCGACTGGGTTTGGTGCGCACCGACATGTACTCGACAACGTTTCCCTGCTGGATAATCGGGATGACATTGGCGGTTACCCAGTAGTAATCGCCATTCTTGCAGCGATTCTTTACCACGCCATGCCATGGCCTGCCTGATTTGATGGTCTTCCACAGATCGGCAAAGGCGGCAGGTGGCATATCGGGATGACGCACGATATTGTGGTTTTTGCCGATCAGTTCCTTTTCGGTAAACCCACTGAGCTCGATAAAGTCCTCGTTGCAATAGGTGAGGATGCCCTTGAGGTTGGTTCTGGATACCAGAATGGAACCTTCCTTCATTTCACGTTCGTTCTGGGTAACTGGTTGATTGTTTTTCATTGCTTATATTCCCGCCTTGATCCTTTTTGTTTGTCCCTTGATGCTGTTCAAAATTCCTGCCAGTCGGCATGAGAGGCCTGAGCTGTTGGTTCCGGTTCTGCCACTTCATCGAATAACACGACGCTGTTGTCGCTCCACGGGCGATCCTCTCCCCGTCGCTCGTTGTCGCCCTGGTGCAGAATGTCCTCGCTGGAAGACACTTCCTCGATGATGTTGAAATAGCTGACCAGGCGTGAAAGCTCATCGGCCTGCTGGTTCAGTGTTTCACTTGCCGAAGCTGTCTCCTCGATCATCGAGGTGTTCTGCTGGGTTGCCTGATCGATTTCGAGAATGGCCTTGTTGATCTGTTCGATACCCGACGCCTGCTCCTCACCGGCTGATGAAATCTCGGAGATGATTTCGCTGACCTTGCTGATCGAGGTAATGATCTCTGTCAGTGTGTGGCCGGATTCATCGACCAGTCGTGATCCTTCATCGACCTTGGTGACGCTGTCCTCGATCAGTGCGGTGATCTCCTTGGCAGCGGTTGCGCTGCGCTGGGCGAGATTTCTCACCTCGGTGGCAACCACGGCAAATCCTCTGCCCAGGTCGCCGGCATGGGCCGCTTCAACGGAAGCATTCAGGGCCAGCAGGTTGGTCTGGAAGGCAATTTCATCGATGACATGAATGATGTCGGCAATCTTCTTGCTGGATTCACTGATCTTGGTCATTGCTGCGATGGTGCTGTTGACGACGACGCCACCATTGCGCGCTTCATCCCTTGCTTCGGCAGCAAGGGCATTGACCGATTGTGTGTTGTTGAGGTTGCTGCGGACAATACCGGTAATCCGCTCGACATTGGCCGCGGTCTTCTCGATGCTTGCCGACTGCTGCTCCGTACGGATGCTCAGCTCGATATTTCCCTGCTTGATGCCATGAGCGTTGATCTTGGTCTGATAGGCGGAGTTGCGGATATGGCCAATCACCGATGTCAGCTTGGTGACTGTGGCATTGACATTGTTCTTGAGCTCCAGATAGTCGCCCTTGTAGGCGCTGGTGATATTCTGCGTGAGGTCGCCGTTGGCGATGGCACCGACGACACGGATGGTGTCCTGGATGATCTGCTCGTTGGTACCCAGCAGGGCGTTGAGCTGCTCTTCGAGTACGGCATAGTATTCGTTGTCGCAGGCAAGTGTCAGGCGGTGGCTGAGATCGCCATTCTTGGCATACTCCACGACCTCGTAGATATGCTTTTCGACATTGATGGCGTCGGTCCTGTCTACCCACTCGATGACGGTACCCAGGCGCTTGCCGTTCTCATCGAGAATGGGGCTGGCAAGGTAATCGAAGATGCGCGGACCTATTTCCAGTTGCAGGTGCAGCGTCTCTGCAAGATGGCTGATCTTCTGGATATGGTCGGAAGGTGTGGTGTGAAACAGCCCGATATCCATGCCGACCAACATGGTGGGGTCGAAGTCCGGAATCTGTTGGGAAATATCTTCCCGCGCGGTTTGAAACATGGCAAGGGCAGCCTTGTTGATATAGCGAATCCGGTGATCCTTGCCGGCGATGATGATATTGCCCGTGACGTGCTCCATTGCCTGCTGGAAGCGGTCTGTATCACGTAGCTGCCGGCGCGTGTTTTCGGCATTGTTGCGCAGGGTATCCTGCAGTCCGGCCACTGCACGCAGCAGCTTGCCGGCTTCCGTATGCGAGTTGAATAAAATGCGGTTGTCGAGCTTGCCTGAAGCGATCCTGTCCAGCAGCCGTGCAGCCCCGGCAAAAGTGGACTGCACGTTTCGGGACAGTAACCAGGTAAGCATCGCTGCGAGTATCAGAATCAGTGCGCCAGCGGACACCAGAACCATCAGCGCAGTCTTGCCCAGAACAGCTGGTTGCGGGATCACGGTTGCCGGAGCTGGCGACTCACTGATTGGCAGCTGGCCGATTTCCGTTTCCAGAGCTTCCAGTGCAGGGGTAATCTTGTGTTTTACAAGGTAGGCATCGGTACGCCATTTGTCGCTCATCTGTATGGCAGACAGATCCTTTATGTTGGTAAAGACGTTTTCCTGCAGGGCATCAATCTTGCCAAGCAGTACGGCCTGTGCGTCGTCGAGTGTGTCATCAGCCTGCTTCAGGCTATCCAGCAGCGTCAGGAATTTCTGCTTCTGAGTGTCATGCTCGTTCAATGACTCCGGTGTACGGTAGGCAATAAATTGGTATAGCCCGGCAATGCTTCTGGTCCATGAATTACCCAGCTCGTGAAGCTTTCCAAGGGTTGCAAAATCGGATGATTCATCTGATGTCTCGATTTTGATCAGCTCATCGATGTGGCGTTCGATGATGCGGTTATCCGGAGTGATATAGTTTTCGAGAAAGTCCAGTGATGGATAGTTCTCACTTTCATTCTCTGCCAATGCAATGGTCTGGCTGATCAGTGACGAGAGGTGATTGAATGCCGCAGCCAGTGACTCATGAGTGGTGCCATCGTTATTCTGCAGTGTTTGCAGGTAGTGTTGGCTATTGGCCAGCTCCTGTTGCAGCTTGTTCTTGAGTTGTGGATCGGATGTGAGCAGATAAAAGCCGAGCGTTCGCGTACCCGCCGCCAATGATTGTCGGAATTGTTCCAGAACGCGCGCCTTGACCGCAGGTGGCTTCTTCGCGTTTAGGGTACGAGCGGGGAATACTTCCTGAGCGGGCTGCCACAACTGCAACCCAATGGATGCAGCCCCCCAGATCAGCATCAGTGTTGTGATCAGGGCAAATGACGACCACAGCCTGAATTTGATACTGGTGTCAGCCAGCGCGCCCATGATTCCGGCAGGTTCATCCGCACCGAAGTCGTGGTCCAGGCTGATATTGGTGAATTCCGTTTCACTCATGCGAGAGTCCGTCCTGGCTCTTGTTGATGTCCGTAAATAACTGCGGCCTACTTATACGCTGTAGCGGGTCGGATTTACTGTGCATTTGCAGCAAAAGGTTGTGATCCTGCCGTGGATTCGGGATATTTCGCTCAAAACCGGAAACAGCTCTAAAAACTGCTCCTTATCCTGCTGTCTTCGGTGGTGCCGAGTAGCAGTTTCTTGTCAAAGGCTTTAACCGCCATCATGAATAAGACGGGGTGAATTGTGCCGGGAGTGGAAGAGAGGTGCAGCGAAGGCAGGTGCCTGCTGCAAACGGTAATTTGGCGTGCAGTGTTAGTGCTCGTTTTTACCAGAATCCGAATCCGAGGCTTAACACAGTACTCGGCACAAGCTCTTGATTTCACGGAGGATCAGCCCCCCCCCGCTTAATCTATGGTCAAAACCTCGGATTCAGGTAAAAAACAGCTTTGTCGCGTTTTCTGTTGTAGCGGCAGCCAGCTCTTCCATGCTAATGCCTTTGAGTCTGGCAATGGCGCTGGCAATGCCGGCGAGGTAGGCGGGTTCATTGCGCTGGCCGCGATGGGCTTCATCAGGCTGGTCCGGTGCGTCGGTTTCCAGCAGTAGGGAACTCAGGGGCAGCTTCCTTACCAGCGTGTGGAGCCGGTGTGAGCGTGCCCAGGTGACCGGGCCGCCGAAGCCAAGATAGAAGCCGTTGTCCATCAGACGACTGGCCTGTTCGTAGCTGCCTGAGAAGCTGTGAAATACTCCGCGCAGCCCGGGGTAGCGGCGAATGGCGCGCATGGCATCTTCGACGGCTTTTCTGGCGTGTACGATGACCGGCAGCTGGATGGCATGGGCCAGTGCAAGCTGGGCGTCAAAGTAGACTAACTGCTGTTCACGAGTTTCCTTGTGGCTGTAGTAATCCAGACCACATTCGCCGATGGCGACCGGTTTCTCGTCCTGAACCCAGCGTTCGAGCCGGGTGATATCTTCCGGCTCATGGGTGCCGATGAACATGGGGTGCAGGCCATAGGCTGCATGGGTATTTGCAAGGGTGACGGTAAGATGCTTCACCCTGACCCAGTAGCGTGCGCTGACCGACGGTACGATGATGTGTTCCACGCCGACGTTTCTGGCATTCTGGTAGACGACCTCCAGGTCATCTGCAAAGAGGGGATCATCCAGATGGCAATGTGAGTCAATGAGTCGCATGTTTTCAACCGTTCGCTACCTTCGCAGTGTCTTTTGGATCTTGTAGCAGAGTATATACGGCTTACTCAAAAATGGGTCATAGTCCCGTCGCAGATGTTTACCGGTGGACAAAACTACCGTTTGTTCTAGAATTGCGACCAGTTATCCAGGCTCTGGGGGGCCCCGGGATCCAATGAAACAACTCTTGTCACTACTGCTTTTTACTTGTCTGCTCAGCCCGGCGTGGGCTTTGGATAGCCGGATTCAGCCTCGCGTGATCGGTGGCTCTGCTTCCAGTGACGATGCCTGGCCTGCAGTAGTTGCCATTCGCATGACCATCTATGATTCACGCGGAATTCCGCTTGAACGCCGCTGTGCCGGAACTCTGGTGGCGCCGCGCTGGGTCTTGTCGGCTGCACACTGTTTTTTCCCGGCGCCATCAAGTAGAAGTGGTATGGCGCAGGATGCGTTCCCGCAAAACACCACGGTTTTCGTGGATCACAAGCTGATTTCCTCTTCTACGTTGCAGGCTGATTTTGGTCTTCCTGTCAGTAATATCCTCATCCATCCCCGTTATGATGCCGAGTCGCTCGACTATGACAATGATATTGTCCTGCTGGAACTCAGTTACCCTCTGGCCACTACGCCCAGGCTTGAGCTTGGTACTGATCCCCGTGGGGGCGAGATGGGCAAGATTGTTGGCTGGGGCGTAACGGAAGTCGGGCTGGATGGGCAGCCCAAGGCGCTGGCGCATCTTGTTGACAGCCTGCATGAGGCCGATGTCCCGATTGTCAGTCTCGATGCCTGCGAAAAGGCCATGGGCAGAAATAATATTACCCGGAACATGCTCTGTGCTGGCTACAAGGACGGTGGTGTCGACAGCTGCGTTGGTGACAGTGGTGGGCCATTGATGGTGGCGCGGGATGGAGAATACAGACAGGTTGGAATTGTCAGCTTTGGTGATGGCTGCGCCAAACCGGATCGGTATGGTGTCTATACGCGGGTCTCCGCGTATTCCGGCTGGATCAGCGAGCTGACCGGGCTGGATGTGCGCAGTGGTGATCTCACTTATGGAGACGGCAAGTCGGATATCCGGGCTGCAGAAGCTGACGTGCCGGTACAGCCCCGCTCGTTGGGTGGTGGTGCGCTGTTGTGGTGGTTTATGTCGCTGCTGGCTGGAATCCGTTTCTACATGAAGAGGGTCAGAACACCGGTATAGCCATAGATCCGGTCATGAAAGATTTCTCCACTGGCGAAGAAGCCGGCCAGCGGGAAGTCGCCAAGGATTTCCGAAATCATATTGATCTCTTCGGCATTGTTGCCAAACTGGTGCCGCCCGCGTCCCAGGCATGAGATATAGATCCCGCCTCTGGGGATGCGTCCCTTGCAACGCTTCTTCAACCCTTCCAGCATCTTCAGCATGTCTTCGCGTGCAGTATTGCCGTCGCGGCGGCAGAACATGATCGAGTCACCTCGCTCGATATGATCGCCAATGGCGATCCGTCCCTCCTGAGTATCGAAGCCGAGGATATTGCGTACCATGTAGTCACCCGTGTCCGAGCCCTTGATGGGGAGCCCGGCAAAGATGTATCCCCCCAGTTTGGCCAGATCGCGCGATAACACCTCTCCTACATCCTGCTTGATGGCTTCCAGCGCGCTCATATTGTCGATTTGCATGATGATGTTGGCGTTGCAGTCGGTCACGCTTCTGACGGGGCCGATGGGGGAGCAGCCCTGCGTGTGAGCGACCATCACTTCAACCTCCGGTGACAGCAGGATGCCGCTCAGACCGCCGCTTGTCACGTTATCGGCAATTTGCAGATTTTGTGTCTGCGATGAAGTCAACCCGCCACTGAAAAAGCCGGAACCGAGGGTTTTGGCGAGATCCTGGATCAATTCGGGAATGGCCGGGTTGGAGGGGTCACCGTGGACGACACCAAACTGCGGAGCATGCACTTCCAGCCACGCCTGATGCGTGTTGCTCAAGCCACTGGTTTTACTGGTCAGGGTAGGGAAAACGAGAAATTTGTCTGCTGGAAAAGCAGCCAGCATGATCACCAATGCGGGTTGGTCGTAGATTTCCTGGCGTGTGCTGCATAGAGCGATGCCGGTTGAGCCACACCAGTGCGGGATGCCGGTGCCATGCTGCAGCAGGTGAAGTATGTGCTCGAGTTCGTCGCTGAGCGCATCGGTGACATAGATGAAGCCGACATTGGCACTGCTGTCGATATCGCCAATTTGCGCCAGGCAGGTATTTACCAGCTCTCTTGGATCGCTGCCAATGGCAACACTTTGCTGAAACGGTTTCATGCGTCAGTCTCCCAAACAAGATAGCCCCGCGTGCGGGGCTATTGTATCGGTATTCCAGGATTGAGGATGCGACTACCGATGCAGCCGGTCGATCATCAACCCTTGGCGGCGATCATCCTGTGGATGATGGGTGCCAGAATGACTTCCATGGCCAATCCCATCTTGCCGCCGGGTACCACGATGGTATTGCGCCGTGACATGAAAGAGCCGGGAATCACTGCCAGCAGGTAGGGAAAGTCCACGTCGAACTTGACTGGATCGGCAAAACGAATGACCACAAAACTTTCATCAGGTGTTGGGATATCACGAGCGATGAAGGGATTGGAGGTATCGACCGTGGAGACACGCTGGAAGTTGATGTCGGTGCGGGAGAACTGCGGCGTAATGTGCTGCACGTAGTCCGGCATGCGGCGCAGGATGGTCTCGACGATGACTTCCTCGGAGTATCCCCGCTCGGCGTTGTCGCGGAAGATCTTCTGAATCCACTCCAGGTTGACGATAGGCACCACACCGATACCCAGATCGACATGCTGAGCCACGTCATAGCCGTCACCCTTGACGAGGCCGTGCAGACCTTCGTAGAAGAGGACATCGGTGCCTTCCTCGATTTCTTCCCAGGGGGTGAACTGCCCTGGCCCCAGATCGGTATTCAGACGCTCATTGTGATGCTTGGCTTCATCATCACTATGGAGATAGTAACGTTTCTTGCCCTTGCCGGTTTCGCCATACACCTTGAACAGCTCTTCCAGCTTGTCGAAGACATTGGATTCCGGGCCAAAGTGGCTGAAGGTCTTGTCGCCTGCTTCTTCGGCCTTCTGCATGGCTTCCTTCATGGCGGCGCGGTCATAGCGGTGGAAACTGTCGCCTTCGACCACGACAGGCTTGATCTTCTCGCGGGTGAA
This sequence comes from uncultured Thiotrichales bacterium, assembly GCA_964439815.1. Classification (GTDB taxonomy): domain Bacteria; phylum Pseudomonadota; class Gammaproteobacteria; order UWMA-0217; family UWMA-0217; genus JALSHZ01. The sequence goes on from CAYTPO010000055.1 coordinate 20,563, forward strand.
AATATGTTCAAACGCACGTTTGACCGTGGTGGTACCCGCACCGGAAGAACCGGTGACAGCAATTACTGGATGTTTTTTGGACATATGTCTTTCCCCATGTACGGATTGATGTAAGAAGCACGGTAACGACTCAGGTCACTCCTGAAATCTGCCATCTCCGTGATGGGAAATGGTCATTTGCGCGGGCAAACTCCCATTTTCCGTCTCGATCTGACGGGTTTCAGAGGCAATCCGAGCAGCCACCCTTGTTTTTAACCACTCGCTGAGCAGTTGCTATGCACGGAAGGAAGCCTTGTGAGCGGGGCTAGGGATCTGGGCCTTAGCCGGCAGACGGCAGGTCTTCATGCTGCAGATTGAAAAACTGGCGCTATTCTAACTGTGTTCACTAGTAAGCGCTAATCGAAAAGCAGGGGATTCTTGATCCGCCTCAAGATGGCGGCAATATGCACTATCCCGTGAGCTGGAAAATCAGATCCCAGACGTCGTGTTCCAGCCTGTGACCACGTTGCTCGAATTTGGTCAGTGGCCGCCAGTCGGGACGTGGGCAGAACTCGGTGGCCGCGGTATTGCAGAAGTCCGGGTGTTGTTCGAGGATCTTGAGGGCCGAGTGTGCGTAGTGCTCCCAGTCGGTTGCCATGTGAAACAGTCCGCCCCGCTGCAGGCGGGTGGCGATCAGTGTGAGGAATTCGCTGGAGAGAATGCGGCGTTTGTGGTGTTTGCGTTTTGGCCAGGGGTCGGGGAAGAAGAGCTGGACCCTGTCGATGGATGCGGGTGGGATCATCTGTTGGAGTACGTCGATGGCATCGGTACAGAACAGCCGGATATTGGTCAGCTGGTCCTGCTCGATACGCTGCAGCAGTTGACCAACGCCGGGGCGATGTACCTCAATGCCGATGAAGTCTCGCTCGGGCGCTGCCAGTGCCATATCGGCCAGCGAATGGCCGTTGCCAAAGCCGATCTCCAGCGTGATCGGGGCATCACGTCCAAACAATGACGGTGTATCGAGCACCGTGTCACCCGGTTCGATGCCGAATTCCGGCCACAGCATGTCCAGTGCACGCTGCTGGCCCTTGGTGAGGCGCCCTTGACGCAACACGAAGCTCTTGATCTGGCGCTTGCCGGCCAGGGCGCTTGTGGCAGGTGGATTTCTGGCTGCTTCGGGCATGGGGCTCAGAAGAAGGTGCCTTCGAGCGGTGATGATGCCGAGGCGTAACGCTTGCGCGGCATGCGTCCGGCCAGAAAGGCTTCACGTCCGGCCTGGATGCCTTTCTTCATGGCGGAAGCCATCAATACCGGGTTTTGTGCTGCTGCAATGGCAGTATTCATCAGCACGCCATCACAGCCCAGCTCCATCGCCATGGCTGCATCGGAGGCGGTACCGACGCCGGCATCGACGATAATGGGTACGTTGGCATTGTCGATGATTTCAAGGATGTTGTAGGGGTTGCGGATGCCCAGACCTGAGCCAATGGGGGCAGCCAGCGGCATGACGGCAATACAGCCAATCTGCTCCAGCTCCCTGGCAATGATCGGGTCGTCATTGGTATAGACCATCACCTGGAATCCTTCATTGACGAGGACTTCTGCGGCTTTCAGGGTTTCGGTGACATGGGGGAACAGGGTCTTTTCGTCACCCAGTACTTCAAGTTTGACCAGTGTGTGGTCGTCGAGCAGCTCGCGGGCGAGGCGGCAGGTGCGGATGGCGTCTTCTGCGCTGTAGCAACCTGCGGTATTGGGCAGATAGGTGTACTTGTCCATCGGCAGGGTATCCAGCAGATTGGCCTCGCCGGGGTTCTGCCCGAGATTGGTGCGTCGGATGGCTACCGTGACGATCTCGGCGCCGCTGGCTTCAATGGCCAGCCGCGTTTCTTCCATGTCCTTGTATTTTCCGGTGCCAACCAGAAGGCGGGAATGAAAGGTCTTGCCGGCTAGGGTCAGGGTGTCGGATGCAATGTTCATGTTGGGTCTCTGCTGATTTGTGGATGCTGAGGGGTGGCTGGCATTCAGCCGCCACCAATGGCGCGAACGATCTCCACCTTGTCATCAGGCTGAATCCTGATGTCCTGATAGCGACTGCGAGGGGCGATTTCCTGGTTGATTTCCATGGCTAGGCGTTCGTTCTCCAGCTTCAGGTGCTCGATCAGCCCCGCTGCCGTGAGGTTGTCGGGGGTCTGGATGGGTTCTCCGTTGAGAATGATCTGCATGACATCGCAATGGGTTGAGTAAGGAAGCGTTATTGTAGGGCATTACTCCCTGGTTGAAAAACCCCGCTGTGTGGTGGTTGTTTGCAGGGTTTGCTGCCTGGGTGATGCTGATCATTGTATACTGTGTGCCGTCCGTTTGCGGAATATTCCCCGCTCCACCCAAAGCCAGAGGCGCTGTAAGACCACTCATGTCTAACCCGGATTGTATTATTGTTGGTGGCGGCGCCATCGGCTTGATGTCGGCCCATTTTCTTACCCGTGCGGGTATGCGTGTCGAACTGTTCGAGCAGGGGGAGCTGGCGCGTGAATCGACCTGGGCGGGAGGGGGGATTGTGTCGCCAATGTATCCCTGGCGCTATGACGATGCGGTGAATCGTCTTGCGGCTTACGGCCAGAAGCACTATCCCGCCTTTCTCCGGCAGTTGCATGAAGAGACTGGTGTCGATGTTCAGTTGCTGCCTTCCGGCATGTTGATGCTGGATGCACCGGAACCGGCGATGTGGGATTGGGCGCAGCGTTGGTCGGCGCAGATCGAACATCTCGATTCACGCTCGGCGCTGGAGGATATCCAGCCGGGGCTGGCCGATGAGTTCGACCGGGGGTTGTGGATGCCGCAGATCAATCAGTTGCGCAATCCACGATTGGCCAAGGCATTGGCTGCGGGTGCCCGGCAGACGGCGCACCTGAAAATTGTCACGCATACACCGGTAGAGGAAGTGCTGCTTGAGGGCGATCGGGTGGTTGGCATTCGTGCGGGTGGGCAGGTTGTGCGCAGTGAGCGGGTGCTGGTTACGGCCGGTGCCTGGAGCGGCAACCTGATGCCCGAGGCTTGCCAGTCACCGGTTGATGTCTATCCGGTCAAGGGGCAAATGATTCTATTTGCCGCTGATCCGTCGCTATTGCGCCGCATGGTAATGTTGAACAGCCGTTATCTGATCCCGCGCAAGGATGGACTCATTGTGGTCGGCAGTACGCTGGAGTTCGAGGACTACAACAAGCAGACCACAAGCGAAGCCATGAGCGACCTGCGACGTTCTGCCGTCGAGTTGGTGCCGGCACTGGAGAAGATCCCGGTGGTTCACCAGTGGGCCGGGTTGCGACCGGGGTCTGCGGAGGGCATCCCCTTTATTGGTGAATGCCCTGCCGTCGAGGGCTTGTATGTCAATGCCGGGCAGTTTCGCAACGGTATTGTCATGGGGTTGGGGTCGGCCTTGCTGGGCGCTCAGCTGATGATGGGGGAACCGCCATTCATCGATCCTGCGCCATATCGGTTGTCTTGATCGCGAATTCGATATCTTAGATTCTGTGAGGCAATTTTTGCATCGGTTGTTTCAGCCTGTATGATTTCTTCCCATGAATCAGGAACCTGAACAGCTTCGCCACCTCGTTGTGTCGCGACTCGTGCAAAACGGGATCAACCCCACGCGCCAACGGGTGGAAATCGGCCTGTGCCTGTTTGACAGCGACAAGCACATCACCGCCGATCAGTTGCTGGAGCAGGTCAATCACAGCAGTAGTGAGGTCTCCAAGGCTACGGTCTACAACACGCTGGGGCTGTTTGCGGCCAAGGGGCTGTTGCGGGAGGTGGTTGTCGATCCCGGCAAGCAGATCTACGATACCAATACCAGCCTGCATCACCACATCTACAACACCGATACCGGAGAGCTGAAAGATGTTGGTGCGCAGAATCTCACAGTTTCCGGATTGCCGGCGCTGGAAGAGGGCATCGAAATCGAAGGTGTGGATATCGTGGTTCGGGTAAAGAACCGGCGCGACTGAGACCTGCCTGCCGTCGAGCCCCTCGGACAGGCGCGTAGTATTCCATCAAACATGATATGACGGAGTCGTCAGGCTCAGGTTCGCCCTTTCAGGCAATTCAACAGATCCCGTTTCTTGTTCGATGCGCGTGGCCTGCCGGAGCTGGCGATGATGATGGCCCGGGCGTGCTGCGGTGTTGCCTGCCTGCTGTTGTCGCACAGCATCAGTCGTCCCGCCTGGAATGACCCGTTGATTTTCTCCGAGCGACCGCTGCCAATGTAGGAGATATAGTCTTTGACGTAGCGATTGCCTGTCAGCGTCAGCTGTCCGGGAAGTCTTGATTGTGTGATCAAGACTTCTTCGTCTTCATCGAGAAGGGCATTGCTGTTGCTGTCGACAAAGCCGATCCAGCCATCTTCCCAGTGTTCCCCGTTTCTGGTCAGCGTAATGCGAGTGTTGCGCTTGATGGCCTCGCTGCGTACCAGAATGATGCTGTGCATCAACAGATTGGTCTGGGTAACGAGCTGGTTGCTGTCCAGCAGGGATTTCATGGAGCCGATGCCGATTTGTATCAGGGTTGTTCCCACCGCCATGGTGACCAGTAGTTCAACCAGCGTGAAGCCCTTGCTGAATTGATATTGATAGTTTCTCATCATCCATGCCTCCGGTGTTCGTCCCTGTTCATAAACACTGGCTCCAAGAGTAGCGGGGAGGGTGTGAGTTGGGTAGCGGCGCAACAGGTAAAATGCCGCCAGGGTCACACCGCTCCGGACAAGAGGAAGTGCAGGGGGATCGGGTGGATCGATCAACGGGTGGCCCGTCTGGAACGCACTGACCCTGATGGGTGTCTGCTGTTGCCCGCCTTGCCGTATATCGGAAATTGTCCAAAACCCGACCTGCTTCTGAGCACAGGGTCGCAAATTCTCGTAAACTAAACTGTATGAAAATTGAGCAGGTTCATATTGAGCGTTCGGACAGGGGATTCACCCTGATCGAATTGCTGGTAACAGTGGCAGTGATCGGTGTGATTGCTGTTATCGGTGTTCCGGGTATCAATGCGTTATTGGAGAACAATCGTGTGACTGCCCATACCAATCGGCTGGTGTCCAGTATGCACCTGGCTCGATCCGAAGCAGTGAAGCGCAATGATGAGGTGACATTATGTTCGTCAAAGGATGGTGCTACCTGTGACGGCAAGTGGGTCGATGGCTGGATTGTAAAGACGAAAACCGAAGTGTTGCAGGTGGTTGGTGCACCTGGCAAGGCCATCAAGGTGGAGCCCGAAGGAGGAGAGATTATCTTTCAGGGAGATGGATCGGCGAAGATTGACTTGGAAGGTGAGACGGCCATCAGCATTATCAAGGCAGGTTTCAAGCGACAGCTGGCGCTCAGCCCGGGTGGCTCGGTTCATAGTTGTAACCCGGCGACGGATGACGGATGTGATGACCAATAGATCGCGTTGTGGTGGATTCACACTGGTGGAAGTGCTGGTAGCCGTAGTCCTGCTTTCCATTGGCCTGCTGGGGCTGGCCAAACTCCAGTTCTGGGGCGTCAAGCATACCGGCAGCGCCTATTTCAGGACACAGGCAACGCAGTTGGCGAATGAGCTGGTAGAGCGCATGCGGGCCAACCCGGTTGCGGTAGCGAATCTGGAGTATGCGCTGGGTAAAGGCGTCTGTAGTGTTCCTGATTGCTCCAGGTCGGTGCCTGATTGTGCGGCTGACTATTGCGATGAAGGGCAGATGGCCCAATATGATCTCTATAGTATTGCCTGTGGAATCTCCGGAGAAGGTGATCAATTGGGCGTGGATGATCTGTTGCCAGGTGGTGAGCTGGCTGTCCAATGTGCACAAAATGACTCGGTAATATGTACAGTCAAGGTGTGCTGGAAAGAGGCTGATGATATTCAGGGTGGTGGTATGGTGCAGATGACGGTAGTGCCATGATAATGCGAAAACACCATTTGCACAGGGGGTTTTCTCTGGTTGAGATGATGGTGGCGCTTGTCATTGGATTGTTCATCCTGGCAGGAGTGGGGTCAGTATATATAACGGGTAAACGCTCCTATCAGGCTCGTGATGGATTGTCGATATTGCAGGAGAATGGCCGTATAGCAATCAAATTGATTGAGCAGGAGTTATCGCGGGCAGGGTACCCGACCTTCGAAGAGATAGAACCGATTATTCATGATGCTGATCAGCTGGACAGATTGATTGCTGCGAATGGAGGTGTTGCCAAGTCCGTTGGTATCCATGTTTCGGCGGATGGAACTGAAAGTGATACTGTGACGATCACTTATGATCCAGTGAAAGGTGGGGGATATGATCACCACTTTAAATGCAATGAGATTAACGGTATTGCCATTCAGCGGACGGTAAGCAGCTATACGGTGAAAAAAGGTAAACTGATACTTTCTCGTTATTATGTAGAAAACGGGCCACCGGTATGCCATAGCAAAGACAAGCCGGTTAGTGAACCGCTTGCCGAAAACCTGCATGCCATGCAGGTCGAGTATGGGGTGGATACCTCGGGAGATGGTTATGCTGATCGCTATTTTTCTGCGTCTGACGTGCCTGATTGGGAGGCAGTCAGGAGTATTCGTATCGCGTTATTGGTGAGCAGTAGCGAGGCTGTCCTCGACAAGAAGGCTGACCAGGTTCGAGTGTATATGCTGGGAGGGAATAGAATAGAGGTTGATCCGGATAAAAAGATCTATCGGGTTTTTAGCACGACAATTCCGTTACGAAACAAAATGCCAATCCTATGAAGACTCCACTCTTGCAACAAAACGGGCATACTCAGTCGGGGGCGGTATTGGTAATCGGCCTGATCCTGTTGGTTGCCATGACACTGATTGGGGTAACGGCCATGAAGTTGACCACGCTGGATGAACGTATTGCTGCCAATATGCAGGCGAAAACAGCGGTATTCCAGGGGGCCGAGTCGATCCTGATGGAAACAGCTGTTTATGAAGATGCCGCCAGATGTTTCCGGGCACAGTGTAGTTGTTTACCAAATAAGGAAACTGGCGAGGTGCGTGAGGGTTGTATAGGTAGTGATTGGGCCAGGGCGGCTGACTATGCTGGTGATGAGCAGCAGGGCGGTTTATCTGTTCCTGCCGTCGCGGGGATGAATTTTGAAGGTGAGGTCAATATTTATGGCAACAGTATTGGTTCGGATACTGCGGTCGTGGGCAAGCTGGTACAGATCAGGGCAATGTCCGGTGCAAAAGTTGATCCTGAAAAGCAACCCAGAGGTGCCGAGGCCATACATAATCTGTGGGTTGCGCCAATCGGTTTGAGGGAGAAACAATGAGTCGTCAGGGTAAATTGATCAGGTGGGGTGTGTAATGCCAGATTTTGGATTGATGCTGCGGGCAGGCTTTTTGTTGATGGTGTTTTCTCCATTGGCCATATCTGATGATACCGAGATCTACAATACGTCCTATGCCGAGGCTGGGCAGCCCAACATTCTATTCATGCTTGATAGTTCAGGCAGTATGAAGCTGTCACCGGAAGGTGACGAACTCAATGGCGGAGAGAATAACCCCAATTCCCGCTACCAGATTATGAAGCGGGTTCTACAGGAAGTTTTGGCTTCAGTGCCTGATACCATCAATGTCGGATTGATCAATTATGGTGGGCATACTGAGAAGGCGCAGGCGAACGGAGTAAAGTACCCGGTAACGTCATTGGCTTCCAAGTCCAGGGATGGACAGCCGCTGAAACTCGATGTGCGCGAAGAAATACTGAAAGCAATCGATAAATTTTCGGTTAAAGGCTATACGCCAATTGTGCAATCGTTATACGAATCGGCTCTATATTTTCGTGGAGATGAAGTGGACTATGGTGCTTCCGGAACCTTGCAGCGTTTGGCGCACCCAAAATCCTATAAGGCTGATACACCCCCCGCAATCTCCAAACCTGGTGATCCCGTCGAGAAGACATGTAACAAGAGCAAGGGCGAATGTCCTGCCATTGTGAAGCAATGTTCTGAACAGTTTGAGTATTGTGGAGCTACTTCTGGGCAGTGCGATTTGCCGGGGATTGCCTGGAGTGATCGCTGCAGGTTTCGTCCCCAACAGGGTGTGACTTACGAAAAAAACGAGGTGACTTGTCCAGGAGGGTATGACGAAGCTGGAGTATGTCCCAATCCTGTCACCACGACCAAAACAGTGACCGAGATTGTTGGTGGCTATTATGAATGCCCGACTGAGGTTTGCACCTATGATGAACCTGGGGATTCAGAATACTCGCTCAAAGGAACCTACAAGTCGCCAATCATCGAGGAATGCCAATCCAGCTTTCTGGTCGTAATGTCGGATGGAGAACCTGATGATGGCTTGGTGAGCACCGCAGGGCAGGATGTTCATGATCCTGCCATTGTCAACAAAATAGGTGGCAAGTTCAATCTGAGCAATTGTACTGATCTGGGGGATGGGCGCTGTGGTCCGGAATTGACAAAGTATCTCGCCAATGTGGATCAAATGCCTGGGCTGGAGGGAGACCAGGTGGTAGGCACCTATGCAATTGGATTTGCCGTGGCCGGAAAAGGTCAGCAATACTTGCGCAAGCTGGCAAATCTCGGGGAAAAGGCCGACCCGGAGGGGACGCAGGGCTTTTACTCCGCAGCCAATGAAGAAGAGCTGAAGAGCGTTTTTAACACGATTGTCACCAATATTGCGGTGATCAACCATGATTTGGCAATTCCTTCGATTTCTGTAGATCCGGAAACAGGATTGGCGCATGGTGATGAAGTTTTCTTTCCTTTTTTCCGTCCAGGCATTTCACCACGCTGGCCGGGAAATCTGAAAAAATACAAACTGGATCGGAGCAGTGGTGCCCCGGTTGTGGTCGATTCCCTGGGGAAAAGGGTATACGGAGATGATGGCAAGCCAGTACAGGATAGTCGGAGTTACTGGCTACCTGTCAATGAGCCGGCAGATGGTGCTGATATATCGGCAGGGGGTGCTGCAAGGTTGCTCGAAGATGGACGAAATATTCTTACAACAGGTCGTACCGGGGAGCTTGTGCCGCTTAATGCACAAAATGTCGATGAAGAATGGTTTGGTGTAGCGGATGACGCAGCCAATATTGACGAGCTGATTGACTACGCATATGGCATTGACAGTGATGCCCTGGGAGCCGGCAAGAAGTACCTGCACCAGATGGGGGATATTCTGCATTCGGCTCCTGTGCTGGTGAGTTATGGGGGAAAGAAGAACGTGGTCTTTGTGGGGACCAATGAAGGTTTTCTGCATGCTATTGATACTGAGACTGGCAAGGAGCGATTTGCATTTATTCCGCGTGAACTGTTGCCTAACCTGGCAATCAGGAAGGAAAACAGATTTGGTGTGCCGCATCCCTACGGGCTGGATGGCGCGATCTCCATCTGGAAAGACACCAATCCAAATGATAAAAATGCCACAGGAAAAACCTTTTTGGTTATTGGGATGCGCAGAGGAGGGCTGAATTATTATGCGCTGGATATTACAGATCTGGATACTCCCAAGCTGGCCTGGGTAATCAAGGGTGGGGCCGATGGTACGGCTGGCTTTGAAGCTCTGGGGCAAACCTGGTCAAGAGCTATTCCAGCCTCGGTGGTTATTGATCCAATAAATCAACCGGAAAGTCAGCCAGCTTTTATTTTCACAGGAGGATATGATCCTGATTATGATCAGAAGGATGAAAAAGGCGTCTTTGCCCCGAAAATACAAGGAGGGCGTGGAGATGCGGTATTTGTTGTTGATGCCCGTAGTGGGAAAAAACTCTGGCAAGCCGACTTCAATGGAGAGGCAAGCAGTATTCCGGCGAACCCCAGGGTAATCGATATTGATAATAATGGTATTGAGGATCGTATCTACGTAACAGATGTAGAGGGTAGGATATTCAGGATTGATTTGCCCGACCCAGACAATAAATCCATGTTGCAAAAAGTCGACAAGCCAACTATCTCTGCCATTGCTGATTTAGGCAGCAATGGCTTGAATGTTGTGCGTCGGCGCTTTTTCTATGAGCCGGATGCAGCATTGGTCGTGGATCAAGGTGTACGATTTATTACCCTGGCCTTGGGGTCTGGCTACAGAGCACATCCGCTGATGCGGAACAAGGATATAGATCAGGACTATCTGTTTGTGGTGAAAGATCCAAATGTCTACCAGCTGCACGCGAACCCGGATGGAGCGGATAAAACCGTGATCAGGCCAGCTGACTTAAAGAACCCGGAAGATATTGCTGACAGTGCTCCCCAATATGGTTGGCTTGTTCCCTTGAACAAGAAGGGGGGGGAGAAGGCGCTTGCCAAGGCGGTCACGTTGAAGAATACTGTTTACTTTACAACATT
>CAYTPO010000056.1:0-12867 GCA_964439815.1 uncultured Thiotrichales bacterium
TAGCGAGGGAAAGCCATATTAGGCCATTTTTTTCACTGATTTGAGGAGAATATTGGCTATATTTGACGAAAACCAGGGGGAAAAAGGGCCAAAATGGCTTTTCCGCAGTAGGCTTCCTATTCTCGGACAGGCTCCTAGGAGTCTGTCGGACTTAACCGTTTGAAGCGAAAATCCCTGGATGGCGATCAACTCAGCGAGTAGGTCACCTAGGCAGTAGCTACCCAGATTGCCTTTGAAATCCGTCAGATCAAGGTGAAAAATGTGAGTTTGCAACTGCTAATGACCATTTCCCAACGCAGATAGGGCGAATTTCAGAGGTGAGCCGAGTAGTTACCAACGAGTTAGGTTTGATGGAGTAAGTACTTGCAACTGGCTGCTGCCAATTGCAAGCAAGGAGGTACGATGCACCCCCGAAGAAAGGAAACGGTCAGATATGGGTAATGGTACGAGGCCTGCGTTTGGGGTTTCCCGACTCCCCTTGAGGAGCATAGAGCCCGCTGGCTTCATCACCGGCAAGCATTTGCATGGCCATTGAAACCCGAGCCAGGCCGATATTGACCAACCCTTCGTTCTGCACTGTCAGCTCATGGCAAGCCGATATCTTTTCGCGCAGTCTGCCCACCGCCTGATCGATTCGTTGATCCTGCGGGTAGATGCGCTTGATCACTTCAACCCAGTTATCCGATGCAACCGCTGCTTCGGTGCTGGCCAGCAATGCAATGATATCCGCTTCAAAACCTGCCAGCAGATCAATTGTCAGCCGCTTTTCCGCAACCATACCTTCCAGAACCAGAGCATCCTGAGATACCAACGCCTGCTGCTCGTTTCCGAGATGGGATTCCATGGCCGTGGCGGCTTCGATTCCCTTTTCTATCAACCTGATTGCCTTGCTGCGATACAGTTCATCCATGATGAGGCAACCTTATAGTTGTTTGTCGGTATCGACCAACGCCGCGGCAATCCTGTCAGCATCGATCTGATAGCTCCCATTGCTGATCGCAGCTTTGATCTCGGCCACACGCTGCTCATCTATATCGGGAGTATCATCCACCACCTTCTGAGCCTGCATCATCGCATGAGCCATTCCGGTCAGCTCGACCTTGCTGGAGGGGCCAGCGGTCACAGGCCGCGAATTGTCAGCAGCTGCGGTCTGTTGCATCCGTCCCTGGCCTTCCTTGGTCGCGGCGCTGCTGATCGGGGACACGCTGTCAATCTTGTTCATAATCAGTTCCAACTTATGTAGTTTCCTTGCTTATCGGAATTGAATCCGGAATCTTTAGAGGACGAGTACTGTTTTCTGCAATTCCCGCTATTCCTGTGACACACATCACAAACAAGGCCTGCAGAACACGGAGCAGTTTACATTGTTATGCGGACCAGACCCTTCGAGACGACCTCACCTTGCACAATACGCTTGGACGAGAGGTTGCGAACACGGATCATCTTGCCCTTGCCACCATCACTCAGGGCCTCCCCGCTAATCCGGACCTCCAGCCCACCAATCGCCGCCATTATCGTCACCTTGTCGCCCCGATGAATCAACTTTGGTGCGGCAAACATGCGGGAGCGCAGCACAGCGTTGGTGGAAACCGACTGGCGCACCTCATACCCTATCAGCGACGAGACATCTTCAAGGTAGCCGCCACTAAGCCTGCTGACATCTCGCTTTTCCAGACGAATATCACTCTCCTGCAGAATATCACCACGAATCAGTGGTCGGTCCGCCACTGCAACTTCACGCATCAGCTTGATATTGACTCTTACGTACAGCTTCCATGGCTTATCACCTTCACAGGCGACACCAACAGAAGTGGCGCCGCGCTTTCTGGCGCCCGGCGACCAGAAAGCCGCCAGTGGCTGCTCGCAGCGCTGCAGCCTCAAACGCGAATCGATACGGCGGACAGACACCTCGATGTCTTCACCACCAAGTTCGTTGAAGACAAAATCTTCTGCTGTCTGCTGGATCTCCATACGATCCTGTAAATCATCTGCGGCAAATGACAATAGCGGCATTGAAAGCAGTAAGACCAGTGAATAGAGATAACTTGGTGTTCGTCCTTGATGTTTCATTTCATTCTCTCTGCGAGTATCGGGAGACGGCTCTGTTGCGTCAACAATATGACTCTTATGCCAAAGAACTCGGAATATGCAAGAAAAATGCCACCATATACTCCCCACGAGTCGCCCCAAACCCGAAATTGCCGTAAACCCGGCAATCATGCACACCCTGGCGTCAATATTCGGCAAATTCTTGAAGCCGATTCCAGAAAACACCCGCAGTCAATCCTGTGACGGCGTGCAACAACGCCGGCAGGCGACAAACCATTTATCGCTAATTTCTTTCTCCGAAGGAAAAAAGGCTCAAGATTTTCTGATACGGAATCGGCTGGCACGCCCCTTGCGTTATGAATCACACAAGCACGGCTGCACCCCGGGAGGCTGGAGCATAGGAAATTTTAAACTGCTCCAGCCCCTCTGACCGACTCATGGAAGACCCGGTCACGCAGACATTACTACACAACCGCAAGGAACGCGGAGGAAACCATGCCCGACATCGACAAGCTGTTTGGAGTTCATCCCCAGGCACTCGTATTGCGATCGCAGCGCTCAAGCATACTGGCAGCAAATATCGCCAACGTCGACACCCCGAACTACAAGGCCAGGGATATCGATTTCAAGGCGGTAATCAGCACTCAGATCGAGTCACCACAGTTCAGTGTCTCACGTACCAACGACAATCATCTGGCAATGCCGGCCAACATCACGACGACTGCCGCATTGAAATACCGTACACCACAACAAGCTTCACTGGATGGCAATACCGTGGAATCCCAGATCGAGCAGAGCCAGTTTGCCAACAATGCCATTCGGTACCAGGCAAGCCTCACCTTCCTCAGCGGAAAAACCAATAGCATGCTCAAAGCATTAAAAGGAGAATGATACTGATGTCATTATTCAATGTATTCGATATTTCCGGATCGGCAATGGGTGCACAGTCACTCAGAATGAACCTGACAGCCAGCAATATCGCCAATGCCGACAGCGTCGCTGGCGATGAGAAAGACGCCTATAAATCGAGACAACCCGTATTTTCCAGTGTCATGGAATCCATGGGAAACAGCAATGGAGAGGGGGGCGTCAAAATGGTCGCCGTCGTGGAAAGCCAGGCCAGCCATAACAAGCGTTATGAACCTGGCAATCCCATGGCCAACGACGAGGGTTATATTTTCGATTCCAACGTCAACATCATTGAGGAGATGACCAACATGATCTCCGCTTCACGCAGCTATCAGAATAATGTGGAGATTATCAATACCTCCAAGGATATGCTGCTCAAGACATTGAAACTGGGGAATGGATAATGACCAAAATCAATACCGATCTGATGCAGCAGTATGGGCTTGAAAACTCCCGCGCCAAAGAGGGTGATCCCAATGCCCTGTTGCAGGAAGACTTTCTGACGCTGATGACCGAGCAATTGAAGAACCAGGATCCGATGGAGCCCACCGACAACGGAGAATTTCTCGGTCAGATGGCACAGTTCAGCACGGTATCCAGCCTGGGAAAACTGCAGGAAACAGCCACCGATCTGGCAACCTCGATCCAGTCCAGCATGGGCCTTGCTGCAGTCAATATGATTGGCAAGGAGGCGCTGACTGAAGGAGACCGCATTGTCCTGAACAAGGAAGCAGAAGAAGTTCGCGGTGCCATCGACCTCCCCGCCGGTACCAGTCATGTACAGCTGACGATCACCGATCCAGGTGGCAATGTGATCAGAACAATCGACCTCGGCAACCAGGCCAAGGGTATCCGTGAATTTACCTGGGACGGAAAGAAAAATGATGGTTCTCCGGCTGCTGCCGGCAATTATGTGGTCAATGCCGAATACGCCAGCGATGGTGATACGACACAGGCTGCCAGAACACTGCTGTACGCAAAGATAGACAGCGTCAGTTTTGATAATGGCAAGGCCAGGCTGAACACCAGTGATGGTCGCTCACACGACCTGGGCAACATTACTCAGATCCACTGATACGAATCACGAACGGAAGCAAGACCTGAACCGGGGATAGGGTTTCAGGCAGACAAATCAGACAACAAGAGAGGAACTCATGTCATTCAATACCGCATTAACAGGACTTGATGCAGCAAGCAAGAATCTGGAAGTCATTTCCAACAATATCGCCAACTCGAATACCAGCGGCTTCAAGCGCTCACGCGCCGAATTTGCCGATGTCTATGCCGCCTCCGATTTTGGTGGTAGCGGCGCGGAAACCGGCAAGGGGGTGCAGGTAACCACCGTTCGCCAGCAGATGACACAAGGCGATGTCACCTATACCGACAACGCACTCGATCTGGCAATTTCAGGTGGTGGCATGTTCCGGCTGCAGGACAGCAACGGTGGTACCGTCTACTCCCGCGCCGGCATGTTTGGCATGGACCGGGATGGTTTTCTGTCCAATGCTACAGAGCAACGCCTCTCGGGCTATCAGGTGGATCAGTCGGGCAATATCCTGCCCACACTTGGCACCCTGAAGATCGACACCGCCGATCTGCAGCCCAAGGCCAGCGAAAATGTCGAAATCGGCCTGAACCTGGATCAGACATCGGAATCCATTGCTGTCGCCTTCTCGGCGGACAATCCAAAGTCCTACAATTTCACGACGGGCTCTTCTATCTACGATTCTCAGGGTTCCACCCATGTGGTCAACTACTTCTTCCGCAAAGAGTCTGACAACAATTGGTCACTGTTTACCCAATCAGCCGACACTGGAGAAATCGTCGGTGATGCCAATGGGTACAAGATAAAGTTCAAGAATGACGGCACCATCAACACCATTACCGACAGCACCGGAACCGATACCTATGTCGATATGGATGCCAACCCGCCGGTCAAGGGTAATATTGAATTCACCATTTCTGCCGCCGCTCTGGGCAGCTCAGTTGATCCCATCAGCCTGAAGATCGACATCAACGCAATGACGCAGTATGACGCTGCCTCAGGTGTCAACAAGGTGCAGGCCGACGGCTATTCCTCCGGCAGAATGGTCAGCCTGGATATCGACAAGAGTGGCGTGATTTTCGGCCGTTATACCAATGGCCAGTCCAAAGCGATGGGTCAGGTGGCCTTGGCCAACTTCTCCAATACCGAGGGCCTGCGCCCGGTAGGCGATAGCTCATGGGCAGAGTCCTATACCTCGGGTGCACCGGCAGTCGGCGCGCCCGGTAGTGCCTCTCTGGGCTTCATCCAGTCCAGTGCGCTGGAATCCTCCAATGTCGATGTCACCGAAGAGCTGGTCGACATGATCGGTGCCCAGCGTGCCTTCCAGGCAAATGCACAGATCATCAGCGTCAACGATGAATTGACGCAGACGGTCATCAACATGCGTCGCTAGGAGGCTGCCCGAGAATAGGAGTCGTAGCGAGGAAAAGCCGTTTTAGGCCATTTTTTTCACTGATTTGAGGAGAATATTGGTTATATTTGACGAAAATCAGGGGAAAAAGGGCCAAAATGGCTTTTCCGCAGTAGGCTCCCTAGATGCTGAACAGGTGATGTTCTCCGGCCATGCCGGAGCATCACCAACGACAGCGAAAGTCATCAGACAAAGGGAATTCAGCGATGGATCGTGTAATTTACACAGCAATGAATGGCGCCAAGCAGACCATGCTCAAACAGGCGACCAACAGCAACAACCTGGCCAACCTGAATACAACGGGGTTCCGCGCCGACCTGGATGCCTTTAAGAGCCTGCCAATGTTCGGGCCCGGGCATCCATCACGCGTGTATACCGAGGATACGCGGGTTGGAACAGATTTTTCGCATGGGCACATCATGACCACTGGTCGGGAACTGGACATCGCCATTACCGGTGATGGCTTTATTGCCGTTCAGGATACCGATGGTAATGAGTCTCTGACGCGCCGTGGTGATTTGCGGGTCTCTCCGGAAGGACTCTTGACCAATGGAGCCAATCAACCCGTCATGGGAAATGGCGGCCCAATCGCCATTCCCCCTTTCCAGAAAATCTCGATCGGCAAGGATGGCACTATCTCCATTCTCCCCCCCGGGGCAGACGCCACAGGCATGGCCGTACTCGACCGGATCAAGCTGGTCAACCCGCCACTGGATCAATTGCAGAAGCGGGAAACGGGGCTTTTCCGCCCGACCGATGAAGAAGCCACTATTGCGGATGCCTCTGTCACAGTTTCTGCAGGCAGTCTCGAGGGCTCCAATGTGAATGCGACAGAAGCACTGGTGAACATGATCGAGCTGGCACGACAATATGAAATGCACATCAAGGTTCTCAAGGATGCCGAGGAGGCTGACAAGTCAGCCGCTTCGATCTCACGTGTCGCATGATTTCCGCAAGGATTCGGGATACTAAATAAAAAGGAGTAACTACTCAGCGAGTAGTTCACATAAGCAGTAGCTGCTCAGATTGCCTTTGAAATCCGTCAGATCAAGGCGAAAAATGTGAGTTTACAAGCGTAAATGACCATTTTTCAGCGGAGAGATGATGGTATTCAGAGGTGAGCTGAGTAGTTACCAAAAGGAATTAGTTTTATGAACAGAGCACTCTGGAGTTCCAAGACCGGGCTCGATGCCCAGCAAACCCGCATGGGCGTCATTGCCAACAATCTGGCCAATGCCAACACCACCGGATTCAAGCGCGATCGCGCAGTTTTCGAAGACCTCATCTATCAGAATGTTCGTCAGGTCGGCGCCAGCTCATCGCAGGATACCCAACTGCCCTCAGGCCTCAATGTGGGTACCGGCGTCCGCGTGGTGGCCACGGAAAAGCTCTTTACCCAGGGCGGTCTGACGCGAACGGACAACTCCCTCGATGCAGCCATTCAGGGGCGTGGCTTTTTTGAAATACTCCTGCCGGATGGTTCCACCGGGTACACCCGCGATGGTTCATTTCAGCTCAATGCCCAGGGCCAGGTGGTTACCTCCTCCGGGTATGCACTGCAACCGGGTTTTACGGTACCACCCAACTCCCAAAGCCTGACCATTGGCGCGGATGGCACCATTTCCGTGCTGACCCCCGGAAGCAAGGCCCCCTCCCAGATCGGCAACATCCAGCTGGTGGATTTCATCAATCCTGCCGGCCTGCAGGCCCAGGGCGGAAATATCTATACCGAAACAGCTGCCAGCGGTGGGCCTCAGGCAGGTGCTCCTGGCCAGAATGGTCTGGGCACCCTGTTGCAGGGTTCTCTGGAAACATCCAACGTCAATGTAGTCGAGGAGCTCGTCAGCATGATCGAGACACAGCGCGCCTATGAAATGAATTCCAAGGCCATCTCCGCAACTGACGATATGCTCAGTTACGCCAACAACAATCTGTAGAAACAGCATCAATCATGATTAAACGTAACAGTCTCCCCCGTTACATTTCACCACTGATTGCCGTGGTTTCCACAAGCCTGCTGCTGGGTGGATGCGCTGCGCAGAAGCAGACATTGAGAGATCCAGCCTATGCGCCGGTGGTTGGGGCTGCCCCCAATCCACCCGCCCCCCGATTCCCGGCCAAAGTGAATCCGGTGCAGCAGGTCATGACCGGGTCGATCTACAACGCAAGTACCAGCCGATTTCTTTTCGAGGATTATCGGGCACGTCGGGTTGGTGATGTTCTGACTGTCATCCTGATGGAACAGACCAATGCCAGCAAAAAAGCCGGAACAACCACCAAAAAGGCCTCCAATGTCGAGCTGCCTTCGCCAAAATTGTTCGGGCGACATGTAACCCGCGGTGGTGTTCCCATCCTTGAGACAAGTGTCAATGGCAAGATCGACTTTGCCGGTGAAGGCGACAGCCGTCAGAGTAACAGTCTGAAAGGAAATATCACGGTATCGGTCTCTCAGGTACTACCCAACGGTAACCTGGTCGTCAGGGGAGAAAAACTGCTCTATCTGAATCAGGGCAGCGAGGTTGTGCGCATACGGGGCATTGTCAGACCAGTCGATATTTCTGCCAATAACTCCATCTACTCCAACCAGATTGCGAATGCCGAGATTACCTACAAGGGAAAAGGCGTTATTGCGGACAGCAACGAAGCGGGCTGGCTGACACGCTTTTTCAACAGCAAATGGTGGCCGTTGTAACGGCAAGAAATATCAGTCGAGAATTCATTTCAAGCAACTACTCACCGAGTAGCCGAAGTACAGCGTAATTGTTCGATTTACCGAGCAGTTACCACCTCAACAAGGTAATGATCATGGATAGATCACACACCCGATTTACGACGCTTATCGTCTCTCTGCTCACCTTGCTCTGTTCACTGCAACAGCCCGTGCAGGCAGAACGGATCAAGGATCTGGCAGCCATCGCCGGGGTCAGGGACAACCAGCTATTGGGTTATGGCCTGGTTGTCGGGCTGGATGGTACCGGTGACAAGACCGGGCAGACGCCGTTCACGCTGCAAAGTCTGAAAAGCATGATGGCGCAATTTGGTGTCACCATTCCGCCCAATATCAAACCGGACGTCAAGAATATTGCTGCGGTCACCATTCAGGCGACCCTGCCCCCCTTTGTCAAACCGGGCCAGCGAATCGATGTTACCGTTTCCTCACTGGGTAATGCCAAGAGCCTGCGAGGTGGCAGTTTGCTGATGTCACCGTTGAAAGGGGCCGACGGGCAGGTCTATGCCATTGCACAGGGTGAGCTGGTTGTAGGCGGTCTCGGTATCGAGGGTGGCGACGGCTCACGAATTGCCATCAATATCCCCAGCGTGGGGCGCATCCCCAATGGCGCCACGGTTGAGCGCGCAGTTCCCAATGCATTCAATGCCTCCAACAAGCTTGTGCTCAACCTGCATTCTCCAGATTTCACGACCGCCAAACGGCTGGAGCAAGCCGTGAACAAATGGCTGGGCATGGGTTCGGCCAAGGCGCTGGATGCTGCATCGATAGAGATTCGTGCCCCCCAGGATTCCACCCAGCGTGTTGAGTTCATGTCCTATATCGAAAACATGGAGATCGAACCGGGAGACGCGCCTGCTCGGGTAATCGTCAATTCTCGAACAGGCACTATTGTGATTGGCAGCCATGTCACGATCAAACCCGCAGCAGTCACCCATGGCAGCCTCACGGTCACCATTTCGGAAACACCCACGGTCAGCCAGCCGTACCCGTTCAGTAAGGGAAAGACCGAGAAGGTCAAACAGTCCGAAATAAAGATAGAGCAGGAAAAGAATCGCATGTTTCTGTTCAAGGAAGGTGTAACTCTCAGCCAGATCGTTCGTGCCATCAATCAGGTCGGAGCCGCCCCCGGGGATCTGGTTGCCATCCTGGACGCCTTGAAAAAAGCTGGCGCCCTGCGTGCCGAACTGGTGGTGATCTGAATGCTCGATGACAAAAGCACACAACTCGCATCGGTCTATACCGATTTCAGTGGCCTCAACAAACTGCACACCGAAGCAGCAAAACAGACTGATGCCGCCAAACGGGAAACCGCCAAACAGTTTGAATCCCTGTTCCTGCAGATGATGATCAAGAGCATGCGGGAGGCCGGTGGCAAGGGTCTACTCGACAGCGATCAGACCGAGATGGCACGAGACATGTATGATCAGCAACTGGCTGTCTCGCTATCCGAAAAGGGATCCATTGGTATTGCCGACATGGTCATGCGCCAGTTGGGTGTCGGGGATACAGCCACTGATGGGCAGACACCAACAGCAGCCAGCGGCAATCGCCTGCATTTTGCGGAAAACCTGTGGGGTAATAGCCCGCAAAGCCCAGTAACAGGGAAAGAGCCACCTCTCACCTGGGATACGCCAGAGCAGTTCATCAAGCAACTCTACCCGGCTGCACAAAAGGCGGCGGAAAGCCTGGGTACACAGCCTGAAGCGGTTTTGGCCATTGCTGCACTCGAAACCGGCTGGGGCAAGCATGTCATGAATGATCACAACGGGCAGAGCAGCAACAACCTCTTTGGCGTCAAGGCCAGCCACAAATGGGACAAGGGCGTTACCCGGGCTACCACTCTGGAATACGAAGACGGTGTGATGCAAAGAAAAATCGAGCCATTTCGCACCTACCAGTCGCCACAGGAATCCGTTCGGGATTTTGCCGAATTTATTCAGCGCAATCCCCGTTACCGGGAAGCCCTGGAAAACGCCGCCGACCCGGAGTCATTTCTGTCCCATATCCACAAGGCAGGATATGCAACTGATCCACAATATGTGGAAAAAGTCACCGCGGTGATGAAAAAAGTTGCACAACTCACTAAAGAAACCAGCTGACCTGCCGATAACAACTCTAACAGGCCCTAACAAGTATGTATTGCATATGGCCTGCCCCGGGTAGGTAGGTATTCAGGAAAAATGGCGCCAAGGCTTTCCATGAGAATGGTAAAACCTGGCAAGGAACCTGAAACCGGAGCAACCATGAATTCCGGTGTAATTTAATGGACTAAATGCAGGGTATTTAGAATGGATTCAATGAAGATTGCCATGAGTGGTTTGAGTGCGTTTCGCACCGCCATGGGTACGGCCTCACATAATATTGCCAATTCACAAACGGAAGGCTATTCCCGCCAGAGAGTCGAGATTTCCTCCAATTTGCCACAGGCAAAAGACGGTATCTTTACCGGAAATGGAGCCCATATTTCCTCGGTAAGACGCATTACCGACGAATTCACCAACGAACAGATCCGTTCCCTCTCCAGCGAACAGCAACGACTCGACACCTTCAACAAAATGGCATCGAGAATCGACACCATGCTGGCCGAAGATAATACCAGCCTGACACCGGCCATGCAGTCTTTCTTCAATGCCATTGAACAGCTGAATACCGATCCATCTTCATCAACCACCCGTCAACTCGTTCTCAATGAGGCTCAAGGGCTGACAAGCCGGTTTCACACTCAATTCAGCCAGGTATCCTCTCTCTATGATGAAGTCAATGGCAGTATTGCGCAGGAAGTCGATGAAATAAACTCGATTTCCGAAAACCTGGCCAGACTCAATGTCTCCATTCTGAATTCCGGGGCACAGGGCTCTCTGGATACGCCCAATGACCTGCTGGATCAGCAGGAGCGCTTGCTGAAGGATCTCTCGACACATGTCGGTATCAATGTCAGCAAGGAGCGTAACGGCATGGTCAGTGTCTACGCCGGCAATGGCATCAGCCTGGTCAACAGTGATCGCGCCAACCGACTGCAGGTTGGGCGAGATCCTGCCGACCCGACAAAGAACGTCATTCTGCAAAATGATATCAATATCAGCAACAGCCTTTCTGGCGGCAAATTGGGCGGGTTGTTTGACTTCAGGCGGGAGATGCTCGACCAGACCATGAATCAGCTGGGGCGCCAGGCCACCGTATTGGGTACAACATTCAACGAACAGCATCAGAAGGGAGTCAATCTCTACGAACAGCCAGGAGGCGATTTTTTCAAGGTCGACTCTCCTGCCGTTATTCCCGACTATCTGAATACGGGGAACGGAGAACTCTCGGCTACGCTGACCGATGCCGGTAAACTGACAACCTCTGATTATCGTATTCGTTTCATGGGGAGTGCCGGTTATGAGATCACACGCCTGAATGATGACTACAAGGTAACCCAGCCACTCCCTGCCACGATCGATGGCCTTGAAATCAGCGTAGCGGCGCCACCCAACGTAGGCGACAGCTTTCTGATACGCCCGACAATCAACGGTGCCAAGAATATCGGTGTGGCCATCAGCAACGGCAGTCAGATTGCTGCTGCCAGCCCCATGCGCAGCGCTTCCAGTCTGGCGAATATCGGCGATGGGGCAATTACCACACCCGAGATCATTGATGAAACGGATGCCAACCTCACTGCCCCGCTGACCATCACATTTACCTCGGCCACTGATTACGAGATCCGTACCAACGCCAATACAGTCATCCAGTCCGCCACCTATACCAGCAATGGCAACATCGAAGTCAACGGGCTGCGTGTTCAGATTACCGGGAACCCCACTACCGGTGACCGTTTTACCATTTCCCCCAATACGGCAGGATCATCCGATAATTCCAACGGGCGGTTGTTGAGTGCGCTTCAACTGCAAAAGGTGATCGAGGGGAATTCGACACTGCAGGAAGGCTATGGCCTGATCGTCAATGACGTAGGTGGCCTGACACATCAAACGGCCCTGTATCGTGACGCCCAGAATACCCTGCTTGCCAACGCCGAGGCCATGCGGGATGCCGTCTCTGGCGTGGATCTCGACGAGGAAGCGGTCAATCTGGCCAAATATCAGCAAGCCTATGAGGCAGCAGCCCAGGTGATCGCCATATCCAAGACCATGTTCGATGCAGTACTGGCGGCGACCAGGAGATAACCCATGCGAATCACTAACTCCTATTTTCAGCGCTTTGCCATAGACCAGATGGCACGCACCCAGGAAAATATTGCCAAATACCAGGCACAGATTTCCACCGGGAAGAAGTTACTCAACCCTTCTGATAATCCCTCAGGGGTCGCAACCACTGAAAAACTGGATGCGGCTATCCAGAGGATGGGGCAGTACACCAGCAACGGCAATGCGGTCAGACAACGACTTTCACAACAGGAAGATGTTTTCAATAATCTGACCGATACCATGCAACGCCTGAAGGAACTCTCCATTCAGGCCAGTTCGGATGTTTTAAATGATGAAGATCGAAAAATTATCGGTGCCGAGGTCAGACAGATTCAGAAACAATTGCTGGATTATGGCAATACACGCCTGCCTAACGGGGACTACATGTTCTCGGGATCAATGGGTCGAACACGCCCTTTCAACATGGATGGCAGCAAGGTAACCTACCACGGTGACCAGTCGGAATCGTATGTGCAACTTTCCGATTCACGCAAGGTTCGGGCAAATGACACCGGCGATGCAATATTCCAGAGAATCA
>CAYTPO010000057.1:0-23842 GCA_964439815.1 uncultured Thiotrichales bacterium
CTGCTCATCACCGATGTAGAAGATTTCGCAGCGACGCCTAAATGATGCAATAACGCAACCCTCCCAGCGCCGGGGCGCCATCGGTAAATACATAGCCAAAATGGCTGTCACCATGGGTCGAACGCACCTCTGTTCGCACCATGCCATGGCTCTTGCCAGTCAGCTCATTGACAACCCCCTCATCCACCGGCCTGCTGAAACTCGGCCAGCCACCCGTTCCCGCCCACTCGGTGCCATTTTCCTGGATAACGTAATACTGCTCGGGGCTCAGGGAAGCCAGCACTTCAGGATCTTTCTTGAATTGTGTCATCATCTGCTCCGTATTGATTCAAAGGGGAAAATTCCGTCAATTCAAGCCGACATGGGTTCAGTGCGGTTTGTTGTTACTCACCGCATCCTACCAATCTACGACCTCGTTATCAGTTATGGATGCAAGCCACACACACCAAGCCAAAACCTGAGTGATTAATCGTTGCATGATGATTGGCATGCGCATGGTTGGGCAAAGGCGGAACGACGCGCCCAATAAAAAGGCTATTTTCGCATTCCCCCGGATCGCCGAGTTGCACTCGGCCTTGCCGACTGCAAGTCAGCGCTCCAGAACCAAGCGGTTTCGTAACAGTTCGCTGAGTGGTTACGCGACGATTAATATATCGATCTGTCGACCCCAGGCGACGGCCCACCGACCCGATGCTACCCCACACAGTTACCCTCCGTTACCCCGCAGTAAACACGCTATAATGCCCGGATGGAATTGAAATTCACCAAAATGCAGGGCATTGGCAACGACTTCGTGGTAATCGATGCCATCAATCAGTCGGTCGAGCTGACACCCGATCTGGCACGCCGGATTGCTGACCGGCGCTACGGAATTGGCTGCGATCAGATTCTGGTCGTCGAACCACCGGTTTCGGATCATGTCGCATTTCGCTATCGCATCATCAATGCGGATGGTTCGGAGGTAGGACAATGCGGCAACGGTGCGCGCTGCTTTGCACGGTTCGTGCGCGACAAGGGCTTGATCGATGTCGATGAGTTTGCGGTGGAAACCGCCAGCGGGGTACTGGTCCCCCGGTTGCTGGAGAATGGATTGGTTCAGGTCGATATGGGCCAGCCGGAATTCGAGCCAGCAGCCATCCCCTTTGTTGCCAATGCAGTGGCTCCCGCCTACGCCCTTGAGGTCAATGGCGAGACTCTGACGGTCGGTACGGTCTCGATGGGCAACCCCCATGTCGTACTGGAGGTCGGGAATATCGACGCAGCACCTGTAGACACCATTGGGCCGGCACTGGAGCAGCACCCCCGCTTTCCCGAGCGCGTCAATGTGGGATTTATGCAGATTGTCTCACCCCGGCATATCCGGCTCAGGGTATTCGAGCGCGGTGCAGGGGAAACACTCGCCTGTGGCAGCGGTGCCTGCGCGGCGGTTGTGGTCGGGCAGACCTGGGGCAAGCTGGATTCACAAGTCGAGGTTGACCTCCCAGGCGGGCAGCTTATGATTGAGCGCCAGAGTGCGACAGCGCCCGTTTTGATGACTGGTCCGGCAGAGACCGTTTTTGAAGGTATAATCGAGTTATGACAGCTACCCACCCGCAAACCGCCGACCCCGCCATCACTACCGAATCCGTCGAGACCTACCTGCAGAAGCACCCCGACTTCTTTATCCATCACACCGATCTGCTGGAGAAGATGGAGATCCCGCATGAGCCCGAAGGCACGGTGTCACTGGTACGACGCCAGATTACCAATCTGCGCGAGCGGAACGATCAGCTGGAGCAGAAACTGCTTGATCTGGTGGTCATTGCCCGCGAAAACGAAAAGCTCAGCAACCAGCTGCACGAATTCTCCCTGGCCCTGATCGAGGCAGATACACTCGATGATGTCATTGCCGTGAGCCACAACCAGCTGATGAACGCCTTCAAGACCGATTTCGTCCGCATCGGCCTGTTTACCGATGACGATATCAGTGGCGTCAACATGGCCTCGGCCACCGATGGAGAGACCCTGTTCGGCAGCCTGATCAAGGCGAAGCGCAATTTCTGCGGCGCGCTGGCAAACGAGCAGAACCAGTATCTGTTCGGCGACAATGCCGACGAGGTCGAGTCGGTGGCCTTCGTTCCCCTGCACACCACCAAATCACTGGGCTTTCTGGCCATGGGCAGCCGCGACATCGCCCGCTTTCGTCAGGGCATGGGGACACTGTTTCTCGAACAGCTTGGCGAACTGGTCACGCGAGCCATCGTGCACCGGCAGAATCACGCAGCAACCGATCCGCAATGAGCCTGGATTTCAGCGCCTTCCTTCGCTACCTGAGCTACGAAAAACGTTATTCTCCCCACACCCTTTCCGCTTACCAGCGTGATTTGAGCGGCTTCTGCAAGTTTCTGCAACAACGCCAAGTGGATCAGTTCGGCGCCGTCAAACCCGCACTGGTGCGACAATTCATAACCCAGCGCCACGCCGAAGGGCTGGCCAGCAAGAGCCTGCAACGGCTGCTGTCATCGATACGCGGACTCTATCGCTTTCTGCTGCGCGAAGGGCTCGTCAGAAGCAATCCGGCTCGGGACATCCCGACACCCAGGGCCGAAAAACGGCTACCCAAGACCCTGGAGATCGAACAGGTCGAGCAACTGCTGTCGCTCACCGCCAGCGACCCGTTGGCCATTCGCGACATTGCAATCATGGAGTTGTTCTACTCCTGCGGGCTGCGGCTGGCCGAGATCGCCGCACTGAATCAGCACGATATCGACCACCTCTCGGCGCTGGCCAGGGTCACCGGCAAGGGTTCCCGGCAGCGCGTGGTGCCGGTGGGCAGCAAGGCACTGGCCGCACTGGACAAATGGCTGCCGCAGCGCCTGAAGCTGGCACGCGACGACGAACCCGCCCTGTTCATCTCACGCAAAGGCACCCGGTTGGGTCACCGCAGCATCCAGAAACGCCTGGATTACTGGGCCAAACACCAGGGGCTGGACCAGCATCTGCACCCGCACCGGCTACGCCACGCCTTTGCCACCCACCTGCTGCAGTCCTCCGGCGATATCCGCGCCGTGCAGGAATTGCTGGGACATGCCAATATCAGCACCACCCAGGTCTACACCCATCTCGATTTTCAGCATCTCGCCCAGGTATACGATCAGGCACATCCACGCGCGAAGCGTAAACGCTGATCGTGTAAAATACCCGCCAATCTCATCCAACAGGAAGGCAACGTGGAACAATACAGAGGCACAACGATCTGCTCGGTCCGGCGCGGCGGCAAGGTAGCGCTTGGCGGTGACGGCCAGGTCACGCTCGGCAACACCATCATGAAAGGCAACGCACGCAAGATCCGCACGCTGATGGGCGGCAAGGTACTGACCGGTTTTGCCGGCGGTACGGCCGATGCCTTTACGCTCAACGAGCGGTTCGAGGCCAAGCTGCAGGAACACAACGGCAACCTGACCCGAGCCGCCGTGGAGATGGCCAAGGACTGGCGCTCCGACCGTGCGCTGCGCAAGCTCGAAGCACTGCTCGCCGTGGCCGATATTCACTCCTCGCTGATCATCTCCGGTAATGGGGATGTCATCGAGCCGGAAGACGGCCTGATGGCCATCGGCTCCGGCGGCCCCTATGCACAAGCGGCGGCGCGCGCACTGCTGGACAATACCGACATGGAGCCGGCGGAGATCATCGACAAGGCCTTGAATATCGCCGCCGACATCTGCATATACACCAATCACAATATCGTCATCGAAACTCTCGGCGACGGTCAGTAGCTGAAAATCCCAAGGAATCCCATGTCTGAAATGACCCCCAGAGAGATTGTTCAGGAGCTGGACAAACACATCGTCGGCCAGGCCAACGCCAAGCGCGCCGTCGCCAATGCGCTGCGCAACCGCTGGCGCCGGCAGCAGCTCGATGACAACCTGAAACAGGAAGTGACCACCAAGAACATACTGATGATAGGCCCGACCGGCGTCGGCAAGACGGAAATCGCCCGCCGGCTGGCACGCCTGGCCAATGCACCGTTCATCAAGGTGGAAGCCACCAAATTCACCGAAGTCGGCTATGTCGGTCGAGAAGTGGATTCGATCATTCGTGATCTCACCGATTCCGCCGTCAAGATGGTGCGCGAAAAAGAGGTGCTGCGGCACCGCCATCGCGCCGAAGATGCCGCCGAAGAGCGGGTGCTGGATGCCCTGTTGCCCCAACCCTCGGGCGGCGCCGGCTTTCTCGGCGACGAGCCGGAACCGGCAAGAGATTCCGGCACCCGGCAAAAGCTGCGCAAGAAGCTGCGTGAAGGGGATCTGGACGACCGCGAGATCGAAATCGACATCTCCGCCAGCCCCATTGGCGTCGAGATCATGACGCCACCGGGTATGGAAGAGATGGCCAGCCAACTGCAGGGGATGTTCCAGAATCTGGGGGGCAGCAAGACCAAGAAGCGCAAGATGAAGATCAAGGATGCGCTGGTCGTGCTGGCCGAAGAGGAGGCACACAAGCTGGTCAACGAGGAGGAGCTGAAGCAGAAGGCGCTGGAATCCGTCGAGCAGACCGGCATCGTCTTCATCGACGAACTCGACAAGGTCGCCAAACGCGGTGAAACCAGCGGCACCGATGTCTCCCGCGAAGGCGTACAGCGCGACCTGCTGCCACTGGTGGAAGGCTGCACCATCAACACCAAGTACGGCATGGTCAAGACCGACCACATCCTGTTCATCTCCTCCGGTGCCTTTCACGTCTCCAAGCCCTCGGATCTGATCCCCGAGCTGCAAGGCCGCCTGCCCATCCGCGTCGAGCTGGATGCACTGCAGATCGACGACTTTGTCCGCATCCTGACCGAGCCGGACGCCTCACTCACCGAGCAGTACTCGGCGCTGCTGGCCACCGAAGGCGTCACACTCACCTTCAGCGAGGATGGCGTACACAAGATTGCCGATGTCGCCTTTCAGGTCAACCAGCGCACCGAAAACATCGGCGCCCGCCGCCTGCACACCGTCATGGAGCGGCTGCTGGACACCATCTCGTTCGAGGCGCCGGATCACAGCGGCGAGTCCATCACCATCGATGCCACCTACGTCACCGATCACCTCGGGGATCTGGTCGAAGATGAAGATTTGAGCCGCTACATTTTGTAGCGTTTATTGACCCAACCCCGTTTCGACAACAAGATTCGCGACAACTCACAGACTTGGAAAACTCACGATGAGACCCACAGAAATTCAACTGCACCAGAAGTCCCGCATCCTCGAACTCAAATACGAAGACGGCACCGTACACCAACTGCCCTGTGAGTACCTGCGCGTCTACTCCCCCTCCGCCGAAGTCCAGGGTCACGGCCCCGGCCAGGAAACCCTGCAAACCGGCAAGGAAACGGTTGAAATCGAAGCCATCGAACCCGTCGGCAACTACGCCATCAAACTCGTTTTCTCCGACACACACGACACCGGCATCTACGACTGGGGCCTGCTCTACGACCTCGGCGACAAATACGAGGAAAAATGGAACGACTATCTCAAGCGGTTGGAAGAAGCGGGACACAAGCGGCGGGAAATCAATAACTGAGCGTTTATCTCAATCCCGTCTCATCATCCGGTGTAATTGGTGCAATACGCTGTGCTATTGCACCCTACCTGACTATCTCAAGCGGCGGGAAATCGATAGCTGGGCGTTTTCCCCTGTCCCGTCTCTTCATCCCGGTGTATTTGGTGCAATACGCTGCGCTATTGCACCCTACCTGGTTACCCGGCATTGAAAAAAGGGCAGACCGGTACGAAAGCACGAATCAATCCTTCATTCCCCACCGCTATGCAACGCCACGCTTTCCGGTATCCCCTTCCCACCAGAATCCAAGGTATCATAAGACGACTCATTTTCACGGTTGCCTTGCGATGATCCATTTGCGCGTTTCTTCCCTCTCCCTGTTGTTGGCTGGTTTCCTACTGGCGGCTTTTTCTCTGGCTGCAGTGGCCGAGGGTTTTTATGTCGGGCTGTCCGGTAGTCGGGCTGATGTGAAGATCAGCAAGACACATTTCAATCCAACGCTTTCGCGGCTGCATCTGGGTGGCTGGATCTGGAAGGGTATTGGCATGGAGCTGAATGCCAGCAGCAACGCCAATGAAGATACGCAGCGCGGGCTGACGACCGAAATCTCACAGATTGTATCGGTTGCCGCTCGATTCCAGTCTCCGGAGGAGTGGGGGCTGAAGGCTTATGTGCTGCTGGGCGCCTCCCGGCTGACACTCCACAGCGCATCGACGGGCAGCGACTTTCCCGGTAGCGAGGATCTGGATGGCGGTATGGTGAGTCTGGGGTTGCTGGCCCCGATTACCGCTGACCGACGCATGGCATTGATGGCGCAGCTGACGAATTATTTTGTCGATAGCGATAACGATATCAAGATCTATTCCGGTAGCCTGGGGTTTCATTATGAGTTTTGATCTACGCATTCTGCTTCTGCTGGCCCTCACGCTGCTTGCCGGCTGCAGTAATGACACCGACCACTTTGTCGAGGCGGTGACGGCGGCCGAGCTGGATATCCGGTCGGTCACGCTGACTCCCGATGATCTGATTCTCAACAGCGACGAAACCCAGCAGATGACATTCATGGGTATCCTTGCAGACAACACGCAGCACGATCTGACGAAACTGGCGCGCTGGGAGACCGGCGACCCGGCGGTG
Organism: uncultured Thiotrichales bacterium; assembly: GCA_964439815.1. GTDB lineage: Bacteria > Pseudomonadota > Gammaproteobacteria > UWMA-0217 > UWMA-0217 > JALSHZ01. The sequence continues at coordinate 6,661 of CAYTPO010000057.1, forward strand.
CTGACCGTGGACAGCGATGGGCTGGTCACGGCCCGGCAGGATGGTGTGACCTTTGTTCGCGCCAGCTATGCCCGCTTTGCCGCGCAATCCACGCTGCGCGTCAGCAATGCCACGCTAGTCAGCCTGGAGATTACCGGCGCGAATCAGATCGATATCTGCAAGCCGCTGCAACTGGGGTTGATCGGCCATTACAGCGATGGGACGACACGCACATTGAGCAATCGTGGCGAAAGCTGGTCGGTCACTCCCGCCACGGTCGCAGCCATCGACACCACTGGCAAGCTCACCGTGACAGGCGCAACCACCGATCTCGTCGAGGCGGTCGCCAGCAAGGATGGAGTCACCAGCCGGCACAATATCAATATCAACCACACGCTGACCAGCATCAGCCTGTCCAAAACGACGCTCACCCTCGAGGTGGATGCCACGGCAACCCTGACAGCCACCGGACTCTACGCTGGCGGCAGCCAAGCGGATCTGGGTGGTATTGCCAGCTGGAGCAGCAGCGTTCCCGCCATTGCCACGGTCGAACCGGGCGGTGCGGTGACCGCCGTTGCGGTGGGCGCAACCACCATCAGCGCAGAATGTGGTGGTATCAAGGGATCATCCAGCGTTACCGTCACACCCCGGAGCGAAATCCAGTCGATCGAGATCGAGAGCGGGCAGGACGAAATCCGGGTCAAGCAGGATAACGCGCTACAGTTGACAGTGACGGCCATCGACGGCAGCGGCAATCGCAGTGATGTCACCGACAAGGCAGAATGGTCGGTACAGCAGATCAGCGGTGGCCCCATCAGCGTCAGCAATGCTGATGATACCAAGGGTGAAGTGGACACCAGCAAGACCGGCGAGGCATTCATCAAGGCCACCTACGAAAACAACACGGCTTATATCAAGGTGATCGTCGAATAGCATGGGACACAGGGCGCGGCGCACCCTTCTCTGTTAAAATCGCCGCCAGTTTCACAGCATCGATCAGTTTCCCAAGGACACCTCGCCATGTCAGAGCAGAACAAGACCACCCATTTCGGCTACCAGGAAGTACCGGTCGAAGAGAAGGCCGAAAAGGTCGCCGAGGTTTTCCACTCGGTCGCCAGCAAGTACGACATCATGAACGATGTGATGTCGATGGGCGTGCATCGCGTCTGGAAGGCCTTTACGCTGAATCAGGCCGCCGCCCGTCCCGGTATGCGGGTGCTGGATCTGGCCGGCGGAACCGGCGATCTGGCGCTGAAATTTGCACGCCAGGTGGGATCGGGCGGAGAGGTGGTACTGGCCGATATCAACAGTTCGATGCTGGAGGAAGGCCGCCGCAGACTGATCGACAAAGGTATTGTCGGCAATGTCCGCTATGCGCAGGTCAATGCCGAGAAGCTGCCGTTTCCCGATCATTATTTTGATATCATTACCATTGCCTTCGGGCTGCGCAATGTTACCGACAAGGATGCCGCGCTACGCTCCATGCGCCGCGTGCTGAAACCCGGCGGCAAGCTGCTGATACTGGAATTCTCCAAACCGATCAGCACTACCTTCAGCAAGCTCTATGACCTCTACTCCTTCACAGCGCTGCCGATGATGGGCAAGCTGATCACCGGCGATGCCGAGAGCTACCGCTATCTGGCCGAGTCCATTCGCATGCATCCCGATCAGGAGACGCTGAAGCAGATGATGGAAGACGCGGGCCTGGGCCGCTGCGACTATCACAACCTGAGCGGTGGCGTGGTCGCCCTGCATACCGGATACGCACTGGACTGATACGGGAAGACGCCACCATGAAACTCAGCCCCACCTTTTTGCAGCTCATGCAGACCGCTATCAATCAGTATCTGGCGCTCGATCCGGAAATGTCCTCCCGCCTTGGCGAGCTGGAGGGAAAATGCATCGGCTTTGACCTGAGCGAGCCGGATGTGTTGCTCTACTGCAAACCACACGACAAATCGGTCACGCTGCTGGCCGAGTGTGAAACACCACCCGATTGCATAATCCAGGGCACTGCACTCAACCTGCTCAAGATGATGCGCAGCGATGACCCCGCCCAATCACTGAGCAAAGGGGAAATCGTGATCGTTGGCGAAAGCCGGGTGGCGCAGGATTTCTCCGATATTCTGAAAACCATCGAGATCGACTGGGAAGAGCTGGTCAGTAAAATTGTTGGCGATTTTGCTGCCCACCGATTGGGCAATGGCGTTCGACAGATGAAAGACTGGTTCAGGGAGACGCTGACCGCCATGCAGCTCGACACCAGCGACTACTTGCGGGAGGAGTCCGGGATTCTGCCCACCCGAACCGAAATCGAGTGGTTCATGGAGGAGGTCGACCACTTTCGCAATGATGTCGATCGGCTCGAAGCCAGAATCAAGCGGCTGGAAAAGAAGCTCGCCGGGAACGATAACGCCTCATGAAACGACTGCGGCAATTACTCCGCCTGTTGACCATCAATATCATCTTTCTCCGTCACGGGCTGGATGAATATATTTTTGCGCTGCATATCTTTCGCCCCATCAGCTTCATCTACAAGCTGCTGCCCTGGAACTGGTTTCGCGAGCACACCGAACCTCGCGCCGTCAGACTGCGCAAGGCACTGGAAGACCTAGGGCCGATTTTCATCAAGCTGGGGCAGATGCTCTCTACCCGCAAGGATCTGCTGCCTGCCGAGCTGGCGGTTGAACTGGCAAAACTGCAGGACGACGTACCCCCCTTTCCCAATGACGTGGCTCGCAGCATTATCGAAAAGGGGCTGGGTAAATCGGTGCACGAGGTCTTTGCCAGCTTCAGCGAAGACCCGCTGGCTTCTGCATCGATTGCACAGGTACACGCCGCCGAACTGAAGGATGGACGGCAGGTGATCGTCAAGGTCGTACGCCCCGGAATCGAAAACATCATTGAGCGTGATGTCGGCCTGATGTATGTCATCGCCGGCTTTGCCAACAAATACTGGGCCGAAGGGCGCCGCCTTCGACCACTGGAAATCGTGCAGGAATACGAGAAGACGATTTTCGATGAGCTGGATCTGATGCGCGAAGCCGCCAACGCCTCGCAACTGAAACGCAATTTCGAAAAATCACCACTGCTCTATATCCCCGGCATCGAATGGGATCTCACCTCCGAGCGGGTCATGGTCATGGAGCGGATCAGCGGCATACCCATCGGCAACAAGCAGGCGCTGCTGGAGCACCATGTCAACATGAAGGCGCTGGCGGAAAATGGCGTGGAGATCTTTTTCTCCCAGGTGTTTCGTGACAACTTCTTTCACGCCGACATGCACCCCGGCAATATATTCGTCAATGCCACCGACCCGGAGCATCCTCAATATATTGCCGTGGATTTCGGCATTGTCGGCTCACTGACGCCGGAAGACCAACGCTATCTGGCCGAAAACTTCTATGCCTTCTTTCGCCGCGACTATCGGCGTGTGGCGGAGTTGCATGTCGAGTCCGGCTGGGTGCCTTCGACCACACGCATCAACGATTTCGAATCTTCGATCCGCACGGTCTGTGAACCGATCTTCGAACGGCCATTGAAGGAAATCTCCTTCGGCCATTTTCTGTTGCGACTGTTCCAGACCGCCCGGCGCTTCAATATGGAGGTGCAACCACAACTGGTATTGCTGCAAAAGACGCTGCTCAATATCGAAGGGCTGGGCCGCGATCTCTACCCCGACCTCGATTTATGGAAGACGGCCAAACCCTTTATCGAAAACTGGATGCACGACCAGATTGGTGTCAAGGCGCTGGCACGCGGCATGAAAACACATCTGCCCAAATTGCTGGAGAAATTCCCCGAAACCCCGTTGCTGCTGGCCGATGTGATCAGCAAGGCCTCGAAGGAGAATCTGCAGATCAATTATCAGGCAAAACAGCTGGAGCAGATCGATACGACCATTCAGGAGGCACAACACCGCAATGGATTGTGGATCATTGCCAGTGCATTGATGATTGGCGGCATTCTGATGATCGACAAATTCCATGGTCACGGCTGGCTGGGACTGCCGTGGGCATCCTGGGGCTGCTTTATCTCCGCCGGAGTCATTTTCTGGAACTCGCTGAAATCCAATCGCTGAACGGCTACCCAAACCGACCATGACACTGACAAGAATTCCCGGCAAGGATGCGGCGCTGGAAGAATCCATCACCCGACTTCAGGGCCAGCTGAAAAAACTGGGCTTCGATATCGAGGAAGTCTCCTGGCGCAATCCTGCACCCTACTGCTGGTCGGTTCACATCCACGACAGACACTGCCCGCTGCTATTTACCAATGGCAAGGGCAGCAGCAGAATGGCCGCACTGGCCAGCGCGCTGGGCGAGTTTTTCGAACGGTTGAGCACACGCTATTTTTTTGCCGATTACTATTACGGCAAAATTGACCGCAACACCCCTGCCCACCACCCCGACGAACGCTGGTTTCCGATTCCTGACGACGATACCTGGCCGCAACAGCTGCTGGCTGATCCCGCGCTACGCAGTTTCTACGATCCGGAAGGAGAGCTGCCGGCAAGCAGCCTGGTGGATCTGAACACCGGCAACTCCGCGCGTGGTATCTGTACACTGCCATTCACCCGGCAGCGCGACAAAACACCAGTATGGTTTCCAGTCAATATCATTGGCAACCTGTATGTCAGCAACGGCATGTCGGCCGGCAACACCCGCGATGAAGCCAGGGTTCAGGCGCTCGCGGAGATCTTTGAGCGCGCCATCAAATTTCGCATTATTGCCGAGGGCATCGCACTGCCCGATATCCCGGCAATTGTGCTGGCCCGCTATCCCCATATTGAAGCCTCAATAGCAGCGCTGCGCCAGGCAGGCTATGGAATACTACTCAAGGATGCCTCTCTCGGAGGCAAATACCCGGTCATCAATGTCACGTTGCTGAACCGGGAAGATGGCAGCTGCTTCGCAAGTTTTGGTGCCCACCCCCAGTTTGAGGTCGCATTGGAACGCACGGTAACCGAACTGCTGCAAGGGCGTGATCTGGACAGCTTGCACGGCTTTTCCGAACCCAGTTTCGACCGGATCGAGGTGGCCAGCCCACTCAACCTGGAAACCCATTTCATCGATTCCTCCGGCCTGATCGCCTGGGATTTCTTCAAGTCCACACCGGACCATGCATTTTCAGACTGGAATTTCAGCGGAACCACTGCCGAGGAGTACGCCTTTCTCTGCAATATCCTGCATGAGGAAGGTTACGAGATCTATTGCCGGGATATGAACCATCTTGGCGTTGATACCTGCCGCATTATTGTACCCGGATTTTCCGAGATCTATCCGGTCGAGGATTTGCAGTGGGACAACAATAATGCAGCCATTACGCTGCGCGACCGGATTCTGAATATTTCCACCCTCCCAGCGGAGGCGCTTTTTCTACTGGCACAGGAGTTGGAAGAGCATGGCTTCGATCAGCAGCAACCCGTGGCGGCGCTGATCGGGCTGGCGCCGGATAGTGACGGCACCTGGGAGACATTGAGAGTCGGAGAGCTGGAATTGCTGCTGGCGATACGGCAACAAGACTGGGCAACGGCCATCGATCAGCTGCAGTGGGTCTTGCAGTACGGCCAAGCCGATACCACGACGCTGAACCGCTATCGTTGTCTGCTGAACCTGTTGTCCCTCCGGCGCGACCAGGGGCAGCAAGCCGGACAATACCGTGCGGCATTGCAAGCGTTGCACGGCGCCGATATCCTGCGCCAGTGTGAAGGGATGCTACAGGGCAGGGGTATTTTCGACCACCTGCCACCACCCGGCGATCATATGGAAAATACCATCACCCATCGCAAACTGCTCGAAGCGCTGCAACTCACGCGCAAACCGCAATAGATCAGCTACCGGCTGGCAGCCGCCAGCTTTGCAGCTACGATTGATGCGCGAACACCTTCGATACCCTGCGTGGTAGCGTTCAGGCCAAGATCGACCACTTCTCTCTTGCCAGCCTTGAGCGTGCCAATAATCGGTTTCTGGATCTGCCGGGGCCTGCCGGTACTGTCGACAAAGTTGATGCCAATGACCAGCCCGCTGATATCTCGCGGCGTGGTATTGTGCAGTTCGGCCTTGTAGCGCCCACTCTTGTCCCTGCCGGTACGTACCTCGATATATTTACCCGGATTCTGCCCGATATCCATTTCGATCAATGCGCTGTAGGATTTCAGGCCGATATCCGTCTTGTCACTGGCACCTTTGGCGAAATAGGCCTTGGCTGCTCTGAGATCACCCTGCCTTTTCGCAATGTTACCCAGTTCATAATAGGCGTTGGAGGTTGGCAGCAATTTCACGCTGGCTACGAGATCAGCCTTCGCTGCCGCATCGGCGTTGAGTTTGGCATTGACCAGACCCCGTTTCAGCCGGTTGCGAAAAAAGCCGGGGTTCAGATCCACGGCAGTATCGTAGTAACGCTTGGCAACCGTGTAGCGGCCGGAATCCACTTCTGCATCACCCAGCAGCGCATAGAACAATCCTTCCGCCGGTTCGATATCGATAGCCTGACGCGCCAGTCCGCGAGCCCGGTCGATATTGCCTTCGGCCAGCGCCTTGCGGCCTTTTTCATAGGCCTCGTAAGCAGGCTTGGTATTCTTCAAACGGGCAATCATCTTGCGAAATCGCTTTTCGCCCTTGATACCACCTGCCGGAAATTTCTCCAACGCCTTTTCGTTATTCTTCACCCGCTCGCGAGAGGGGGGATGGCTGGCGAACAATCCACTGAGCCAATCCTGGTTGCGCCCTTCCGAAAGGCGCACGAAAATGCGTTGCAGCTCGACCGCTTCGGCCGGATCATATCCCGCCTTCGACATATACTTCATACCGTAATAGTCAGATTCACGTTCGGCATCCCGACCATACTTCTGCGTGACCAGCTGGGCTCCCAGACCCGCACCCAACTGCGCCAGCTGCGCATAGTCCTTGCCCTGGGTACCAACGACCGTGGCAAACACCGCGCCTTGCAGCAGCATCCCCCGCGACATGGCCTTGGCCGTATGCTTGGCCGCGGCGTGGGTAATTTCATGACCGAGCACAGCAGCCAGCTGTGCTTCATTGTCCAGCTCGGTCAGCAGACCGCGATTGATGACGATCTTGCCGCCAGGCAAGGCCCAGGCATTGGGCGTCGAATTGTTGAGTACCTTGAATTCATAGGGCAGCTTGCGATCACTGACGGCTGCGAGCTTTTGCCCGACTTCACTGACGTAATCGACCAGCGCCTTGTCGGCGACGTAATCCCCACCCTGAGCCTGGCGCAATGGCGCATAATTCTGCTTGCCAATCGCCAGTTCCTGGTTTTCGGAGACCAGCGAGAGTTCTCGCTTGCCGGTGACGGGGTTGACTGCACAGCCAACGAGAAATACTGCAGTCGCCAGGGCGGCAACCAGAATCTTTTTCATTTTTCGACTCCCACAGACAGCAGCGAACGCCCCATCCGGCAACGCCCGCTGTCTACCTGATTTCTCATGAGTTTGGTTGGATACAGGATGCTGTCACGCGACACCGTCATCAGGATTATTTTGGGTTGACCGTACGCGCTCCATCAGGCCCGCCAAGAATCAGCACATCGGCCGGACGATGGGCAAAAATACCTACCGTGACGACGCCGGGCAGCATATTGATCTGTTGCTCCAGCTTCAGAGGCTCCATGATTTCCATATTGTGGACATCGAGAATGATATTGCCGTTATCGGTGGTAAAGCCTTCGCGCAGCTGCGGCTGACCACCCAGCTTGACCAGCTGGCGAGCGATAAAGCTCTGTGCCATGGGAATAACCTCGACCGGCAACGGAAATTTTCCCAGCACCCTGACCAGTTTGGATTCATCGGCAATGCAGACGAATTTCTCACTGGCACCTGCCACGATTTTTTCCCGCGTCAGTGCACCACCGCCACCCTTTATAAGATGCAGGTATTCATTCGATTCGTCCGCACCATCCACATAGAGCGACAGATCGCCCACCTCGTTCAGGTCCATGACCGGAATGCCGTGGCCACGCAACCGCTCGGCACTGGCCTCGGAACTGGCGACGGTACCATCGATCTTCCCCTTGATCTCCGCTAGCAGGTCGATAAAGTGATTGGCGGTGGAGCCGGTACCAATCCCGACAATCATGCCACTTTCCACATACTCGATTGCTGCCTGCGCAGCTGCTTTTTTCATCTCGTCCGCATTCATTTCTTATTTCCTCTTTTCAATAAGGTCAATCATAGCGGGGTTAGGGTTTCACCTCAAAGTGCTTTCAGTTAACCTTCATCCATGACAGTGAAAACAATCGAGAAAATACTCACCGCCCGGGTCTACGATGTCGCCAACCGTACCCCGCTGGATGCCGCACCACTGCTTTCGCAACGCCTGGGCAATCGCATTCTGCTGAAACGCGAGGATTTGCAGCCGGTATTTTCCTTCAAGCTGCGTGGCGCCTACAACAAGATCTACAACCTCTCCGACGAGGAGAAGTCGCACGGCATCATTTGTGCGTCAGCCGGAAATCATGCCCAGGGAGTGGCACTTGCCGGTGCCGGTCTGGGTATCAAGTCGGTCATTGTCATGCCCAAGACCACACCCGATATCAAGGTACGGGCGGTGCGCCGCCTGGGTGGCAAGGCCGTGCTGCACGGCGACAGCTATGACGAAGCCTGCACCCATGCCTACGAACTGGCGGAAAGAGACGGGCTCACCTTTATCCATCCCTTTGACGACCCCGACGTGATTGCCGGACAGGGGACGGTGGCAATGGAGCTGCTGCAGCAACATCCTGATCCCATCAAGGCGGTCTTCATACCGGTGGGGGGCGGCGGGTTGATTGCCGGCATGGCGAGTTACATCAAGACCTTGCGCCCGGACATCAAGGTCATTGGCGTGGAGCCCGACGATACGCCAACACTCCATTCGGCACTGGAGCATAACCGCCGTGTCACCTTGAAGGAGATCGGCCTGTTTGCCGATGGCGTGGCCGTCAAGCAGATCGGCAAGGTGACATTTCCACTGGCGAAGAAATATGTCGATGAGGTGGTACTGGTCAGCACCGATGAAATGTGCGCGGCGATCAAGGATATCTTTGAAGACACCCGTTCGATGATGGAACCGGCCGGTGCACTGGGCGTTGCCGGTTTGAAAAAATACTGCCAGCAACACAATCTGGAAAACGAAACGCTGATTGCCATCAACAGCGGTGCCAATCTCAATTTCGAGCGTCTGCGCCATGTCACCGAGCGTGCCGAGGTGGGCGAGCGGCGTGAGGCCTTGCTGGCCGTAACCATTCCCGAAAAGCCCGGCAGCTTCAAGCGCTTCTGCAAGACCATTGGCAATCGCGGAATCACCGAGTTCAACTACCGCTATTCCGACTCACGTGATGCACTGGTTTTTGCCGGCATCAAGTTGACCGGCGGTGACGAGGAGCGCCAACAGCTGATCGAGCAGCTCACCAATCAGGGCTATCCTGTGCTGGATATCACCGACAACGAGGTCGCCAAGGTTCACCTGCGTTACATGGTCGGGGGGCATGCACCCAACATAGAGGACGAGTTGGTGTATCGCTTCATCTTTCCCGAGCGCCCGGCAGCCCTGTTGAGATTCCTGACCGCCATGGGGCACAAGTGGAACATCAGCCTGTTCCACTATCGCAACCACGGTTCCGCTCATGGCCGCATTCTGGTGGGCATCCAGGTACCCCCCGCTGAACGCAAGGCATTTCGCGAATCCCTGAAGACGCTGGGCTACCAACATTGGGAAGAAACCGAGAATCCAGTCTACAAGCTATTCCTGAGTTAAACAGTGGGTATTACCCAGATATTTGAAAGGAATGTTTCACGGCAACCTCTTTTCCACTATGATCTGGACATCTTCTAAACAAAATAAGGTGCTAGAGAATGAGTATTGAACTGCCTGAACGCGATGGTGATGGTTATTTACGCGATATGAACGAATGGACTGAAGAGATTGGTCGCGCCATGGCCGAAGCGGATGGCGTGGAGCTGGACGATGTGCGTTGGAACCACATCATGAAGGCCCGTGAATTCTTTGAGGAGAACATGGTTGTTCCCCCCATCCGCAAATTTGCAAAATATGTGGGCGAGAACCAGAAGGACATCTTCAAGATCTGGAATACCGGACCCATGAAACCCATTACAAAATACGGCGGCCTGCCCAAACCTACCGGCTGCGTATAATCCTGATGCCTGTCCGAGCGGAGTCCTGTCAGGGCTCCGCTCGGACAGGCAACACTTTTCCCCACCATAATACTGCGACGGCATATTACACTGCCATCCGCCAGAACAACCCTATCGCAAACGCACTGGTAACTACTCAGCAAGTAGTTCACCTAAGCAGTAGCTGAATAGTTACCCAGGATTTTTCCCTTTCCGCACGCCCACCGTAATCCATGTGGTCATTCCCGGCTTGTTTCGTAGCTGTTAATTATCCCCTCCATGCCGATTACGCATTGAACTGGCTGCCTATAATGATGCAACATAGCGCGGTTTCCACTCACAACCTGCTGGAGTCGTGCCATGATTCGCAAACTCGCTCTTTCACTCTGCCTTGTTGGCCTGTTTTCAGCCTGCTCCACCGCCTATTACGGCGCCATGGAAAAGGTTGGCTTTCACAAGCGGGACATTCTGGTGAGCCGGGTGGAAAAAGCGTCAGAGGCACAGCAGGAGGCACAGGAGCAGTTCAAGTCTGCACTGGAGCAATTTGGTTCGGTCGTCAATATCGAGGAGACCGATCTGCAAAAGGCCTACAAGAAACTGAACGGCGAGTACGAAGACGCAAAGGATGCTGCCGATGAAGTCACCGAACGTATCGACGAGGTGGAAGACGTCGCCAAGGCACTGTTCAAGGAGTGGAAGAACGAGCTGGATCTGTATCAGAATCCGGAACTCAAGGCGTCCAGCCAGCAAAAACTCAATACCACCCGTTCACGATACCAACAGATGATGGCAACCATGCGCGATGCCGAGAAAACCATGCAGCCAGTACTATTGACCTTCCGCGACAACGTGCTCTATCTGAAGCACAACCTGAACGCTCAGGCCATTGGCGCCCTGCGCTCGGAATTCCGCTCACTCGAATCGAATATCAATACACTCATTTCTCGGATGAACCGCTCCATCGAAAGCTCCAACAGGTTTATTGCGGATATCAAGGAGTAGGTCTGCGCAAGCCGAACGGTTGCTGTCAGTGCGCGCCAGGATGGGCTGCCCGAATGGTAGGTAACGAGGAATCCTGGTTGCCGAATGATTTGGCGGTATGGTGATCCACCACCGGGATGGTCCTGGCTTGATTTACAGGCTGGGGATTTTCGCTGAAGAGATGCAGGAAGAGACCAAACAGCAGAAACGTCAACACGACCGCAAACAGCGCTTCGTGGAATCTTCCCGTTGTGTTCATAATCAAACTACTGCCAGCTAAATATCGGTCGAAATGATCGTCTATGAGAATGGCACGGTGATGCGTATCATCACCGTGCTATCCAGCATTTGAATGCATCCCTGCCGACCTCCCTGACACTAACAGCGCGAAACTGTCCATCCCTGAAATCTTCCATGATAAGAAAGCCGGGCTGGGCAACCATGGCCCAGTGGGTCTGTATAACAGGGGTCTGACCCGAGCTTCTCACGAGGGGGACTCGGTATTTTGTGAGAACTTCTGGCTAGCCCGACTTTCTTGGAGTAAAAGTCTAGAGCAAGGGGCGGGGGAAGACATCGGGGAATCCCCGATACAATAGAAATTTATTACCCCGCTCCAGGGTTCAACCGGAAATGGAGGGCGCAAGATACGGATTTTGCAGTGGGTTCAAATCCTGGCTTTGCCCACAGGTCAAGCGGGTGGTTTTGTAAACCACTGCGGTATCAGGAGCTCGAGCCAGTCATCGCGTTTGAGCATCGGAATCAGACTATTACCCAAGTTTAGGTGTAACCCCGTCTTATTCAAGGTGGCGGCTAAAGCCTGTGATAAGCAAATGAAAACGGTAACCACTCAGCTACTGCTTATATGAACTACTTCCACCGCTTTTTCAGACGCGCCAGCGCCTTGCAGCGCTGCTCTGTCAACGCCTTGGCCAGCGCTTCACCTTTCAATCCACGTTCCAGCAATGGCTGGATCGCTATGCCTGCAGCAACACGCAATGCTTCCTGCATGAAGGCTCTCTGCGGGTAGGGGTTGTTCTCCATCCCCGCGCGCCCGTGGCTGTCGGCTTCGCAGGCCAGCAGGATGTCCTCAAACCGATCGGGGCGGCGGAAGGCATCCAGCGACTCCAGCGTCTTCAGCAGCGTACCGGGCTTGAGTTCACGCGCCCGATGTACATGTGTGTGATATCTTGCGACCAGCACGGCCATCTGGCGCCATGCCTTTGGTGCCCGCACTCGACGACACAGCCCTTCGACCAGCTTGGCACCACGCTCTTCATGACCGTGGTGGCTGGGCCACAGGGATTTGGGTGTCGTACCCTTGCCAAGGTCATGTGTCAGCGCAGCAAACCTCACCATGGGGTCGGCTGAAGCCCTGGCAGCTTCCCGAAGTACCAGCAGGGTATGCACTCCGGTATCGATTTCCGGGTGATATTTCTCTGGCTGCGGAACACCAAACAGCCGGTCGATTTCGGGAAAGATCACGGCCAACGCGCCACAGTCACGCAGTACCTGAACGAAGACCTCCGGTGAACGCTCTGCCAGCGCCTTTTCCATCTCCTGCCAGATTCGCTCCGGCACCAGCGCATCGACCTCTCCCCGGCGAACCATGTCCCGCATCAGCGTCATTGTCTCCTGTGCCACCTCAAACCCCAGGTGGGCATAGCGGGCTGCAAACCGGGCCACGCGCAGAATTCGCACAGGGTCTTCGGCAAATGCCGGAGAGACATGCCGCAGCAAGCATTTATCCAGGTCATCCAGTCCATGATAATAGTCAATGACCTGACCTTCGGAATCTTCAGCCAGCGCATTGATGGTCAGGTCGCGACGCAGCAGATCCTGCTTCAACGTAACATCGGGCGCGGCGTGGACTTCAAACCCGTGGTAACCGGGAGCCGTCTTGCGCTCGGTTCTGGCCAGCGCGTACTCCTCATGCGTTTGCGGATGCAGAAATACCGGGAAATCCTTCCCTACCTGACGATAGCCCTGGGCCTTCATTTCATCGGCGGTGGCCCCAACGACCACCCAGTCCTTCTCCTTGACCTTGCGCCCGAGCAATCGGTCACGAACTGCGCCACCCACCAGATAGATATCCAAACAAACCTCCCGACCGGACTTGATATATGATTGCGCCATGAAAGGATCAAAAGTCATTTCACTCATTATTATATCAGGCATCCTCCTCTGCTCCCTGTTCGGTTGCAGCACGCTGGGCTACTACTCCCAGAGTATTCGCGGCCATCTTTCCCTGCTGGCCAAGCGTCAACCCGTTGCCGATCTACTGCAGGATGAAAGCCTGGATGAATCACGCCACAAGCAGCTGGCGCTGGCCAGCGACATCCGCAACTACGCCAGCAAGACACTCAAGCTGCCTGACAACGGCAGTTACCGTCAGTATGTCGAGCTGGACAAGCCTTATATCGTCTGGAATGTGGTGGCTACCCCCGAACTCTCACTCGACCCGGTGAAATGGTGCTTTCCAATAGTGGGCTGCCTGACCTATCGCGGCTATTACGATGAACAGGCCGCTGAGCGTTACGCCCAGCCATTGCGGGACAAGGGTTATGACGTGATGGTGCGCGGTGTACGTGCCTATTCCACCCTCGGGTGGTTTGATGACCCACTGTTGAGCACAATGTTCCGGCAGGGCCCCAATGCGCTGGCCGAGGTCATCTTCCATGAGTTGTCGCATCAGATCATCTATGCAAAGAACGACACCGTATTTAACGAGGCCTTTGCTTCCGCAGTCGGCGAGCTGGGGGTCAAACGCTGGATCAAGAGCAGACAGCCAGAAAAACTCGACGATTATCTACAGGCTCTGCAAAGGCGGGACCAGTTTCTCGATCTGCTGCGCAATACTTCGGATGCATTGAGAACCCTTTATGCGTCGGAACTCGACGATGGGGAAAAGCGCCGCAGGAAGGCGGGCATCATCAGCCAGTTACACGAGGATTACGAGAAACTGAAGGCTGGCTGGGATGGTTTCAACGGCTATGACGGCTGGTTCAAAACACCAGTCAACAACGCCCGTCTGATCTCAATTGCGGTATATCGCGACAGGGTGCCGGATTTCATGCGCTGGTTCGACGCCTGCGGGAGCGACTTCAGCCGCTTCTACGCAGTGGTCAAGAGGATGGGAAAAATGGAGCAACAGGAACGACACGGAATTCTGACAGGCCCCGCCAGCTGCGCGGCCGACACCTGAGAACCGCAGCGACTGGCAGAAGCGCCTCGATCCACCATGAACAAGACGGGTTGCCCAAATACCCATGCAACCATCGGACTCCGGTGACTATCAGGCCCGCCTGGCTCTGGAACGGTAGCTTTGGTACAACCCCTCCTTGTCGAGGGCTCCAAGATACTTGGGCGCAATGGCTTCCAGCGCCGTCGGACATGCGGGTGTGGATCTTGCACACACGCTATCGGTTTGCAGTGAATTGAAATTGTCCATGGTAAACGGCTTGCCCGGCATCAACTCCATGATGCTGGCCTCGATTCTTGCCAACCAGTCCGGCAGACCCCAGATCTTCACGGATTGCCCCGTCAGCCGGGCGGTATAGTCCACCAGTTCCCGCAGCGTATAAACCTTTGGACCACACAGATCGATGTGTTTGCCGTAGGTTTCCGAATCTTCCAGCGCGTCGACAAATGCGTTGGCGACATCACCGACATAGACCGGCGCAAACCGGCTTTCGGCACAGGCCAGCGGTAAAACGCCCGGTGCCACCAGGATCAAGCTGGCAAACCGGTTGAGGAAGCTGTCTCCTTCGCCAAAGATCACCGACGGCCTGAAACTGGTTACCGCCACGCCTGCTGTTGCGTGTACCAGATCCTCACCCCGCCCTTTCGACTGCAGGTACTGGCTGCTACCCCGCTTGTCGGCATGCAGCGCACTCATGTGCAATAGCCGGGAGATACCTTGCCGCTTGCAGATATCAGCCACCTGGCCGGCCAGTTCGGTGTGAACCTTGCGAAACGTCTGCTTGCCACTCTGGTTGAGGATACCAACTAGATTGATGACTGCGTCACATCCGGTCAACGCCTGCTCCAAAGCCTTCGGATCACTGATTTTGCACTCGCGTACTTCTGCATTTGGCAGCACCTTGAGGTCACGGTGGCGCTCGATATTCCGGGTAAGCACCCGGGTCTTGTAGCCGCGATTCGCCAGCAAACCAACAATTTGCTTGCCGACAAAACCTGTTCCACCCAATACACAGACTGTTTCTATTGTCATCCTGGAGTTCACTCTCTTGATTTACGCAAATATACCGACCGCGTGACAGTCTAGATTATGCTGGCTCGAAAACAAATGCCACAGATCAACTTTCCGGCCCCCCGTGGCGCTAAATGTTTGACTATATTAGAGAACCCTTGTTGACCTTGCCTGTCATTCAGTCTATTTTGGCTGCCAGATGGGGTTTATAATGGATGTTGCTGCGATATACCTGAAGCCACCACACCAGGCAGCCAGCCTTTTGCGGCGCAGGAACGGAAATCCATCGGATTCACTCCGAATCAGCGGCTCACAACCAAACCTTCCCGGATCTGGCAGGAGCCATTACCTCCCCACGTTTTTTTATTGCTGTTTTCACAATCTTTATCCGAGGTCCATGTTGATTGGCATGCCGACAACACTGACCCCAGGACACAGACCACATAGAGGAGAATCAATTATATGGCCCATATCGTAATTCTTGGTGCCGGTACCGGCGGCATGCCAGCCGCCTATGAAATGAAAGCACTGGTTGGCGACAACCATGAAGTCACTGTCATCAACGAACGGGACTATTTCCAGTTCACACCCTCCAACCCGTGGGTAGCCGTTGGCTGGCGTGACCGCAAATCCATCACTTTCGATATTCGAACGTACCTGGAAAAGAAAAAGATCAACTTCATCGCCAAGCGTGTCGATGCCATTGATGCCAATGCCAATGTCCTGACACTGGACGATGGCGAAACCGTCAATTATGACTACCTGATCATCGCCACCGGACCCAAACTGTCGTTTGAAGAAGTCGAAGGTGCCGGCCCCCATGGTGGGCATACACATTCCGTATGTACCATCGACCATGCCGAAAAGGCCTGGGAAGATTATCAGAAGATGCTCGCCAAGGGCAGCGGCCACATTGTCGTGGGTGCCATGCCGATGGCCAGCTGCTTTGGACCGGCCTATGAATTTGCGCTGATCCTTGATGCCGATATGCGCAAGCGCAAGGTGCGCAACAAGTTCAAGATGACCTATGTATCCTCCGAGCCCTACATCGGCCACCTCGGCCTGGGCGGCGTCGGTGACTCCAAGAGCATGTTGGAATCCGAACTGCGCAATCACCACATGTCGTGGATCACCAATGCCCGCACTACCAAGGTCGAAGAGGGCAAGATGCTGATCGAGGAACTCGATGCCAATGGTGAAGTGGCCAAGAATCATGAGGTCGAATTCGACTTTGCCATGATGCTGCCCGCCTTCAAGGGTGTCGATGCCGTCGCCAATGTCGAAGGTCTGTGCAACCCACGTGGATTCGTCATGGTCGACGAACTACACCGCAATCCCACCTACAAGAACATCTACTCTGTTGGCGTCTGCATTGCCATTCCACCGGTCGAGGCAACCCCGGTACCCACCGGCACACCAAAGACTGGTTACATGATCGAGTCGATGGTGACATCTGCAACACACAACATTGCCGATGAGATTGCTGGCAAGGAGCCTGCAACCACCGCACAGTGGAACGCCATCTGCCTGGCTGACATGGGTGATACCGGTGCGGCCTTTGTGGCGCTGCCACAGATTCCCCCACGCAATGTTGCCTGGTTCAAGAAAGGCAAATGGGTGCATGCCGCCAAGATCGCCTTTGAGAAATACTTCATTCGCAAGATGAAGAAAGGCACCTCAGAGCCTCTGTACGAGAAGTACATTCTCAAGATGCTGGGCATCGAAAAGCTCAACTAGGAGGCTGTCCGAGAATAGGAGTCGTAGCGAGGGAAAGCCATTTTAGGTCATTTTTTTCACTGATTTGAGGAGAATATTGGTTATATTTGACGAAAATCAGGGGGGAAAAGGGCCAAAATGGCTTTCCCGCAGTAGGCTCC
>CAYTPO010000058.1:0-3332 GCA_964439815.1 uncultured Thiotrichales bacterium
GAAGCGGTTGAAATACTCTTCCCATGCGGATTTGTCGAGACTTTTCGCGCTCATGGTATTACTCCTCTGATTGGGGGTTGGTTCTCCAATAATCACTATATGGGTACAGAGGGGCGGGAATAAAAGGCTTTGGCAAGATCCGGGGAAAATTGGTTTTGTTGCTGACAACCCATGTTCATCTGCCAAGATATTGACGATCGTCGTCGGTGGCAAAGAGTGACTGCCGGTATCAGCTTTTGAGTAGATCCGGTAAGTAGATTATCCTGATCCAAAGAAACAAAATATAAGAACTAAAATATATTCTGGATATTCCGAGAATAAAATTTGGAAGTCTCTGATTGGCAATCCAGTTCTGGCTTTCCACGAATCTAGGGAAGTCGGTAAAAGGACTTTGTTGCCTCATGTGTCGGTGTGATGCGCATGTCAGCGGTGCTTAATCTCATGGAGCACCAAGCTTGTGATAGGGCAATGGTGCCATGGTTGTAGGATACGGTGTTTTCAACAGAGGTTTCAGGGAATAATCAATGACGGCATCCATTACTGGTGACATGCCAGTGCTTTTTCAATATTCGTTCGAATTCGCGGCAATTCAGCGGATTATCGAATCTTCCACCCCGGGCTCTGCTTGGCGAGGATTGCTTGGACATGGCCTGCGCCAAAGTGCTTGCGTTACACGCAGTGTCTCTTGCGAGGGATGTCTCTTACTGTCCGGCTGCGTATATAACCGTATTTTCGAGTCGTACGAACTGTCAGATGAAAGCCGGTATCGCAAACGTCCCCATCCTTTCGTTCTGAGGGTTGGGGTTGGTCAACGCAGGAGAGAGCTGCAACCTGGCGACCGCTTTGGGTTTGGCCTGGTACTGTTCGGCTCTGCTAGGGAAACACTGCCTTATATTATTCATGGGATGAAAATCGCTGGTTCTCTTGGGTTTGGCTCTACCAAGGGGCAATTCTCATTGGTAGCAGTTAGAAGCCTGTCATCAGACGGGAGTGGGTGCGACACTGTGATCTGGCGACAAGAGGACGGGAAGATGAAAAGGGCCGATATTCAGCCTAGCCTGCCCCCACCTCCACCTCCCCTTATTCAAATCCATTTCGAGACTCCGTTTCGTTTAAAGGAAAGGGGCAGGCTTGTCGGACCTCGTGAATTCACTGTAGATCACTTTTTCAAGTCCTTGTGGCGGCGGTCTCAGGACATCGGCCGGTTTTACGGAGGTCCGGGGGCGCAGGATGTGCTGCCAGAAGAAAAACCGGATGGAATAGGAGTGATTGAGCAAAATCTGAGCTGGTTCGACTGGCGACGATTCTCATCTCGGCAGAAAACAGTCATGAACATGGGAGGTATCATAGGTTCTTTCACACTGCGAAATGACGAAAGGATAGCTCAGTGGTGGCCTTTGATCTGGTATGGTCAGTGGCTTCACGTGGGGAAGGCTACCAGCATGGGACTGGGGCGTTACCGGGTGATCGGGCATGGCTGAGTACACGCGAAGGGTCTTGTTGGCCGTGGCGGGACTGTCACCTCAGGTATTGACTGAAACCCTGTACGCCTTGGCCACCGATCCGAAGCATCCCTGGATTCCCACCGAGATCCATCTGATTACCACCGGTGAAGGGCGGAAAAGGGCTGAACTTGCTCTGCTCTCGAAATCGCCCGGCTGGTTTCACCGCCTCTTGCGAGACTATCGGCTTCCCCCGGTGGCTTTCGAACCCTCCCATATCCACGTCATCACCGATTGGGAGAGAAGGGCGCTCGATGACATCCGTACACCCGCGGACAATGAAAGGGCGGCCGACTACATCACGGAAATGGTGCGACAATTTACCGCCGAAGATGATAGTGCGCTGCATCTTTCCATCGCTGGAGGTCGCAAGACCATGGGCTACTACCTCGGATACGCTCTCTCGCTTTTCGGGCGGGAGCAGGACAGGCTCTCCCACGTGCTGGTGTCGGAACCTTTCGAATCGAGCTGGAACTTTTTCTATCCCACACCGTACAGCCAGGTGATAGAGACCCGCGATGGCTCATTGGCAGATACGCGGGACGCCATCGTGACCCTGGCCGAGATCCCCTTCGTGAGCCTGCGCCACGGTCTGCCTGCGACCCTTCTCGAAGGACGATCCAGCTTTTCGCAAGTGGTGGCGGCGGCGCGAAACCACCTGGCGCCACCCTGTCTCGTCATTGATTTGCGCAAGCGGTGTATCCGGGCGGGTGCGACGGAGTTCCGCCTGCCCCCCGTCCAACTTGCTTTTTATACCCTTTTTGCAAGAAGGGCGTTGAAGGGCGAACCTCCGCTGCCTGCACCCCCAAAAGAAGTGCCGGACGAAGCCTGGCGGAATCGCTTTCTGGCCGAATATCGGCTGATTCGGGGTGAGATGGACGATACCGATCGCACAGAACATGCACTGCGGGCCGGAATGGATGGCGACTATTTTTCGGAAAAGAAAAGCGCCTTGCACCGGTCCCTGAAGAAAGTGCTTGGGTCAGCGGCATCCCCCTACCTGATCGACGACAACAATAGCCGCCCCCGGCGCTATCGGCTCACCTTGCCGCCGGATGCCATTCGAATCGAAGGGGAAAACGGATGACCACAAGCTTGTGGAGATCACCCAAGGATAGTTTTTCAGGAAAAATGTTTTTGTTTATGAGATGAGATTGATGAAGAAATGTACGAAAGATGGGGGACAGCGAGTCATGAGAGACAAACAGGATGCCAGCTGCCGCATGGCGTTTGCTGCCTATTTGCATGACATTGGCAAATTCGCCGAGCGTGCGCGGATTGACGAAGCCATGCGCCAGGAGAGCGACGGAAATATTGCTGCCGAGATCAACAAACAACTCTACTGCCCCCAATGGGATGACCGGTATACCCATGTGCATGCGGCTTATACTGCCATTGCTATCGATTTGCTGGAGCCGCATCTGCCGCCGCTCAAGGGGGAATCGGTCACGCCGTTTGCTGCATGGAAAGCACCGGACGCCGACGACTCCCTGATCAACGCTTCGGCGAGGCACCATAAACCCGAGACCTTTCTGCAATGGGTGATTGCCACCGCCGACCGGGTGGCCTCGGGCTTCGAGCGCGACCGTTTCGATGACTACAACCGCGCTGATGAAGGAACAGCCACCGGCAAGACCCACTATACCGCCCGCCAACTGACGCTGTTCGAGCAGATTCGCCTCGATGGCGAGGCGCGGGCGGACAACAAGGGAGATCTGCATTGGCGCTATCCGCTCAAGCCCTTGAGCGTGAACGCGCTCTTTCCGGTCGAGGCGGCAGGGTATGAGCACAATGACAAAGGCAAGGCCCAGGCCGAATACCGCGCCCTGT
>CAYTPO010000059.1:0-5178 GCA_964439815.1 uncultured Thiotrichales bacterium
GCCAGCAGATTGGTCTGAAAGGCTATCTCGTCGATAATCCCGACGATATCATTGATCTGTGTGCTGGATTTATGAATCTCTTCCATCGCGGCCACCGTCTTCTCGACAATGCGGCCACCGGTTTTGATATTGTCATGCGTATCATGCACCAGGGTATTGATCTTTGATGACTCATCCGCCTTTTCCCGAATGGAACCGGCAATCAGCTTCATCTTGCCGGTAACACGCGCCAGGCTGCTGGCCTGTACTTCAAAGTGGCTGTTCAGGATACCGGCGGAGCGGTCAATGGCGGCAGAGCCATGACTGACTTCATCCGCCGCACTGGAGACCCGCTGCACAACCTGAGTCAGTTGTTCCTGCATATCACTGACCGCATCACGGACATTGGCCACTTCACCCGAAGCCCAGAACTCCGCCCTGTCACCCAACTTTCCTTCCGCTATGCCACCGGCATATTCGATGGTGCGTCGCAGCGGGCCAATGATGCTTTGGGAAACCGCAATGGCAACGATTGCAATCATCACGGCAAAAATGATACTGACCACTGACGCCAGGGTCTGCCTGCCATCGCGCTCGGCCATCAGCTGTTCGACTCTCGGGGAAAGGTCGCCCGGGTTGGCCGCCTGAAGCGCCTGAATGATCTCATCGCCCATTGCAAAGGTTTGTACATATAACATTGCAATCAACGAAAAACCCAACAGCAGGATACCACCCCCAACCAACAGTTTTGGTGAGACCAATGCCTCCCTGTCCAATTTCATCTCTTTTCCCCGACCTTAATCTTGTTTTAATAATATTGTGTCGTCAGCGGTGTTTAATCACACGGCAATGTTTCATGACACCAGATTCCGGTCACAGTGTCGTCACTGGCCATCACGTTGCAGCCCAGTCGAGCCGGTATCTCGGTAAAAGGACTACCGGGTCCTCGTTTTCAGTGTCATGACGCGGCTGCTTCATCCAGCCCCAGCAACTCGTTGCGAATCACCTGGATCTCATCCCTCACCCTGGCAGCTTCTTCAAATTCAAGGTCCCTGGCATGCTGATACATCTGCTTTTCCAGTTTGGCAATCTTCCTGGCGGCCGTCTCGGGATCAAGATTCTGATAGTGGGAACGCGGCTCGGCAACCTGCCGGTATTTCCGCGCACCGCTGCCCGGTACATTGGCATAGGCACCTTCCAGAATATCGGCCACCTTCTTGCTGATACCTTTTGGCGTAATGCCATGTGCCTTGTTGAAGGCGAGCTGCTTGTCGCGGCGGCGATTGGTTTCGTTGATCGCCCGCTCCATCGAGCCGGTTATCCTGTCGGCATAGAGAATCGCCCTGCCATGGAGATTGCGCGCCGCTCGACCGATGGTCTGGATCAATGAACGATCCGAACGCAGGAACCCCTCCTTGTCGGCATCGAGAATGGCAACCAGCGAGACTTCCGGCATGTCCAGCCCCTCACGCAGCAGGTTGATGCCAACCAGGACATCGAATTCACCAAGACGAAGGTCACGAATGATCTCCACCCGCTCCACGGTATCGATATCCGAATGCAGATATCTGACACGTGCGCCATGCTCCTGCAGATACTCCGTCAAATCCTCTGCCATACGCTTGGTCAGCGTGGTGACCAGCACGCGCTCATTCCGTGCTGCCCGCAGATTGATCTCGGAGAGCACATCGTCCACCTGCGTCGCTACCGGACGGATCTCGATTTCCGGGTCGACCAGCCCGGTGGGTCGAACCACCTGCTCGACCACGGCACCTGCATGGGCCTCCTCGTAAGGCCCGGGTGTCGCCGAGACAAAGATGGTCTGCGGTGCCATCTCCTCGAATTCATCAAACCTGAGCGGCCGATTGTCCAGTGCCGAGGGCAATCTGAAGCCATAATCGACCAGCGTGGTCTTGCGTGAACGATCCCCCTTGTACATGGCTCCCAGCTGCGGGATGGAGACATGGGATTCATCGATGATGAGCAACGCGTCATCGGGCAGGTAGTCGTAGAGACACGGTGGCGGTTCACCCGGCGCTCGCCCGGACAGATAGCGGGAGTAGTTCTCGATGCCACTGCAATACCCCAGCTCGACAATCATCTCGATATCAAACTGTGTACGCTGCTCCACCCGCTGCGCCTCCACCAGCTTGTTCTGCGCCTGCAGCTCCAGCAAGCGCTCACGCAACTCCTCCTTGATATGATCCACGGCATTCAACATGATCTCGCGTGGCGTTACGTAATGCGTCTTGGGGTAGATCGTCAGCCTCGGCACCCGGCGCAGCACTTCCCCGGTCAACGGGTCAAAGTAGCTCAGATTCTCGATTTCATCATCAAACATCTCGATACGCACCGCCTGCGTCTCTTCATCCGCCGGAAAGATATCGATCACCTCACCCCGAACGCGGTAGGTACCACGGCGAAAGTCCAGGTCATTGCGGATGTACTGCAGATCGGCCAGGCGACGCAACAATTTGCGCTGATTGATCTGGTCGCCCCGGTCCAGATGCAGCACCATTTTCAGGTAGGATTTTGGATCGCCCAGGCCATAGATCGACGACACCGAGGCAACAATAATGACATCGCGACGCTCGAACAGCGCCTTGGTCGCCGACAGCCGCATCTGTTCGATATGATCGTTGACCGAGGCATCCTTCTCGATGAAGGTGTCACTGGCCGGCACATAGGCCTCCGGCTGGTAGTAGTCATAGTAGGAGACGAAATACTCAACGGCATTATTGGGGAAGAACGACTTCATCTCACCATAAAGCTGCGCCGCCAGTGTCTTGTTGTGCGCAAGAATGATTGTCGGGCGCTGCACGGTGTTGATGACATTGGCCATCGTGAAGGTCTTTCCGGAACCGGTCACTCCCAACAAGGTCTGAAAGGCCAATCCGGATTCCAGCCCATCAACAAGGGCGGCAATGGCCTCGGGTTGATCCCCCGCAGGCACATATTCGGTGACTAACTCGAAAGGCTTTGACATTAGACAGTTAAAATCATGAAGGAGTTACAGTAGTATTACACGACTTTCGCCCCAACTCCGGATTTCCCATGATTATCGAATTGTCTGAAAGAATTCAACGCGTTAAGCCTTCCCCCACCCTCACCATTTCAGCCAATGCCGCAAAGCTCAAGCGCGAAGGGGTCGATGTCATCAGCCTGAGCACCGGAGAGCCGGATTTCGACACCCCGGATTTCATCCAGAAAGCAGCCATCAAGGCCATCAAGGAGGGGCAGACCCGCTACACCGCAGTGGATGGCACCCCGGAGTTGAAGGAAGCCGTCATCAACAAGTTCCGGCGGGACAACAACCTGCAATACGACGCTGACCAGATCCTGGTATCCGTGGGAGGCAAACAGAGCTTCTTCAACCTCTGCCAGGCGCTGCTGAACAAAGGAGACGAGGTCATCATTCCCGCACCCTACTGGGTCTCCTATCCCGACATGGTGTTGCTGGCCGATGCCAGCCCCGTCATCGTCGAAGCCTCCCAGGAACAGAATTTCAAGCTCACACCCGAACAGCTCGACAATGCCATCACAGCCAAAACCCATCTGCTGGTATTGAACAGCCCCTCCAACCCGACCGGCGTCTGCTACTCCGCGGAGGAACTCAAGGCGCTGGGCGAAGTGCTGATGCAACATCCGCATGTAATGATCGCCACCGACGACATGTACGAACACATCCTGTTCGGCAACCAGAGCTTTACCAACATCGTCATGGAATGCCCCGAGCTGTATGACCGCACCATCGTCCTCAATGGTGTCTCCAAGGCCTACGCCATGACCGGCTGGCGCATCGGTTATGCCGGCGGCCCCAAGCAACTCATCCAGGCGATGAAGAAGATGCAGTCACAAAGCACCTCCAACCCCTGCTCCGTCTCACAGGCAGCCGCAGCCGCCGCACTGAACGGCGACCAGAGCTGCATAACCAAAATGGTCGAACAGTACGAAAAACGCCACAACTATGTCTACAAGACACTCGACGCCATTCCGGGGCTCAGCTGCCTTCCTTCCGACGGCACCTTCTACAGCTTCCCCAATGCCGAGGAAGCCATCGAAAGGCTGGGTGGCATCGACAACGACGTTGTCCTGGCCGAATACATCCTCCACGAAGCCAACGTGGCTGTAGTACCCGGATCAGCCTTCGGACTGGCAGGCCACTTCCGCGTCTCCTACGCCACCAGCATGGAGAATCTGGAAGAATCCTTGAGCCGAATCGCAA
This sequence comes from uncultured Thiotrichales bacterium, assembly GCA_964439815.1. Taxonomy (GTDB): domain Bacteria; phylum Pseudomonadota; class Gammaproteobacteria; order UWMA-0217; family UWMA-0217; genus JALSHZ01. The sequence goes on from CAYTPO010000059.1 coordinate 4,205, forward strand.
AACTGTTATCCACCTGAATCGGGTGTTGACCACACCGGAATGAATCTATATCATTCCGGCCTCAATTCCCCGATAGCTCAGTTGGTAGAGCAAATGACTGTTAATCATTGGGTCCGTGGTTCGAGTCCACGTCGGGGAGCCAAATTCACGTTCGGTAGCGTTCATTACCGCCCTAAAGCCCTGTAGATCAGGGCTTTTTTGTGCCTGCAAGGTTTACATCGCCCACCTTGATCCGGGGGCTTTCAGGTAAATTTCGGGGTAGCCTTTACAGGGCAGGCAACTCAACCGTTTCTGGAGAAGGACTCCAGAAAGGCTTGAATAACATCATGGGAATAGACCCGGGCACCCGGCATCCCGCTTTCACGTGGGCCAGCCACATTAAGCCTAACAATCCCATTTTCACTGACAAAATCAACCACCCTGCCAGCAGCCTTCGCCACCGGCATCTCGGTAGCATCCAACAGAAGATACGGCTTCTTCTCGCGAATACAGAACAGCAAAGTCAGCTCGGTACCATCCGTGGGATACCTGGAATAGACAATCACAGTACCTTCACTGTCCCGAACATTCTGCAGCGTTCGTTGCCGATACCCAGCACCTTTTAATTCCCGGAGTGGATAGCGGTCAGCAATCCGGCCATCCTCAGCCCTTCTCCCTTCAGGACACCAGCCCCCAGCGTCGACACCGGCTTCAAGCGCAGCATCCAATGCCCCTCGGTCAACACCCGTTTGCCCACCCGACATGATTTTTATATGCATTAGAAAAACACTACCTCGGATTCAAATGCCTAAATCTAAGGCTTAGACGCAGGTTCTGGCACAAACCCCAGGTTCCATGGCGGATCAATAAATACCATTTCAATCTATGGTTAAGCTAAATTATTAAGCCACTGTGAAACCAATACCTTGCAACCATTCATGCCTATTTGAGCCTCGGATTCAGGTAAGGAATTACAAATTGGTGCGATTCTCTTA
>CAYTPO010000060.1:0-6739 GCA_964439815.1 uncultured Thiotrichales bacterium
GGGCGAATTTGGTTACCGCAGGAATGCGGCGAAACATGCAGCGTAGCCTTTTCTACCCTCTGCTGATGATTAATCCCGCCTTATTCATGGTGGATCGCGGATCCTGGCGCTGGACTGGTGCGTCTGGGCGCCGCTCTGGAGCGAATTTTGTAGCAATAGCTACAACTTGAGTGAAGCGCAAGCGCAGGCGCGCCAGAACAAGCCAGGGCCGTGATAGGCTGAAGCCTCTCACCATTTGGGTGAAACGGGAGTGCCAAGGGTTTGTTATTGTTTTCATTTACTTATCATAGGCTTTAGCCGCCACCATGAATAAGACGGGTTTAATGGACGAGTTCGACTGGCCGGTCAGGGTGTACTATGAGGACACGGATGCCGGCGGTGTGGTGTTTTACGCAAATTACCTCAAGTTTATGGAAAGGGCACGGACCGAGTATCTGCGCAGTCTGGGCTATGAGCAGGATGTCCTGCGCGAGCGGGAAGGCCTGATTTTTGCCGTCCGGCATGTCGAAATCGACTACCAGCGGCCCGCCCGTTTCAATGATCTGCTGCTGGTGCGTTCTCGTGCGTCCCTGCGGAGCCGTACCAGCGTGACGTTTTCCCAGCAAGTCCTGCGTGAGGAAACCTGTTTGACCGATGCGACCATTATGGTGGTCTGTCTGGATGCGGTGCGTTTCAGGCCCCGCGCAATCCCCGAATCAATGAGTGAGGCATTCCAACGTGTCAGTTGATCTATCTATTCTGGAGCTGGTGACCGGCGCCAGCCTTGTCGTGAAAGTAGTGATGCTGATCCTGCTGTTCGCCTCGATTGCCTCCTGGACCATTATCGTCATCAAGTGGCGGGATATCGGCCGCGCCAAGGAGCGTGCCGAGGCCTTCGAGGAGCGGTTCTGGTCCGGTGGCGATCTGGAAGGGCTGTATCGCGACGTGAAATCGCAGGACGAGGTGCGTGGCCTGGAGAACATCTTTGCCTCGGGCTTCAAGGAATATCTGCGGCAGCTCAAGGCCCGCAGTGCCTATATTGGCCAGCTCGACATGATCACCCGCTCGATGCGCGTAGCGATGTCACGCGAAGTGGACAATCTGGAAGGCTCGCTGGCGTTTCTCGCAACCGTTGGCTCGACCAGCCCGTATATAGGGCTGTTTGGCACCGTTTGGGGAATCATGAATTCATTCCGTGCGCTGGGCGATGCGCAGCTCAATACCCTCTCCGCAGTGGCTCCGGGCATTGCCGAGGCGCTGGTGGCGACAGCCATTGGCCTGTTTGCTGCCATTCCTGCCGTTATTGCCTACAACCGATATTCCGATGATGTGGAACGGTTAATAACGCGCTACGATAATTTTGTGGAAGAATTCATAACACTTTTGCAAAGACACTCATCCAAGCCGACATCCGCCTGACATAGTTATGGCTCATCAACGCAATCGCCGCAAACCCATGGCGCAAATCAATGTCGTCCCCTATATCGATGTGATGTTGGTGCTGCTGGTCATCTTCATGGTGACGGCACCAATGATGCAGCAGGGGGTGACGGTGGATCTGCCCAAGGCCAATGCACAGCCTGTAACCGAGGAGCCGACGGATCAGATCGTGATCGCAGTAGATGCACAGGGGCGTTTCTTTCTCGATGCGGATGGCCCCGATGCGCCGCCAATGAGTGCGCAGGCGCTGGCCAACCGGATTGCCGGCCTGCTGCGGGATCGCCAGGACAAGCAGGTCTATGTGCGGGGTGATGCCTCGGTGGACTATGGCCGGGTCGTGGAAGCGATGGCAGCCCTGCAGGCGGCAGGTGCTTCCGGCATTGGCCTGATTACCGAACAGCCGCAAAGGAAGCAGTAGCCGATATGTGGGATCTGATCAGGCAACACCCCAAATCGGTACTCGTGGCCGTGCTGATCCATCTGTTTCTGCTGGCCTTCTTCATTGTCAGCGTGGACTGGCATCACGAAGTACCTGCAGCGGCACAGCCGATCCGCGCGACGATGGTGATGGATGCCGAAAAGGTCAGCGAGCTGAAGGAGCAGATCAAGGTCGAGCAGCCACCTGAGCCGGAACCCGAACCCGAGAAGGATCTGGAAGAGGAACGCAAGGCGCAGGAAGCAGCGAAGAAGCAGGCAGAGGAGCAGCGGCGGGCCGAGGAAGAGAAGCAGGCCCTGCTGCAGCGTCAGCGTGAAGAGGAACAGAAGCAGGCCGAGCTGAAACGCAGGCAGGAGGCCGAGAAGCAGAAACAGGCTGAACTCAAGCGCAGGCAGGAGGCCGAGAAGAAAAAGCAGGCCGAACTCAAGCGCAAGCAGGAAGCGGAAAAGAAGAAAAAGGCGGAAGCCCTGAAACGCAAGAAGGAAGCCGAGAAAAAGAAGCGCCTGGCAGCGGAGAAGAAACGCAAGGAGGCTGAGCGCAAGAAGAAACTGGCCGAAGAGAAGCGACGCAAGGAAGAACAGAGATTGCGTGCAGCCGAGATGGCTGCCGAGGAAGAGCGGATGGCAGCATTGTTTGCCGAGGAGCAGACCAGCCTGGAACGGGCGCAGGTGGCCGGATTGAAAAACCGCTACATGGCGGCCATCAAGTCGCGTGTCGAAAGCCGCTGGCTGCAGCCACCGCAGGGGCCGGCCGGCAGTTGCAAGGTCAGAGTCAAGCAGGCTTCGACCGGCAAGGTACTCGATGTGCAGGTGTTGCCTTCGGCCTCCTGCAACGAGGCGATGCGGCAGTCGGTGGACAAGGCCGTTTGGCGGGCCGACCCGCTGCCTAAGGCGCCTGATCCGCGCGTGTTCGACCGTGAAATAGAATTTACCTTTGAACCACAAACATAGAGTGACCGCAATGAGGAGTCTGAAAACCGTTTTCCTGTTGATGCTTGTGCTGCTGACATCGCAGGTACAGGCGGCGCTGGATATCCGTATCACCCAGGGCGTCAGCGATGCCGTGCCGATTGCCATTGCACCGTTTGTCTGGCAGGGCAATGGTGCCCAGCCCGAGCGTATCGGCGATATCGTGATGGCCGATCTCAAGCGCAGTGGCCGCTTCAGCCCGCTGTCACGAGACCAGTTTGCCCAACCCGATACCCGGCCGGAAAATATCGAGCTGTATCGCTGGCGGGCCAAGAATATCGACTATCTGGTCGTGGGGCGGTTGATCGATGAAGGTGCCGACAACTTCAAGGTTCAGTTCCAGTTGTTCGATACCGCGGCGGGCCGGCAGCTGGCGGGGTACAACATTCCGATTCGTGGCAATGCACTGCGCATGGCGGCGCATCAGGTGAGCGACCTGATTTACGAAGCCATCATCGGTACCCGGGGCGCCTTCAATACGCAGATCGTCTATGTCACCTCGAAGAAGGGTGTCAGCAACAAGTACACCCTGCAGGTTGCCGATGCCGACGGTTACAACGCGCGAACCATACTCAGCACGAGAAGCCCGGTGATGTCACCGGACTGGTCGCCCGATGCGCGGCAGATTGCCTATGTCTCCTTCGAGGACAATCGCTCCAGCATCTACATTCAGGATGTCACCAGCGGTTCGCGGCAGAAGGTCACCAGCAAGCGCGGGATCAATGGTGCCCCGGCCTGGTCGCCGGATGGCATGCGTCTGGCGCTGACCCTGTCGGAGAGTGGCACACCACAGATCTATGTGCTCAATATTGCGACCCGCCAGCTGACGCGGGTAACCAATGATCGCGCCATTAATACCGAGCCGGCATGGATGCCGGACAGCGAGACGCTGATCTTTACCTCCAATCGTACCGGCAAGCCGCAGCTCTATCGGGTATCCGCCAGTGGGGGGCGCCCGCAACGACTGACTTTCGAGGGTGAATACAACTCGGCGGCGTCGGTTTCACCGGATGGCAAGAAGGTCGCCATGGTCAATGGTGACAATGGGCGTTTCCGTATCGCGGTATTGCATCTGGATACTGGCGAGACCCAGATCCTGACCAAGGGCAAGCTGGACGAGTCGCCCAGTTTCGCTCCCAATGGCAGCATGATCATCTATGCAACCGAGGAAGGCGGCAGAGAGGTATTGGCCGCAGTGAGTGATGATGGTCGGGTTCATCAGACCATCGTCCTGAAAGAGGGGCAGGTCAGGGAGCCCGACTGGTCGCCGTTCCTGAATTAGGGAGGGGCACTGCAGGAGGGCCTGACAGAGCGCGGGCGACGGGGTCGCCAGCCCGGCATTGCCGGGACTTTGCAAACCGCGCAGTGAGTAATCACCCCATGGTGTGAGCTGCGCAGTTACCAAAAGGTTAAAGTTTAGGCGTCAAGGACGCAGGAGTAATCGAAATGTCTTACAAGTGGTTCAGTATTCTGCTCATCAGCGTGATTGCGGTGGGCTGTGCAGGTAACAAACCCAAGCCTGAAACGACGATCGAGCGTGGTGGGAGTAGTACGGCCAGCAGTGGCGCAGCAACCAGTGGTACGGATCTGAATGGTGGATCGGCCAGTGAAATGGCTACTGGTGCGACGGAGGGGCTGGATCCCTTTTCCGATCCCGCCAGCGTCTTGAGCAAGAACATCATCTACTTCGACTACAACAGTGCGGATGTCGTCGACATCGATATCGTCAACGCCCATGCGCGCTATCTGGCGGACCATCCCTCGGCACGGGTGCGGCTGGAAGGGCATGCGGATGAACGCGGTACGCGTGAGTTCAATGTGGCACTGTCCGAGCAGCGGGCCTATTCGGTCAAGCAGCTGATGCTGTTTCAGGGTGTGCGACCCAGTCAGATCAGTATTGTTGCCTATGGAGAGGAGCGCCCCGTGGTCTATGGTCATGATGAGGCTTCCTATCGTGAGAATCGCAGGGTAGAAATCGTCTATGAATCAAAGTAGCACGCTGAAGGCAGTTACCGGCTCGGTTCTGCTGGGGTTGCTGCTGAGCAGTTCGTCGGCATGGGCCTGGATGAACAAGCAGGAGGTGGCACGGTTTGATGCGCTGGAGAACCGCGTTGGTGATCTGCAGCGCCGTTTGGAGCGTGCTGAACGCCTGCTGGAGAGCAGCAACCTGCAAAAGATGTTTCTGCGTTTGGAGCGGTCGGAGGAATACAGTCGCCGCCTGCAGGGGCAGATCGAGGAGCTGGAATACAAGCTGAATCAGATGGACAAGCACCAGCGTCAGCTGTATCTGGATTTCGACCAGCGTTTGCAGGATCTGCAGTCCGCGCCGCGTAGTGGCTATCAATCCCCGACAGACCTGGGGGATGAGGCTGCGGATAGCGGAGAATTGCCGCAACTTGACGAGCAGGCGCAGTACAAGGCTGCCTTTGATCAACTCAAAGCGGCCAGTTATCAGGACGCCATCAGTGGCTTCAAGGCGTTTCTGCAGGCGTGGCCCGCAAGCTCTCTGGCAGGAAATGCACAATACTGGTTGGGCGAGGCCTACTATGGTGCTGGTGAATTCCAGAATGCCGCCACAGAGTTCGAGAAGGTGCGTTCACTCTATCCCGAAAGCCGCAAGGTGCCTGATGCCAGTCTGAAACTGGCTTACAGCTACTATGCCCAGAAAAAGTGGGGCAAGGCGCGCAAGATCCTGCAGGAGATCAAGGCACACTATCCCGATTCTGCGGTTGCCGGGTTGGCAGAAGATCGCCTGAAAAGGATGAAACTGGAAGGGCATTAACAGTTTTGGCTGTTTTTTCTCCACTGTTTTGGTTGACGGGGGGGGCATGCAGCGTATGATAGACCCTGTTTTTGACCGGACACGTCCGGTTTTTTGTAACGCCATTCGTGGCAATTTTGTAGTTTTAAGAGTATTAAGTAATATGTCAGATGTAATTGAAGGCACCGTTAAGTGGTTTAACGACGAGAAAGGTTTTGGTTTTATCGAGCAGGAAGGTGGCAAGGATGTATTCGTCCACTTTTCAGCGATTAACGGTGGCGAAGGTCGCAAGTCCTTGCACGACGGCCAGAAAGTGACCATGGAAGTAACCATGGGTCAGAAAGGTCCTCAGGCCGAAAACGTAACACCTCTCTAAAATATCTTTGCCCGTTCCGGGCTGCGCAACGCAACCAGTTCGCTGGTCTGTTTGTGGCGCAACGATATTCTGACGGCTAGTCAGTCAAAGCGGGTTCTCCCCAAGCGGGAGAACCCGGTCGAAAACAAACTCCCTATTTTCCCAATGCTTCCTGCAGTTTCTTCTGTGCGGCTGCTGCGGTTTCCTGCGTCTTCCTGACGGCGGTCTTTGCATTTTCACGCGCTTTTTGTGCCGTTTCCAATGCTGCCTTCTTGGCATCTCCCGACATTGCCATCACCGATGCCTTGATCAGGTCAGCGTCAGCAACCTGGGTACCATTGACGATCATCCGGTAGGGGGTATTCTCGAACTCGCCTTCCAGCGGAACATCGACGATTGCATCCTGGACCTGTGCCTTGTAGAAGCAGCTGGCTGTCGTTTGCGGGGAGAAGAGGTTGATGCGCAGGTACTCGCCATCCACGACTTTCCTTTCCGGATCTTCCCAGGCAATGCTCTTGTTGCCGGAAAGGGCACTGGCGATACTCTTGCAGGTATCGCCATAGGGATCTTTCGATTGTGAGCAGGCAGTGAGTGCCAGCGCTGCGGTGATCAGGAGGGTAGTGTTCAGGCTCTTCATTGTTGGGCTCCATGGGTTATATCCGAATCTGAGGCTTAAACCTCGGATTCAGGTTAAAGGCTGGGAAAATTATACTCCATGGTGAACTCGCTGAATTCATGGCGTATTATTGTTGACAATAACTACTCAGCTCATCCCTGAGAAACACCAGTTCAAGGCAAGG
>CAYTPO010000061.1:0-9654 GCA_964439815.1 uncultured Thiotrichales bacterium
TCAGTAATCCTCCAACCGATTGCCACTGTCGTCGATCATGCCCGGCGACAATGCCAGATCGATGACGTTTTGCTGTAGCCGCTTGTGCAACTGGCTGTAGCCGCAGGCGGTCGAGGCCGAGGGTGCCTTGCCCGCATAACAGACGATCTGCGAGGCATTTTTCATGTTTTGCAGATGGTGTTGAATCTGGTACCACGCACCCTGGTTACGCGGCTCTTCCTGACACCAGACAATTTCCCTGGCATTGGGGTATTCCGCAACGACTCTGGCGGCCTCGGCACGGGGAAAGGGATAGAGCTGTTCGATTCTGATCAGCGCAATATCCAGCTTGTTTTCCCTGTCACGCTGCATCAGCAGATCAAAATAGATCTTGCCACTGCACAAGACCACGCGCCTGACCTTTTCTCCTTCCAGTTCCGCCGATTCCGGCAGTACCGTTTCCAGGTGTCCCTCCACCAGCGTTTCGAGCCTCGACTTGGAAAGCGGATGGCGTAACAGACTTTTCGGCGTCAACACCACCAGCGGCCGACGAAAACTGCGGATCATCTGGTTGCGTAGCAAATGGAACATTTGTGCCGGTGTGGTTGGCACCCACACGCGCATGTTGCGCTGCGCGCAAAGCTGCAAGTAACGTTCGAGTCTGGCCGATGAATGCTCCGGCCCCTGCCCCTCGTAACCATGCGGCAGAAACAGCACCAACTGACACAGCCTGCCCCATTTCTGATGGCCGCTGGCAAGAAACTGGTCGATCATGACCTGTGCCATATTGGCAAAATCACCAAACTGCGCCTCCCAGATCACCAGTGTTTCCGGGCTGGAAGTTGCGTAACCATATTCAAAGCCGAGCACCGCCAGTTCCGACAGCAGGGAATTGATGACCTTGAATTTCGGTTGTTCAGGATAGAGATGCGCAAGCGGCATATAATTGCGCTTCATTTTCTGATGATGCAATTCGGCATGGCGATGCGAGAACGTACCGCGTCCCGAATCCTGACCAGACAGCCGCACGGCATATCCCTCCCGGATCAGCGTGCCATAAGCCAGAATTTCCGCCATACCCCAATCGAGCAACTGCTCCCCGGCAATCATTTTTTCCCGGTTGGCCAGAATGCTCGCCACACGGCGATGCACCTCAAAGTCATCAGGCACCGCATTGGCCCGATGTCCCACCTCCTGCAGAATTTCCAGTGGCACTCGCGTATTGACCGGTGTCTCATGGGAGGCCGACAGATAGCGCTCCCAGTTGCCGGCATAATTGCTGTGGGAACCACAGATAAAACCGTTGGCCACCGAATCTCCCTGCTCCAGGCTGGCCTTGTACTCAGCTACAATCCTGTCTGCATCATCGCCGCTGATAATCCCTTCATCCAGCAATTGCCGTGCATAGAGTTCCCGCACCGGGGCATGATGCCTGATGCTCGAATACATCACCGGCTGCGTCATCATCGGTTCATCGGCCTCGTTATGACCGTAGCGGCGGTAACAGACAATATCGATAACCACATCGTTATGAAAATTGTTGCGATAATCCAGCGCCAGCCGGGTAACGAACAGCACGGCATCCGGGTCGTCACCATTGACATGAAATATCGGCGCCTTCACCATCTTGGCCACTTCGGTGCAATAGAGCGTCGAGCGTGCCTCCAGCGGGGAACTGGTGGTAAAACCGATCTGATTGTTAATGACAATATGAATGGTGCCGCCCACACCATAACCCGTTGTCTTGGCCAGGTTGAAGGTTTCGGCAACCACACCCTGCCCGGAAAATGCAGCATCGCCATGCAGCACAACCGGAAGCACCTCGTTGCGCGCCGTGTCGATATCGGGGTAATTTTCCTGCCGTGCCCGCACGCCACCCAGCACCACTGGGGAAATGACCTCCAGATGCGATGGGTTGAAAGCCAGCGCCACCTTGACCGGGCCGCCCGGTGTTTCGATTTCGGAATAGTAGCCCTGGTGATATTTGACATCGCCCGAGCCGGAAAAATTATCCGGAAACAATGCACCATCGAATTCGGCAAACAATTCCCGTGGCGGTTTTCCCAGCGTATTCACCAATACATTCAGACGCCCCCGGTGTGCCATACCGATCACGATATCGCGGACACCACGCTGTCCACCGCCCTGCACGATTTCATTGAGCATCGGAATCAACGCTTCACAGCCTTCCAGCGAAAAGCGTTTCTGCCCGACATAACGCCGGTGCAGAAAATGCTCCAGCCCCTCTGCCGCAGAAATATCCTGCAGGACATTTCTGCGCGCTGCATAGTTCAGCCGGAATCGCCATTCACCTCGGGATTCCTCCAGCTTCTGCGTGATCCAGCGACGCTCGCGCGTGGAGGTCAGATGAAAACTCTCCGAAGCCAGCGTGCCGCAATACACCCGCTCCATGATGCGAATCACTTCACCCAGCGGGATCGAATTATCCGGGTCGATCGACGACACCAGCACCCGCTGCGACATATCACCGGGCTCCAGCCCGTACTCCTCCAGTCGCAACCCTCTTGGGCGCTTGCGTTCATTCATTCCCAGCGGCTCGGTGTCTGCCATCAAGTGACCCAGCACCCGATAGGCAGCAATCAGCCGATGTGCGCCCTTTAGCTTGCGCAGTCGATCGACCTCACCGGCGGTATCGATACCGTGAACATCGTGATGATAATCTCCCGAAATAATCTCGGCAGTCTCCCCCACGCCGGCAAACCAGGCGCGCCAGGAAGCGCTGACTGATTCGGGGTCATGCTGGTACTGCTGATAGAGTTCCTCGATATAGGCGGCATTGCTGCCATCGAGCGCCAGTGCCTGGGGGTCGGATAATATGGCTTTCATGTTGGGTTGTTGGTGTTATTCCGGCAGGGTGAATCAAATACCAATGATCTCCGGGAGCGCTGCATCCCGGGTCAGATGGGCGATGAGTGACAGCGTCATTCGTGCAGTGGCGCCCCACAGTATTTCATTGTTGTAGGGCTTGTAGAAAATACTTTTGCCAACAGCCTGACCACGTTGCTCGACCTGGTAATTGTCCGGGTCGGCCAGCCAGTACAGAGGAATGGAAAAGACATGCGCCACTTCGGCGGCTTCGGGGTTCAGTGAATAAGGCCAGGGCATGGTCGCCACGACCGGAGTGATCTCGATACCGCCCAGACTGTGATGGTGCGGCAATTCGCCCAGCAACTCGACATCAGCCGGTGCCAGACCAATTTCCTCATGTGCCTCTCGCAGTGCCGTTGCGGCAAGCGAGGCATCACTTTCTTCCCACATGCCACCGGCAAAGGCCACCTGCCCGCTGTGCGGATCTCGCACCGACTCGGCCCGCCGGATATAGAGGATCTTCCAGCTCTCCTGCTCGCGAATAAAAGGGATCAGCACACCCGCCTTGCGCCGGGCAGAAGGCTCGGGCATTTCCATACCCGTCTTGCGCTCGACCGGCACTGGCTGCGCCAGCAGATCGGCAATCTCGCCAATACTCAAAAGGTTCAAATGGGTGAACATCTGTGGTGGTAGTCAGGGTTGCAGTCAGAAGCAGTTATTCTTGTATCAGCCGCATTTCGAATCGCCGCAACTCAGGCAGGTCATGCAGCCATCGAGCAGCACCACGGCCTTGGCCAGGCATTTATTGCATAACACGGCACTTTGTGGAAACTCACCATCATTCGCATTGTTGTCATCCGCCGGCCCTGGCGTCAGCGTCAGTTCGAATTCGGCACGCTTGGCATCGATCATCTTCTTTTGCGCTTCATCCAGCTCGGGAGATTCGATCATGCCAATGGTGATCAGATGCTTTTCGATGACATCACCGATTTCTGCAATCAGCGACGGAATATAGCGCCCCTTGTGCCAGTAGCCACCACGCGGATCAAATACCGAACGCAGCTCCTCGACCAGAAAAGTCACGTCCCCCCCCTTGCGAAATACCGCCGAAATGATTCGGGTCAGCGCCACAATCCACTGGAATTGATCCATGTTCTTGGAATTGACGAAGATCTCGAAAGGCCGTCTCAGCTCATGCTCGGTGCCCTCGTTGAGAATGATGTCATTGATGGTGATATACAGCGCATGATCCGACACATGTTCGGGCGGTCGCAGTTTATAGGTGGAGCCCACCAGAACCTCCGGGCGCTCGACATGCTCGTGCATGTGGATGATTTCCGGAGCCTTGGATTGATCCGCCGCAGGTTCGATCTTTTCTTCCGCTTGCTGCTCCAGGTCGGAATCCTTATTGACCACTGCGTAATCCACAATCTTCTTTTCTATCCTGATCGTCATGATATGGCCTGTGTCAATATTTACCGTAGTAGCCTTCTTTCAATGCATCATACAGGTTGGCTGCGGTATGAATCTCGCCGTCGTATTCGATCTCCTCATTCCCCCTGACCCTGACCACATCGCCATTTTCCAGCGTGAATTCATATAGCGTATTGGCCAGATCTTCCTCCTTGACCAACACACCCTGAAAGGCTTCCGGATTGAATCTGAAAGTGGTGCAGCCCTTCAATCCCGTTTTCCATGCTTGCAGATAAACGCTCTTGAAAGCCGCATACGGATAATCCGTGGGAATATTGATGGTCTTGGAAATGGAGGAGTCGATCCAGTGCTGCGCCGCGGCCTGCACTGCAATATGGGCGTCCGGTTCGATATCGTCCGCCGCAAGAAAATAATCGGGCAACGGCGATCCCTCTCCCGGCATGGCTCGGGCATCCACCAGTTTGCGGTAGGCCAGCAATTCGAAGGAGAAGACATCGACCTTCTCCTTGGATTTCTTCCCCTCACGAATGACATTGCGCGAATAGTGGTGGGCAAAACTCGGCTCGATACCATTGCTGGCATTGTTGGCCAGCGACAGCGAAATGGTGCCCGTGGGCGCAATGGAGCTGTGATGGGTAAAACGTGCACCGCGCTCGGCCAGCGCATCGACCAGCTCCGGCGCCACCTCGGCAATTTTCCGCATGTAGCGGCTGTATCGTGCATGCAGCACCCGCCCCTTGACGCGATCGCCGACAGCAAAGCCATCCTTTTTCAGCTCGGGTCGCGCAAGCAGCATGGCCGCCGTTATCTCGAAGTCGTCGTCCATGATCGGCGCCGCACCCTTTTCCTTCGCCAGCGCCAGCGCTTCGCGCCAACCGGTGACCGCCAGTTCGCGGGTTACCCTTTCGGTAAACTGCAACGACTCCTCAGAACCATATTTCATCCGCATCATCGTCAGCGTCGAACCCAACCCGAGAAACCCCATGCCATGACGCCGCTTGCGCAGGATTTCCTGCTGCTGCTCCGGCAGAGGCAGGCCATTGATTTCCACGACGTTGTCGAGCATCCGCGTGAAAATCGACACCACCTTGCGATATTTTTCCCAGTCGAAATCGGCACGATCCGTAAAGGGATGCAGCACGAAGCGGGTCAGATTGACCGAACCCAGCAGGCAGGCGCCATAAGGTGGCAAGGGCTGTTCGCCACAGGGATTGGTGGCGCGAATCTGCTCGCAGAACCAGTTGTTGTTCATCTCGTTGACCCGGTCGATCAGGATGAATCCCGGCTCGGCATAGTCGTAGGTCGATGACATGATCACATCCCACAAGCGCTGCGCCCTGATGGTACGGTAGACACGACAGGCCACCTGCCCCTGTTCATTTGTCAGCAACCCCTCATGAGTGGGCCACTGTCGCCACAACACCTGCGTGGTGTCGTCCAGATCCATATCGTCGGTGATCTCCTCCTTGCGCAGCGGAAATGCCAGCGGCCAGTCGGCATCATTGCGCACGGCCTCGATGAAATCATCGGTGATCAGCAATGACAGATTAAACTGCCGCAGGCGTCCATCCTCACGTTTGGCGCGAATGAAATCGAGCACATCGGGATGACCGATATCGAAGGTTGCCATTTGCGCACCACGACGACCACCCGCCGATGACACGGTGAAGCAGACCTTGTCGTAGATATCCATGAACGATAGCGGGCCGGAGGTATAGGCGCCAGCCCCGGAAACATAGGCACCCCTGGGTCGCAGCGTGGAGAATTCATAGCCGATGCCACAGCCGGCCTTCAGCGTCAGCCCGGCCTCATGCACCTTCTGCAGGATATCGTCCATCGAATCCTGAATGGTGCCGGAGACGGTGCAGTTGATGGTGGAGGTGGCCGGCTTGTGTTCCAGCGCACCGGCATTGGAGACGATCCGGCCCGCCGGTATTGCGCCGTGGCGAAGTGCCCAGAGAAACTGCTCCTCCCAGTGGCGCCGCAACTCCGGCGTGGTTTCCACCTCGGCCAGCGCCCGGGCGACCCGTTGCCAGGTTTCATCGATCGACTGATCGATGGCCACGCCATCGCGGGTCTGCAGGCGATATTTCCTCTCCCAGATATCCGCAGAGGCAGGTTGCAACGGGATATCAGCCAGCGTTTCACTGCTGGTGCCGGGTTCAAATGTAAAGATGTTCTGGTTTTTCACCTGAATTTTTCCAGGGGGCTGGTTGACTCAAATCGTCGCGATAGGTGGGTTCGTTTATCTCACGTTGCGTCACTGCTGGCAAGGTGCTTTTTTCATGCACCGACAGTTTGATAACGAGGCCGGTAAGACGGGACTACATTCAGTGATGGCAGTGTTTTTCGATATCGTCGCGGAGATCCCGGATATCGTTGCGGTGCGCCTTCAGACGGGCTTTTTCCAGCGCGACCAGCATCTGCCGGGCCGACTTGCACTGGTTCTGATGGTAGCTGCGCAGCAGATCATCCAACTGCGGACGTCCGGCCGTTCCGCTATCGCAGTTGTCGGCTATTTCCCGCTTGAAACGGCGGATTTCAAGCGGACGTTCGTCATCACCAAGATAGACCCGCTTGCCCCGATAACCGGCGGAATGCACCGAAGTCTGGGTATGGTACTCACCCGATTCATCCAGATATACCGGCGTTGTCTCTTCGAGAATGCGCAGTTGCACCAGCGCGTGGCTGCAACTCTCCAGCCGCTGCTCCCTGGCCTTTTCGCGCGCCAGCTGCGCCGCCCTGAGTTGCTGCTTCTGCGCCTCATAGTCACGGGTACGCTGTGCCTGATCCTGCATCGAATCCTCCAGCCGCTGCTGCGATTCCTGCATGGATTGGTACGACGGCGGCGGCTCGATCTCCACTTCGGCCGCCGGTACATTCTTCGGGGAAGATTCGGCATAGTGGGTCACGCCCTTGGCATCGACCCATTTGTAGATGCCCGCCGGTGCCATGCCGGCCATTGCCAGCAGCCATGCCGCCAGCAGCCACTTCAAGCGACTCGGCCCATCGATACACTTTCTCCGTAATTCCATGGAGCTTCCCTGTTTCACATATCGGTCGATTATAGCAGATCGACCCCTGACGGAATTCGCTGCCTGTCGCAACCAGCCCGTGGATTTGCAGCCAAACAGCATCGACTCCGACAGCCTCCTGGATGACAATAAACTCAGCTTCTCCTGCTCATCAAATCGCTCGGCCACTATCCTCACATGATAAACTGATTTGATTCGCCCCCCGGGATTTTCGCTTCAAACAGTTAAATCCGACAGGCTCTGTAGATAAAAAATACCTCATGCTGAAAAAACATTTCGTTCTGTTCACCCTCCTGCTGATCCTGCTTGCCGGAGTCACCCTGGCCTGGTACCTGACACGACCCAAACCTGTCGCAGTAACCGTTACTGAAGTTGGCAAAGGCGTCGTGGAGGCCACTGTCAGCAACACCCGCGCCGGTTCGGTCAAGGCCTGCCGCCGCGCCCGGCTTTCACCGTCAATCGGAGGTCAGATCGCCCATTTGCTGGTGGCCGAAGGCGCGAAGGTTCAGCAGGGAACACTGCTGCTGGAACTCTGGAACGACGATCTCAAAGCGCAACTGGATCATGCCCGCAAGAGTGCAGCCGCCGCCCGCTCGAAGACCAACGCCATCTGCCTCCGTGCTCAGGAGGCGCAGCGCAAGCTGACCCGCCTTGCCCCGCTATTCGAGCGTGGCGCCGTAGCGGAGGATCAGCTCGACCAGGCAAGAACCTCGGCGCGGGCTTCAAACGCCGAATGTACCGCCTCTCGTGCAGCAGACGAGGTCTCGCAGGCACAGATCAGCATCGTCGCCGCACAACTGGAGCGGACCCGTTTGTATGCCCCCTTCGACGGTGTCGTTGCCGAAATCAATGGTGAGCAATACGAGTATGTCACCCCCTCCCCCATCGGTGTGGCGACACCGCCGTCGGTCGACCTGATCGACAACAGCTGCTTCTACATCGAAGCCCCCATCGACGAAGCCGATGCCGCCAAAGTGAAAGTCGGCATGAATACCCGCGTCACGCTCGATGCCTTTTCCGGGCAGGTCTTCCCGGGCAGGGTGCGGCGCATCGCCGACTATGTCATCGAACTGGCAAAGCAGGCGCGCACGGTCGATGTCGAAGTGGATTTGAGCAATGCGGAAGACACCACCCACCTGCTGGCCGGCTATAGCGCCGATGTCGAGATCATCACCCAGCGGCAGGAGGACACCCTGAGAATCCCCGCCGATGCCCTGCTGGAAGACGATGCCGTCTATCTGTTCGATGCCGGGACAGGTCTGATCAGAAAACAGCCCATCGAAACCGGCCTCTCGAACTGGAATTTCATCGAGGTAATCGCGGGCCTGCAGGCCGGTGACCAGATCGTTACCTCGATCGACCGCGAGGGATTGGCGGACGGCGTCACGGGAATCATCGACAGCAACGATCAATGATCCGCCTCATCGACCTCAACCGCTTCTTCACCGTGGGCGATCAACAGGTCCACGCCCTCGACCATGTCAACCTGGAAATCAAACAGGGTGAGTACGTGGCCATCATGGGGCCGTCAGGATCGGGCAAATCCACGCTGCTCAACATGATCGGCCTGCTGGATCAGCCCAGCAGCGGCAGCTATCAGCTCAATGGTGTCGAAACCACAGCGCTGCCTTCACGACAGCAGGCCAGGCTGCGCAGCGAAGAAATCGGCTTCGTCTTCCAGCAATTCCATCTGATCCCGCGCATGACAGCCGCAGAGAACGTCGAACTGCCGCTGGTACTGGCAGGCATCGAACCCTCCAGCCGCCATCCGCGGGTCGACAAGGCACTGGCCGCCATGGGCATGACCGATCGCGCCAGCCACCGCCCGGATCAGCTCTCCGGCGGGCAGCGCCAGCGCGTTGCCATTGCCCGGGCAACCATCATGCAGCCGAGCATCGTGCTGGCGGACGAGCCGACCGGAAACCTGGATCGACACTCCGGTGAAGAGGTAATGAAAACGCTGGAAACCATGCATGAAGCGGGCATCACGCTGATTCTCGTCACCCATGATCCCGAAATGGGGCGGCGTGCCCACCGCATGATCTCGATGGTGGATGGCCGCATTATCGACGACCAGGCGCAATGAAATGATGCGCGTTACCGACAGCCTCCATTTCACGCTGCAAACCCTCAGGGGTTACCGCTTGCGCAGCTTTCTGGTCTTGCTGGCGATGACCATTGCCGTGCTGGCCGTGCTGCTGCTCACCGCACTCGGAGAGGGTGCGCGGCGCTATGTCGTCAACGAGTTTGCCAACCTGGGGACACATCTTCTGTTTGTACTGCCTGCACGCACCGAGACCACCGGCGGCGCACCGCCAATCATAGGAGAGACCACCCGCGACCTGACCATCGACGATGCCACCGCATTGCAACGCAG
>CAYTPO010000062.1:0-17459 GCA_964439815.1 uncultured Thiotrichales bacterium
TGCCATCGTTACCGAGGATTACACTAGGGCACGTGAGTTTCTGCGTGATGTCGATTCCAGCTCGGTCATGGTCAATGCCTCGACGCGCTTTGCCGATGGCTTCGAGTACGGACTGGGCGCCGAGATCGGCATCAGCACCGACAAGCTGCATGCTCGCGGCCCTGTTGGCCTGGAAGGGCTGACCTCGCTGAAATACATCGTGCTGGGTGACGGTCAGATTCGCGAATGATCGGGGTGTTCGGCGGCACGTTCGATCCGGTGCACTTCGGGCATTTGCGCCCGGCGCTGGAGGTTCTGGAACGGCTGTCGCTGGACGAGGTTCGCTTCATCCCTGCCCATATTCCGCCGCACAAGGGGCAGCCCGAGCGCAGCACCAGTGTACGTGCCGAGATGGTTGCCATGGCCATTGCCCGGCAGCGCGGTTTCGTACTCGATACCTGCGAGCTGGAGCGCGACAAACCCTCCTACACCGTGGATACACTGACACTGCTGCGTGAGCGCTATGGCACCAAACAGCCGCTGTTACTGATGGTGGGCACTGATGCCTTTGCCGGTTTACCACTCTGGCATCGTTGGGAGCAATTGCTCGAACTGGCACATGTCGTGATCATGACGCGCCCCGGTGAGCATGAGGAAACCCGGCGTTTTCCAGCGAATTACATTGCATCGCGAGTCACCAGCCAGGTGAGCGATTTGCGCAAACACCCGGCGGGCAGTATTCTGCGCGTTCCGGTCAGCCAGCTCGATATTTCAGCCACCATGATCCGTGAGCAGCTTAGGCAGGGACGCAGTGTGCGTTATCTGGTGCCTGAAGCGCTGGTGGATTACATTCATACACATCACCTTTACAGTTAATTTCATGCCCGAAAACCAGCCAGTCTCCAGAGAAGAACTCACCCGGATCGTCGTCGATGCACTCGAAGACGTCAAAGCGAAGGATATCAAGGTGCTAGATGTCAAGGACAAGACCACGGTAACCGATGTGATGATCATTGCCTCCGGCACCTCCACCCGGCACGTCAAGGCGCTGGCGGACCATGTGGTCTTTCAGGCCAAGCATGAGGCGGGCATTCAGCCGCTGGGTACCGAGGGAGAAATGGCGATGGACTGGATGCTGGTCGATCTGCTGGATGTGGTCGTGCATGTGTTCACGCCAGAAGTGCGTGACTTCTACAATCTGGAAAAGCTCTGGGAAACGCCGACCGATGAGGAGCAGGCGGCGGCGGAATAGGTCGCTGATTGCAGCATGCGCATTGATCTGATTGCCGTCGGTCACCGGATGCCGAAATGGGTGGAGGCGGGGTATCAGGAATATGCCAGGAGAATGCCGCCGGATTGTCGTCTGAATCTGATTGAGATTCATGCCGGTCAGCGCGGCAAGAACGCGGATATTGCCCGGATTCTGCAACAGGAAGGGCGGAAGATGCTGGCAGCCGTCCCCAGAGGCAGCAAGATCATTGCGCTCGATGTGAAGGGCAAGAGCTGGAGTACCAAGCAATTGTCCGGGCAGATGGCCGACTGGATGCAGGGTGGTCGGGATGTCGCCATTCTGATTGGTGGCCCCGAGGGGTTTCATCCCGATTGTCTGGCCGTGGCAGAGCAGCGGTGGTCTCTGTCAGCGTTGACTTTCCCGCATCCGCTGGTCAGGGTGATCGTCGCCGAACAGTTGTATCGTGGCCTGAGTCTGCTGAAGCACCACCCCTATCACCGGGATTAGCGCAACCTATCCATGAGTGACCCAATGTCCGCTCCCCCACAATGAAAACCCATCGTCGCTACTGGCTCTGGTTGGCACTGTTTTCCCTCTGCTACCTGCTGCTGACCTGGCAGCTTTGGCACTGGCTGCGTGCCTATACGCTGGAAGAGATTGCCGATACCAGCGCCCACCAGCTCAATCTCTATGTGCAGAACCTGCAGGGTGAGCTGGAGAAATACGAGTTTCTTCCCGAGCTGTTTTCCTCCGATGCCCGTCTGGTCGACTCGCTCAAGCGGCCCGGAGATGTGCAGCGCATGAACGCCCTGAATCGCTATCTGGAAACGGTTAATCGCGTCATTCATGCCTCCGATACCTATCTGATGGACAGTGAGGGTTTGACCATCGCGGCCAGCAACTGGCGCTCGGAACGTCCCTTTGTCGGTCGCAATTTCAGCTATCGGCCCTACTTTCAGCAGGCCATGCAGGGGCGGCTGGGGCGTTACTTTGCGCTGGGTTCCACATCGTTCAAGCGTGGCTATTACTTCGCCTATCCGGTGCGCGAGGGAGACAATATCCTGGGCGCAGTTGTCATCAAGGTCGACCTCTCTGCCATTGAAAAGCACTGGCGCAGTCGCTCCGGAGACGTAATAGTTTCCGATCCGGATGGCATCATCTTCATCACCACCCGACCGCAGTGGCGCTACCACAGCCTGAAGCCGCTTTCCCCCAAGGTGCTGAAACGGATTGCAGCCAGTCGCCGCTATGGTACCAACACAATCGAGCCACTCGGGCTGGAGCTGCAAGGGCAGACAGCGCAATACGCGGTCTGGCATCTACCGGCAACGAAGCGGCACCGGCATTACCTGGTGGAGGCACAGACCATGCCGGAAGCCGGCTGGAAGGTGCAGATTCTGACGCCACTGGAGCGTTTGCAGCGACAGGCATTCATTGTGTTTCTGGTGGCCGGTATCATCTATCTGGCCTTGTTGCTGCTGGCGTTGTATCTGCTGCAGAAGATTGCCCGTAAAAGAGAGAAGAAGGAATTCGAGAGACATGCCCAGGAGGCCCTGCTCAATGCCAATGATCGGCTGGAGGTTCGTGTCCGTGAGCGTACCAGGGATCTGAGTCGGGAAATTCAGGAGCGCAAGCGTACCGAAGACGCGCTGCGTCAGATGCAGGGGGAGCTGATTCATGCAGCCAAGCTTGCAACGCTGGGGCAGATGTCTACCAGTATCAGCCATGAACTCAATCAGCCACTGGCGGCCATTCGCTCCTATGCCGATAATGCGCGGATATTGCTCGATCATGACAGAGCGGTCGAAGCGCGTGAAAACCTGCAACAGATCACCGGACTGACGGAACGGATGGCGCAAATCAGCTCGCAGTTGAAGCTCTATGCGCGCAAGACCGAGGGTAACAACGTTGATGTGGCACTGACCGAGATTATCGATGCGGCACGACACCTGCTGAAACCCGGTTTGAAGAGCAGTGGAACCACGATCAGCCTGCGGATGCCGGATGCGGGGCTTCGAGTAATGGCCGATCCGGTTCAGCTGGAGCAGGTGCTGGTCAATATCATCAGCAACGCTGTGCAGGCAATGAATGATGCGGTGAAAAAGGAGATCGTGATCAAGGCGCAGGCCCTGGATGACAGGGTACAGGTGAGTATCAGGGACTTTGGTGCGGGTATACCACCAGAGCATCTGCAACAGGTTTTCGAGCCGTTTTATACCACACGTGAATCCGGCCTGGGGCTGGGGCTATCCATTTCGCAGCGGATCATGGAGAGTATGGGGGGCAGCCTGTCGGCGGCCAATCATCCGCAGGGTGGTGCAGTATTCACGCTGACATTGAGGAGCGCCGAATAGGCAATGAATAAGCAGAAACGCCCGGTCATCTTCATTGATGACGAAAAGCATATTCGCATTGCGAATACCCAGACGTTGGAGCTGGCTGGTTACGCGGTGCAGGATTTTGGTCGTGCTGAAAAGGCTTTGACGCAGGTCTCGATGGATTGGCCCGGTGTAATCGTCAGTGATATCAAGATGCCGGGACTCAACGGTCTTGAATTGCTGCAGCGGGTGCAGGAGATCGACCGTGATCTGCCAGTGATCCTGATTACCGGGCATGGTGATATCGAGATGGCCGTGCAGTCGATCCGCCAGGGAGCCTATGACTTCATCGAGAAACCCTTCCCGGCCGAGCGGTTGATGGATTCGGTGCGTCGTGCCCAGGACAAGCGGGCATTGACGCTGGAGAATCGCTCTCTCAAGCGCGAGCTGGAGGCACAGAGCGTGCCCGGCCCCCGGATCATCGGTCGTACGCCACCGATGCAGCGACTTCGGGCAACCATCGCGCAACTTGCCGATACGGGCGCTGATGTGTTGATCTTTGGCGAAACCGGAACCGGCAAGGAGCTGGTTGCCCGCTCATTGCATGAGTATTCGCAGCGTCGGGAAAAGAAATTCGTCGCCGTCAACTGCGGTGCGATTTCCGATAGCCTGATCGAGAGCGAACTGTTCGGACATGAGGCGGGGGCTTTTACTGGTGCGTCGCAGCAGCGTATCGGAAAATTCGAGTATGCTGATGGAGGCACGGTTTTTCTGGATGAAATCGAGAGCATGGCGATGCCGGTTCAGGTACATTTACTGCGTGTGCTGCAGGAACGGTGCATTGAGCGTCTCGGTGCCAACCGGATCATCCCGCTCGATTTCAGAGTGGTGGCCGCAACCAAGGCGGATCTGAAGTCGGCCGCCGAAGCAGGCGATTTCAGGGAAGACCTCTATTACCGGCTGAATGTCGTGACGCTGGAGATACCGCCGCTGCGTGAGCGGCGTGAGGATATTCCCCTGTTGTTCCACCATTTTCTGCTGTTGGCCAATGCGCGTTACGGGTGTGAAGCACCAGCGCCAACCCCGGAACAGGTCGTGGCACTGCTGGCGCACCAATGGCCTGGTAATGTGCGGGAATTGCGCAATGTGGCGGAACGCTATGTGCTGTTGGGCGCCAGCTGTCAGTATGATCTGGATGAGCTGCTGCAAAGTGGTGCTGGCGAAATTGGGGAACTTTCGCTACCCGCGCAGGTCGAATGCTTCGAGCGGAGTATTATTGAACAGTCGCTCGTGCATCAGCGGGGCAGCATCAAGGGGGTAATGGAATCTCTGGGTGTGCCCAGGAAGACTCTGTACGACAAGATGCAAAAATATGGTCTGGACAAGCGGTGGTACAAATCCACCGGAAGGGCAGGGTAGCCCGGACACCAGACTCCCACCCGAATCCGCGTTTAAGCCTCGGATTCAGGTCTCAGTCAGCCGGACAAGGAATGGTCATGTTATCAAATCGTTGGCACTTCGGGAAATTCAACCGCTGGGCCGCACTACCGGTTTCCGCGGAAAACCTGGAGACACTCAAGCATTGCTGTCGCAGTGCGGAAGCTCGATCGGTCGGAGATGATGTCGAATCTCCTGCATTGGTTCTGTGTGGTGACAATGCCCGCCGGCGGTTGGACATTGCCCGATTTCTCGCCCGCCAGACTCATCGTCGCCTGGTCGTCGTCAGGATACCGGAACTTCTCCGTCTCTATTTCAGGGATGCCGACCGGGAAATCAATCATCTCTTTGATCTGCGGGAAAAAGAACGGACACTGCTGTTTTTCGATGAAGCAGATTCCCTGTTGGGGCAACGTCACTCCGTCCAGAAGAAACTCTCCTATCTCCTTGCCAGAATGGCCGATCACACAGTACCCGTAATCCTGTCATCAGGCATCCCGAAGATATCGCCAAAAGTGAAGGCAGACCTTTCACCCCAGCTGGTCATGCTGGAGCAGTAGCCTTGGATGCCACCTGCTGCCACCCCCTCCGTCATGCCGGACGGACCGGCATCCAGACCACAGGGATGTGAGCGCCCAGGTTTGGGCAACGCGCCTCGTTCTGAATTCCGATAATTCTTGCCTCCTGTTTTCCGCCCGTTGGTGAGAGTAACGCTCCTTTGCCTCCTGCCACCCCTTCCGTCATGCTGGATGGACCGGCATCCAGTCCAGAGGGATGTTAGTGCCTGGTTTTAGCAACGTGCCTTGTTATGAACTCTGGCAATTCTTGCCTTCTGTTATTCGCCCACTGGTGAGTACAACGCTCCTCTGCTTGCTGCCACCCTCTCCGTCATGCCGGAGGGACCGGCATCCAGATCACAGGGATGTGAGCGCCCTGGTTTTAGCGACGTGCCTCGTTCTGAATTCCGGCAATTCTTGTCTCCTGTTTTTTAGCCCGCTGGTGAGAGTAACGCTCCTTACCCATGGGTGAAACCAAATCTTGCACCCTTCATCCCCATTTAAACCCCGGGTTCAGGTGGAAGGGTTTCAAGGGTTCTGAACAGTTCCTCTCTTATGGGTTGTATCCCCCGATCTGTCACCCCGTCAATGGGTGGAGTTCCGCCTGTTTGTCGCTGTCTTTTTCTGCCTTCAGGGTTTTAATGTATGTAAAAACAAAGGTTTGCATTGTTTCTCTGCAATTGCTGCCATCTGGCCTGCCCTTTGCAGTAGACTGTGAATCAGATCCCGTTTTTTTGTCCAACTCCCTGGAGGGTATCCAATGAAGTTTCGTTTGTTAACGGCTGTTGCCGTGTCTGCAATGGTGATGGCGAATGTTGTCATGGCCGAACCAATCGTGATCAAGTTTTCTCATGTTGTGGCGGAAAATACCCCGAAAGGGCAGATGGCCAACAAGTTCAAGGCGTTGGTCGAGGAGCGTCTTGCTGGCAAGGTGAAGGTTGAGGTTTTCCCCAATTCACAGCTGTTTGGTGACAACAAGGTGCTTGAGGCAATGTTGCTGGGTGATGTGCAGATGGCAGCGCCTTCATTGTCCAAGTTCAAGCGCTATACCAAGAAGTTGCAGCTTTTCGATCTGCCATTCCTGTTCAATGATCTGAAAGCCGTGGAGAAATTCCAGCAGAGTCCGGAAGGGCAGAAGTTGCTGTCGTCGACAAAGAAAAAGGGCATTATTGGCCTGGGTTATCTGCACAATGGCATGAAGCAGCTTTCTGCCTCCAAGCCTTTGCATGTTCCCGATGATGCAAAAAACCTGAAATTCCGCATCATGTCATCCGATGTGCTGGCGGCGCAGTTCAAGGCCGTTAAGGCGATGCCGCTGAAGAAGCCCTTTTCCGAAGTGTTCACCTTGCTGCAGACTCGTGCGATCGATGGCCAGGAAAATACCTGGTCGAATATCTACTCCAAGAAATTCTTCGAGGTTCAGCCTTATATCACCGAGTCCAATCACGGCTTGCTCGACTATATGGTTGTGACTTCCGCCGAATTCTGGAAAAGCCTGCCTGAAGATGTGCGTGGCGAAGTCGGCAAGGCGCTGGACGAAGCCATTGCGCTGGGCAATAAGGTGGCGTACGAAAAGTCCGTGGCCGACAAGCAGGCGATCATCGATTCCAAGCGTTCCGAGGTTATTACACTCACACCGGAAGAGCGTGCCCAATGGGTCGCTGTGATGAAGCCTGTCTGGAAGCAGTTTGAAGATCAGATCGGCAAGGATCTGATCGATGCGGCTTATGCGGCGAATCAGTAACCGCTAGGAGGCTGTCGGAAGTTGCAGCAGGGGGCGTGGACTTGGATCTTCACCTCCTGCAGTAAATTTTTTGCAATACAACAAGAATAGGCGACCCCCGCCATGTTTCTGCAATTCATTCATAAAATCGAAGAATCGATCATTGCGTTGCTGCTGGTTTCCATGACGCTGCTGGTGTTCATGGATGTGGTCATGCGCTTTGGCTGGGGGACGGGGTTTCTCTGGTCGCAGGAGTTGACGCTGTATCTGTCGGCGTGGTTCGTACTGTTTGGTATCAGCTACGGATTGCGTGTTGGTGCGCATATCGGCGTCGATGCGGTGGTAAGGCTGATGCCGGATCGGGCGCGGCGGATTGCCACCCTGATTGCCATTACGTTGTGCCTTGTTTATGTCGGATTTTTTCTCTATGGCGGCTGGATCTACCTGAACAAGATGTACATGCTGGGAATCGGCATGGAAGACCTCAAGCTGCCTCACTGGCTGGTTGCTTCGTTGTCGGAGGAGACGGCCGAGGCCTGGAAGATCGACCCCGAGGATCCGTTGATGCCGCTATGGGCTTCGCAGAGCATTCTGCTGGGGGGCATGGTGTTGTTTGCAGTCCGTTTGCTGGAGATTTTCTGGTCGGTTGCCACCGGCAGGCAGCCGGGTTTTCATCAGGTTGATGAAGCGGAGGAAAGCCTGCACCTGGCCAGGGAGCTTTCCGCAGAGCTGGAGCAGGGCAAATGACGACGGCTGCGCTCTTTTTCATGCTTTTCCTGTTCATGTTCCTGGGCATGCCGATTGCAGTGGCCTTGGGACTGGCCAGTGTTTCCACCATTTTCTTTTTCTCGGATGATTCGTTGTCGTCGGTAGCCCTGAAGCTGTTCGAGGCGCTGTCCGAGCACTATACATTGCTTGCCATTCCGTTTTTCATCCTCTCGTCGGCCTTTCTTTCGACCGGGGGTGTAGCGCGGCGTCTGATCAATTTTGCGGTCAATGCCGTTGGGCATATCAAGGGTGGGCTGGCGATGGCGTCGGTCATGGCCTGCATGATGTTTGCAGCGGTATCGGGTTCTTCGCCGGCTACAGTGGCTGCAATTGGCACGATTGTCATCGCCGGTATGGTCAAGTCCGGGTATCCGGAAAAATTTGCAGCGGGCGTCATTGCCAATGCCGGCACGCTGGGTATCCTGATTCCGCCCTCGATTGTCATGCTGGTCTATGCCGCAGCGACCGAAGTTTCTGCGGCAAGGATGTTCATGGCGGGGTTCATTCCCGGTATCATGATGGGGCTGATCCTGATGATTGCCATCTATCTGGTGGCGCGAATCAAGGGCTATCCTTCGCAGCCTTGGCCGGGATTCCGGGCTCTGTTGAAATCGGGCTTTATTGCATCGGGTGGTCTGATGCTGATCGTTATCGTGCTGGGCTCCATCTATGGTGGTATTGCCAGCCCGACTGAAGCAGCCGCTGTGTCGGCGGTGTATGCCTTTCTGGTGTCGGTGTTTGGCTATCGGGATATGGGGCCATTGAAAGACACCCCCTGGCGCCGCGAAGGTGAGTCGGCGGGCCGGGTCGTATTGCGCAATACGGCGCAGATTGCCTGGGCATTGCCGAAGTGCATAATCGACCCCGAGGTCAAGAAGACCATCATGGACGGGGCCAAGGTCAGCATCATGCTGTTGTTCATTATTGCCAACGCCATGTTGTTTGCGCATGTATTGACGACCGAGCGCATTCCCCACGCCATTGCCGAGACGATCGTACACTGGGGGCTGGCGCCGTGGGTATTCCTTGTGGTGGTCAATCTGCTGTTGCTGGCGGCTGGCAATTTCATGGAGCCTTCGGCCATTCTGCTGATCATGGCGCCCATCCTTTTCCCCATTGCGATGAAGCTGGGAATCGACCCGATCCATCTGGGCATTATCATGGTCGTGAATATGGAAATTGGTATGTTGACGCCACCGGTCGGACTCAATCTGTTTGTTACTGCCGGGATCACCGGTCACAGTATTGGCTGGGTCATCAAGGCCGCACTACCCTGGCTGCTGTTGCTGCTGTTCTTCCTGATGATCATTACCTATGTACCGCAGGTTTCCCTGTTCCTTCCGGAACTGATCGATCAGATGAAGGGGTACAACTAGGAGGCTGTCCGAGAATAGGAGTCGTAGCGGAATGCGAGGAGGGAACTATCGGGTGTTGATTGTGGTCAACAATCACCATGAAAACACTACAATTGATTTTTTCCCTGTTGGCAATGGCTGCCGGACTGACAGGTTGCTTCAAGGATAACAGTGGCAATACCGGTGACTTCGGTATCGAACCTCCTCCCTCCGTAGCACGAATCAGCCTGAGCTATCCGGGCAAGTACGGTGTACTCGATGGTGAACCCGGAGATGTGACGGGAGCGCCGATTGCAGCAGTACAGGGCGACAAGGCGATTTCGGTAGCACCCGGAGCTTCAGGAACCTTCCAGTTGGGATATGCCAATGTGCCTGCCAATACCGCCTTCGATCTTCGCTTCGAGTTTTCCGGTGTCAGTCGCCACCGCTTCATCATCCCGATATCGGCATTCAACAGTCATGGACTGGACAGTGGTGAGTTCAGCATTCCCTATTCGGTACCCGCTGATGCCTGCGAAGGGCTGGAAGCAACGGTACATCTGATTCCGGGAACGGTAGCCATCCAGGTCGGCAACAATCCTCCCGGCCCCACGACCTCTTTTAGCTTTGTGCTCAATTGTGGCTCCACGGCCGGATTCAGCGGCCCGGGATCCTACTGCGCCTACAATTATCCGCGCAGTGCCTGTGAAAGCCTCGTTTCCAATCAGCTGGCCTATGGTCAGTGGTTCTTCAATCCGGGGCGCGGTATCAGTGCCTGTGGCCGCTTCTCGGCTGTTGAAAATGTCTATGATTACGGCTTCCAGGGTAGTGGTCAGGGCGATGATATCGGCGCCTGTGCGTGGGCACCGATTCCCTGAACGGGCTGTGATTCGCAATACTGTCTTGATCTTCTGTGGTAATCCGCTAATCTCGCGCCCTTTTGGCTCAGGAGATCATTGTCTTGGCGAACTCTCGTATCGTGCTTGCTTCCCAGTCCCCGCGTCGCCTAGAACTGTTGCAGCAGATAGGTCTGCAGCCGGAGGTGATCCCTGCGCACATTGATGAGACCGTGCGCCCGGGAGAATCACCGGAGCAGTATGTCCTGCGGATGTCCGAGGCGAAGGCGGCGGCTGTTGCCGATTCGTTGTCCGAGGCGAGAGTGATTCTGGCGGCGGACACCGCCGTGGTTCTGGGTGAGCAGATCTTTGGCAAGCCTGAATCGGCCAGCGATGCCGCCGCCATGATGCATGCACTTTCCGGCAAGACCCACCGCGTACTCTCCTCTGTTTCCGTTTGCCAATCCACTTGTCGAGTATCCCGGGTCGTGGCCTCCGAGGTGACCTTTCGGACGCTGAACAATGCGGAGATCAGGCACTATTGGGAAACAGGAGAGCCCAGGGACAAGGCGGGCGGATATGCTATTCAGGGGCTGGGAGCGGTGTTTGTCGAGTCGATCTCGGGAAGCTA
The DNA here is from genome assembly GCA_964439815.1 of uncultured Thiotrichales bacterium. GTDB lineage: Bacteria > Pseudomonadota > Gammaproteobacteria > UWMA-0217 > UWMA-0217 > JALSHZ01. Next base: position 10,815 of record CAYTPO010000062.1, read on the forward strand.
CTCTGCGATCATGGGCTTGCCCCTGTATGAAACGGCAGAATTACTCGCTGAGTGCGGTATTCATGTATTCTGAGACGGGGTATACCTGAATCCGAGGTTTGAACGGAGATGGATGGCGCAAGATATTGGTTTCACAGCGAATCAGGAACTTGTACCAGACGCCGAGATCAAGCCTGGAATTCAGGATATGGTACAGCCCACCGAAATCTACCAAAGCATCGATATAGGCCGTTATGAGTACTGAAGTTCTGATCAACGTCACGCCCCAGGAAACCCGCGTTGCCTTTGTGGAGAATGGTGTCTTGCAGGAGGTTGCCATCGAGCGTACCCGCAAGAGCGGTTTGGTGGGTAATGTGTTCAAGGGCAAGGTATGCCGTGTGCTGCCGGGAATGGAAGCAGCTTTTGTCGATATTGGCCTGGAAAAGGCGGCTTTCCTGCATGTGTCGGACGTGATCGCCAAAACGCCTCCGGGGGCTGCCGACATAACGGCGCCGGAGAACCAGTCCATCTCCAGCATGCTCCATGAGGGGCAGCATGTTCTGGTGCAGGTGGTGAAGGATCCGCTCGGCACCAAGGGCGCGAGGCTGACCACCCAGATCACCATTCCTTCCCGTTACCTCGTCTTGATGCCGCATACCGATTCGATCGGGGTTTCTGCACGGATCGAGGATACCGAGGAGCGTGAGCGGTTGCGACAGTTGCTGATCGAAGGGCGGGGTGAGTCCGGTATGGGCTATATCCTGCGGACAGCAGCAGAAGGTGTGTCGGCAGATGATCTGCAGCAGGATATCGACTTTTTGCAACGGGTCTGGAACAAGATCGTGGAAAGGGATAAGACCGCCAAGCCGGGAACCTGTGTCTACCACGACTTGCCGCTGGTAAAACGCACGCTGCGTGACATGGTGGGCGAAGACTGCGTCAAGGTGTATATCGATTCTCGTGAAACGCAGAAGGAACTGCTGGAATTCGCTGAAGGCTATGTGCCGGAAATGGCTGATCGCGTCGAGATGTATACCGGTGAGCGCCCCATCTTCGAACTCTACAATGTCGAGGATGAAATACTCAAGGCGCTGGAGCGCAAGGTCATGCTCAAGTCCGGGGGCTATCTGATTTTTGACCAGACCGAATCGATGACCACCATCGATGTCAACACTGGTGGGTTTGTCGGCTCCCGCAATCTGGAAGAAACCATCTACAAGACCAATCTGGAAGCGGCTCAGGCCATTGCCAGGCAACTGCGGCTGCGAAATCTTGGCGGTATCATCATCATCGATTTCATCGACATGGCCGAGATGGAGCATCGTCGTCAGGTGCTGCGGGCGCTGGAAAAGGCGATGGACCGGGATCATGCTCGCAGCCAGATCTGTGATGTTTCACCGCTGGGGCTGGTCGAGATGACACGCAAGCGCACACGCGAGAGCCTGGAGCATGTGTTGTGCGAGCCTTGCCCCTACTGCAATGGCAAGGGGTATATCAAGACGGCAGAGTCGGCCTGTTATGACCTGTTCCGCGAGGTGTTGCGCGAGTCGCGCCAGTATGATGCGCGCGAACTGCTGGTGCTGGGCTCCCAGGAGATTGTCGATCTGCTGCTGGACGAGGAATCCTCCAGCCTTGCCGAGTTGCAGGAGTTCATCAATATCCCCATCAAGTATCACGTTGAAACGCAATATGTGCAGGATCAGTTCGATGTTGTTCCCGTCTGAGCATTGGCCCCCGCACGCCGCGATGCAACACGCGGGATCTGCCGGATACTGAGCCATGAAGGTGATTCTCAAGGGAGGCTGCTGGCATGGATTGAAACAGCTGGCATCCCTGTTGCTGTTGCTGGGGCTGCTGGTCCTCTCCCTGACTTTGCTGATGCCACTGGCCAATGATTATCGTGAGGCCATTGCCGAAAAACTCTCTTCAGTCATTCATCACCCGCTCAAGATCGGCTTTATCGACATACAGTGGGAGAATTTAAAGCTCAAGCCGCTGGTAGCCTTCCGTGATGTGGAAATCAGCGACCCCGATAGTGGTGAGCCAATCCTCCATTTTGCCGGTATGGAGGTCAAGATCAATCCGTGGAAAAGTCTGCTGCGCCGGACCCTGGTAGCGGATACCATCAGTTTCTCCGGCAGCCGGCTGGAGATCATTCGCAGCCCTGACAACCAGCTGCATGTCTATGGATTCACTGCTGCAAAAACCGGAAAACGGCCATCGCTGAACAGCGTGCTGGCGCGCTTCAGCGGCATGATGCTCGAACTGTCGGATATTCGTATTGTCTGGGATGACCAGCTGGGGCAGAGAAAATACAACTTCATGACAACCCGGCTCGATCTCTATGTCGGCGATGATGAGCTGGCGCTGGAAGCCGAGGTTGTGCCGCCGCGCTCGGTCGGGGATCGGCTGGAGGTCGTACTGGTGGCTGCCGGGCCGCTGGAATCGCCGCGCAACTGGGACAGCCACTACTTCATTCAGGGGCGCTCCATCAATCTGGCCGGCGTCCCCTATCTGCGTGAGGCTGTGCTGTCGCAAGCGGATTCCGGCACGCTGGATATCGAGTTGTGGGGCAGCAGTTTCCGTGATTCCGGGTTCGATGTGCAGGGCAGTGTGGCGCTGCATGATGTGCGGGTCAACGCCCCCTCCACGGCTGATGCTCCTTCGCCGGCGCGTTTCAGCTTTATCGATGAGTTGGCGGCTGATGTGCATATCTCCGGGGATTTCGAGAACTGGCAGCTGGATATGGACCGGCTGCGAGTGATTACCCCGCAGAAGCACTGGCCCGAAGGCGGGCTCAGTATCGCCTATGATCATTTTGCCGATGCCTATCAGGGTGTCATCGACTATCTGGATATCGAAAGTGTGCGCACCATTGCCACTTTAATGCCGGGTTTGAATAACCGCCAGCTGGAGGTCATGCAGCGGCTGCAGCCCGTGGGCGAACTCAAGGAGGTCGATTTCTCGCTGCCACGGGATTTGCAGGCGGTGGAGAAGTTCTCCCTCAAGGCGCAGTTCGATGGTCTGGGCTGGGGGGAGTATGACAAATTGCCTGGCATCAGCGGGCTGTCGGGGCAAGTGCTGGCCACTGCCGAGCGCGGACTGGCCAGTGTCGACAGCACAATGCTCGAAGTCGATTATCCCCGGTTGTTTCCGGAAATTCTCGATGCCAATGCGTTGCATGCCGATGTCAGCTGGGAGCGGGGTGCGGCGGCTTGGAATCTTGCCATTGACCATATCGTGCTGGCCAACGGCGACTTCACTGCGCAGGGGGGGGCGCGGCTTCTGCTGGGCAAGGGGCGGGAATATCCGAATCTGACGATGGAGATGATCGTCCCCTCCGTCGCGCTGGATCGTGTCTCCCACTATATTCCCTATCGCATTGTGCCGCCCAAGAGTGGCAAATGGCTGCGTGAGGCTTTTTCCAGGGGCCATGCGGAAAACATTCGTTTCAGCTACTCAGGCCCGGCGCGGAAATGGGCCTTCAAGGACGGTACGGCGAAAATGGTGGCGGAATTCGATGTCAGGGATGCGAGCCTGAACTACCACGACGAGTGGCCGGCACTGAGTGGAATTGCCGGGGTCGGCCATTTTGCCAACAGCCATTTTTCTGCCAGGGTCGATCGGGGCTCGGTACTGGGTGCTGCGATAAGGAAGGCGCAAGTCGAGATCAAGGATCTTTTTCGTGCCCGTCTGACCGTACAGGGCAAGGCGACGGGCAAGCTGCCCCAGGCGCTGAAATTTGTCCAGCAGAGTCCGTTGAACAGGAACCTCAACGGGTTCCTGCGGAAGGTCACTTCATCCGGTGATATCGGTGTGGACCTGGACCTGCTGCTGACGTTGAGCAAGAAGCTGAAAAAGGTCAATCGCGTCAAGGGAGTTGTCGATCTGAAGTCCTGTGAGGCTGCCCTACCGGAGCAGAAGGTCTGGATCAACGAGTTGCAGGGGCAGCTGACCTTCACCGACAAGGCCTTTTCTGCCGATGCCCTGACCGCCGTATTCCGCAATGCGCTGGTCAATGCCTCGGTTGTCACGACTGAAGATCAGACTATCCAGGTGCTGATGAACGGGGAGTGGGCGCCGGCAGACCTGCTGCCTTCCCAGCGTGCGCTGATCGAGCCGGTGACCAGAGGCAAGGCGGCCTGGCATGGTGTCCTGAATCTTCCGCGCAGGCGCAGCGAAGTGCAGCAGGCACGCTCCCCCTGGTTGACGGTCACGTCGGATCTGGTGGGGGTCGATATCGATCTTCCCTACCCGCTGCGCAAGCCTTCCGGGTATGCTCGCAAGCTGTTTGTCGAATACCACTTTTCCGACAAGTTGCCGCTACTGAAAATCGATTATGCCGACTTGCTCGAATTCTCTGGTGTCATGCAGACGCAGCCGGAGTTTACCGTCAGGCGCGGTATTCTCGCCCTGCAGCAATCTGTCGGGAAGCTGCCGGACACAGGGATTACAGTGAAGGGGCGATGGCCGCAAGTGGATATCAGTGCATGGTCCGGCATACTTTCCCGCTATCCGACCCCACAGGCCTCTGATCGGCGTGAGACGGTGCTCGACAAGGTTGACCACCTGGATCTCGTTGTGGATGAGGTGATTGTCGCCAGTCAGCATTTCGAGAGCAGTGGTATCCGGGCGTCCAGAAAAGCTGGCAAGTGGGTTGCCGAACTCGATGCGCCGGCGATCAATGGTGGTGTGGAGATACCGCTACCTCTGGGAAGTCGGCCCGTACAGGCAAGGCTGGAGAGGCTGTTGCTGCAGCGTGGTGATGATGTGAGACAAGCCTCGGATTTCAAGCCACAGACGTTGCCACCACTGCAGGTACAGAGTCGGTTGTTGCAATGGGGTGGATTGGAGTTCCAGAATGTCTCGCTGGTGACCCGACCACTGGATAGTGGCTTGGAGATCAGCCATCTGGAGCTCAATACCCAATACCTGCAAACGCGGATCACGGGACACTGGTTGAAGTCCACGGCGGCGGAGAGCAGCGACTTTTCATTTGCGGCTCAGGGCAAGGATGTCGGCAAGGTGCTGACGGCACTGGGGCATGGTGGCAGCCTGGGCAGCGGCTCGGGGACGCTGACCGGCGATCTGGCCTGGCAGGGGGCGCCTGCCGAGTTCAATACGGCAACGCTGCGGGGAAGTCTCGATATCGATCTCAGGGATGGTTGGCTGAAAAAGGTTGAACCGGGGCTTGGCCGATTACTAGGGTTGCTGAGCCTGGATTACCTGCCACGCCGACTGGCGCTCAATTTCAAGGACATGGAGCAGGAAGGCTTCTTCTACGACAAGCTTCAGGGGGCGGCGACCATAGATGCCGGTACCTTGCAGACCAATGGGTTGATGATTGATGGTCCGGTAGCCACGTTCGAGATCAGGGGAACCACCTCGCTGGTGGACCGGCAATACAACCTGGATTTGCTGGTGATTCCAAAGCTCGCTTCGACCGCGCCGTGGGCAGCGGGCCTGATTGCCGGGCCACAGGCCGGGGTTGCCGTTTTCGTGCTCGACAAGCTGGCGGAGGGGCTTGGCATCGATGTCAACAAGACCATTGCGCTGGACTATGCGGTAACCGGCAGTTGGGATGACCCGAAGATAACGGCCCTGAATCAGCAGGAACCGGATAATCTCAATGACTACCTGGATCTTGGCTCCGACTGATCGGAGCGCGCGCCATGTCTCGTTTTCCGCTCGGGAAAGCAGCAAATACAGATTCAATACCCAAATTATTGGCAGACAGTTAGAGTTTTCCACGTAAAGTTGCTAACTTCAGAGTATTGATTACCAATGTAGACAGGGTAGACACATTGACCGTTTTTGCTGCAATCCAGATGGCCTCGGGGCCCCAGGTAACCGCCAATCTGCTGTTGGCAGGCAAGTTGATTGCCGAGGCAGTGCGTGACGGCGCTCAGTTTATTGTATTGCCGGAGAATTTCGCCATTATGGGTGTCACCGAGCAGGACAAGCTGGAAGTTGCCGAATCTGCCGAGGGTGGGCCCGTACAGGAGTTCCTGGCGGAGAATGCCCGCAAATATGGCGTCTGGATCTGCGGCGGTACGGTGCCCATTGTCAGTCCGGATAGTGGCAAGGTCTATGCCGCCTGCCTGGTGTATGACGATCAGGGCAGACAGGTTGCACGCTATGACAAGATTCACCTGTTTGATGTGGCGCTACCTGATGTCGATGAGCAGTACAACGAGTCGGAGACCATCTACCCTGGCACCCGCACGGTTGTCGTGGAGACTCCCATGGCGAGGGTTGGGCTGGCTGTTTGCTATGACCTGCGTTTTCCCGAGCTGTTCCGGGAGCTGGTGGACAAGGGGGCCGAGGTTGTTGTGGTGCCGGCCGCATTTACAGAACTGACGGGCAAGGCCCACTGGGATATCCTGGTGCGCGCGCGAGCCATCGAGAATCTCTGCTATATCGTTGCCGCAGGCCAGGGGGGGTTCCACGTCAATGGCCGCACTACCTATGGTCACAGTATGATCGTTGATCCGTGGGGTGGTGTCATCGCAGAAGCGGACAGTCATACGCCGGGTACCATCACCGGCGATATCAATCCCGATTGCCTGAACAAGGTGCGCCGCAGCTTTCCCGTGTTGCAGCATCGTCGTATGGCTCCCGTTCCGGTCTGAGACAGAGCCGGCTCCCGTTTGCTCAGGGCTAGGA
>CAYTPO010000063.1:0-19869 GCA_964439815.1 uncultured Thiotrichales bacterium
GGGGTACGGACCTCTGCCTGAACGCCGTCTTCCAGAGATATACCTGCTATGTCATCGATTTTCATCTGGAGCACTTGAGCAAGGGGAAGTTCCGCCCGGAAGTTCTGGAGGCAGCCATCAAGGCCTTTCAGGATAGCTGGAATGATAAATTCATATTCTCCTATGTACGCAACACCTACCTGGACGTATTTGTCTCAAAGTACAAGATACTGAGGCTGCTTTTCGACAACGAGCGCGCCAGATACCGTTTTGTCACGACAATCGATTATCTGATGGAAAAGCTGACGTTCATCAAACGTGAAACCACCCCCGCTCGAAAATCCGGCAAAATGGGAAGCCGCCTGATCAACAACCCGGACAAACAGGCCCTGCCATTCCCGTCGATTTTCAGCCGATAATCGTCAACAACCTCGACAGCCCTGACCACCCCGCAATGACGGGGTGGTCAAACTCCCGATACCACGCCAGAAAAGGAGGACTCGCAAATCCTCTGCGCAACACCACTTCCCATTCTGCTCAGCAGGCCCAAAGACACAACTCCCGCCAATTCCAAAACAACCGCCACAGCATAAACAGCCCCACCCCAACCATGAGCGTCAAATAGCCCGCAATAATGAATCTGATCATGAAGGACGCAGTATTCTCACTGTTGGCATGGCTGGCATACAGCCGGTAGGCAATAAGATTGGCCATGGCCGCCACAGGGCTGCCAAACCCACCCACATTGGTTCCCCAGAGCAACGCCTGCCAGTGGTCGGTAAACTCCGTAAGTAACAGGGTTGTCGGTACATTACTGATCACCTGACTCAACCCCACAGACAGGATAAAAACATGATGCGGGTGTTCAAGCACTCTGCCTATGATTTCACCAGCGTTACCGGCCAGACCAATAAAACAGAGAAATGTCGCCAGTAGCACATAATCCACCGCAAGGCTTCTCCTGTCGAAAAGCAGCGGATAGGCAATCGCCACAAGCGCTGCCTGGGGAGGTAATACCCTGAATATGCAGAGCACAACCAGCACCAGCAGCAAGCCATAGGCCACCGCTGATCGCACCTCCAGCCTCCTTTCGCCAGCGACCGTTGCCGTGCCACTGGTTGGCCTGATCAACAGCGAGCAGGCCAGAAACACAGCCAGCATGCCGACGGAAAAGGGTGCTATCGCTACAATGAAGTCATGAGGATCGACACCATAAAACGAAAAGATGAACAGATTCTGCGGCGTGCCAAACGGCATCAGCGCAGCCCCCACATGCGCGGTCAGCGCCACCAGAATAACGAGATTGCTCCGCTGGCGGATATTCAGGGAGAGCACCAGCGGAATCATAGTCACCAGGCTGACATCAATAGTCAGAAACATCGACAGAAAGAACGTAATGATCACCAGCCTGGCCGGTAGAAACCTGCCTTTTTCCAGCCGAGTCCCCAACCGCGAAATCAGCCCGCTCCTCTCGATCCCCCTGACCACCACAAACAGCACCAGCAGGAAAAACAGGGGCGTTATTTCATCAAGGGTATAGGTGGGCACACTCCCCAGATAGAGGGATGAGAGCAGCAACCCGAGAACCGCAATTGTCAGCAGCCATTCCCTGAAAACGAAGCCAAGCAGAAGATGTTGAGATTTCGACATGGAATTACCAGCCACCCGATTCAGCCACTCCCGAACGGTACAGCGCAGCGTTGTTTCGACAGTCACCCCGGCTCGAAAAGCCGGAGCGACCGCCTATTATCTATCGTTGCAATGGCAAACGCATTCCCCCCGTCGGTTGTGCAAAGGAGGGACGACGTACCCAACCTACCAGTGTCTATTCAGCTCATCCCTTGGGGACACCAGTTCGAGGCAAGGGATACGACTCTGCAGGAATAAACAGCCAACTTCAAATTCCCTTGGATCGCCGAGTTGCACTCGGCCCGGCCGACTACAAGTCGGCGATCCGGTATCGGGCAACTTCGTAACCCTTCACTTAGCAGTTACACCTACCATACGCTTGCCAATCATTATGCAACGATTGGTATATGCTGAAACCAGGTTTTTCAATCCACCATAAATCCAACATAACTACTCAGCGAGTAGTTACCCTGTCTCCCACGGGCGGCGTGCCACGGGCTGGAAGTCGGAGGATTTCTGCCGTGCCATGTCCTCGTAGGTCTGCCAGCGCAGATCGACGAGTTTCTGCGCCATTTCCATCAGGTGCTCTGCTTCGTCCGGATGGGTGCGGGTCAGCATTTTGTAGCGCGCTTCGTTGTAGGCGTATTCCCTGAAGCTGATTCGTGGTCTCGGGGAGTCGAGGACGAACGGCGCCTTGCCGGCTTCACGCAGCGCGGGGTTGTAGCGCAGCAGGGGCCAGTATCCGCATTCCACGGCGAGCTTTTGCTGCTCCGGCCCCTTTCTCAGGTCATAGCCGTGGGCGATGCAGTGGCTGTAGGCAAGAATGATGGACGGGCCGTCGTATTCCTCGGCTTCCCGAATCGCCAGTAGGGTTTGCTGTGGATTGGCGCCAATGGCAACCTGGGCCACATAGACATTGCCATAGGACATTGCCTGCAAGGCCAGATCCTTCTTGCCGATACGCTTGCCGGCCGAAGCAAACTTGGCAGCTGCGCCGGTCGGGGTGGCCTTGGACATCTGCCCACCTGTGTTGGAATAGACCTCAGTATCAAGCACCAGCACATTGACATTCCGCCCGGTGGAAAGCACATGATCGAGTCCGCCGGAACCGATGTCGTAGGCCCAGCCATCCCCGCCCACCAGCCAGACACTGCGACGCACCAGGTGCTCGACCACCGCCAGCAGACTGCGGGCATGATCACTGTCGATGGCCTGCAACTGCGCTTTCAGCGCAATGACCCTGCGACGCTGAGCACGAATCTGACTCCCTTCGCGCTGCTCCGCCTGCAGCGTATCGGCAACCAGCTGCTCATCCAGTTCGGCAGCCATTTCCTGAAGCAGCTGACGCGCCATGTGGTTCTGGTGATCGGCACTGATCCGCATGCCCAGACCAAACTCGGCATTGTCCTCGAACAGTGAGTTGGACCAGGCTGGCCCCTGCCCTTCATGGTTGGCTGTCCACGGCGTGGTCGGCATGTTGCCGCCATAGATCGACGAGCAACCGGTGGCATTGGCCACCAGCAACCGCGGCCCGAACAACTGTGACAGCAGCTTTACATACGGCGTTTCGCCGCAGCCCGCACAGGCACCGGAAAACTCGAACAGGGGCTCCAGAAACTGCACACCACGCACCGCCGAAAAATCGACCCGGGCGCGACGATTGACCGGCAGGTTCGAGAAGAAATTCACATTCTCGCGCCCCTGCTCGAGCATCGGTTCCTTGGGCTTCATGTTGATTGCCTTTCTGTCGGGATTCTCCTCATCAAAGGCCGGACAGACGCCGACACAGACCCCACAGCCGGTACAGTCTTCCAGAAAGATCTGCAGTGTGAATCGGGTTTCCGGAAACCCCCTGGCACTGATCGGTGCGGAAGCAAAGGCTTCGGGCGCGTCGACCAGCTGTTTTTCGTGATAGAAGCGGGAACGAATGACACTGTGCGGACAGATAATGCTGCAATTGCCGCACTGAATGCAGATATCGGGTTCCCATGCCGGCACATAGTCGGCCACATTGCGCTTTTCCCAGCGAGTTGTACCACTGGGATAGGTGCCATCAGCCGGCAACATACTGACCGGCAGATAATCCCCTTCACCACGCAGCATGACGGCGGTCACCTCCTGCACAAACTCGGGCGCCTGTGGTGGCACCACGGGATCGAGCTGGCGCTGACTGGTGGTGGCACCCGGCACCTTCACCTGATGCAGGTGATCCAGCGCCGCGTCCACCGCCTTGAAGTTCATGTCGATGATCGCCTGCCCCTTGGTGAAGTAGCTCTTCTCGATGGCATGCTTGATCTGCTCGATGGCCTCCTCACGCGGCAGCACACCAGACAGCGCAAAAAAGCAGGTCTGCATGATCGTGTTGATGCGCCGCCCCATGCCACTGTCGCGGGCAACGCTGGAGGCATCGATCACATACAATGCGATATTGCGTTTGATGATGGTTTCCTGCAACGGCTTCGGCAACTGATCCCACACCTCATCCGCTGCATGTGGGCTGTTGAGCAAAAAGACCGCACCCTCGCCCGCCTGTTTCAACACCTCCATCTTGTAGATGAAATTGAACTTGTGACAGGCGATGAAATTGGCCGAACGGATCAGATAAGGCGCATGAATCGGTTTCGGTCCAAAGCGCAGATGCGAGGTAGTCACCGATCCGGACTTGCGCGAATCGTAGACAAAATATCCCTGCGCATGCTGGTCGGTATTTTCACCAATGATCTTGATGCTGTTCTTGTTGGCGCCCACCGTACCATCTGAGCCCAGCCCGAAAAACAGCGCTCGCTTGACACTGGCAGGCTCGATGTCGAATTCCTCGTCGAAGGCCAGGCTGGTGTGGGTCACATCGTCGATAATGCCGATGGTGAAATGATTTTTTGGCTGTGGCTGCTGCAATTCGGCAAACACCGCCTTGACCATGCCCGGCGTAAACTCCTTGGAGGAGAGACCATAACGTCCACCAATGATTTTCGGCATGCGGTCGATCCGCCCCTCACTCAACGCCTCGGCCCAGGCGGTCAGCACATCCTGATAGAGTGGTTCACCGGCGGAGCCGATCTCCTTGCAGCGATCCAGTACCGCAATACCCTGCACACTTTTCGGCAGCGCCCTGACGAATTCCTCCACGGCAAAAGGCCGAAACAGCCGGACATTCAGCACACCCAGCTTTTCGCCCTGGCTGTTCAGCACCTTGAGGGTTTCCAGCACCGTTTCGACACCCGACCCCATAATGACAATCACCCGCTCGGCCTGCGGATCACCATGATATTCATAGAGCTGATACTGCCTGCCGGTAAGTCCGGCAAATCTGTCCATGGTTTTCTGCACGATGCCGGGAACGGCATTGTAATAAGGGTTGGCAGTTTCACGCCCCTGAAAATAGGTATCGGGATTCTGCGCGGTGCCTCGAATGAATGGATGATCCGGGTTCAATGCCCGGTTGCGATGGGCAATGACCAGCTCATCATCGATCATGGTGCGGATCTGCTCATCGGAGAGCAGGCTGATCTTGTTGACCTCATGCGAGGTACGAAAACCATCGAAGAAATGCAGAAACGGCACGCGGGCTTCCAGCGTCGCAGCATGGCAGACCAGGGCCAGATCGTGGGCTTCCTGCACCGACGCTGCCGACAGCATTGCAAACCCGGTGGTGCGCGCTGCCATCACGTCTTCATGATCACCAAATATGGACAGTGCTTGAGCCGCCAGTGAGCGCGCAGCGACATGAAATACCGCCGAAGTCAGCTCTCCGGCAATCTTGTACATGTTCGGCAGCATCAGCATCAGACCTTGCGACGCGGTAAACGTCGTGGTCATCGCTCCGGTCTGCAGCGCACCGTGTACGGTACCGGCCGCGCCACCTTCACTCTGCATCTCGATAACATCGGGCACCTGTCCCCAGATATTCCTGATGCCCTTGGCCGACCAGACATCGGTCGCCTCCGCCATCGGCGAGGCCGGGGTGATTGGATAGATCGAGCAGACTTCGCTGACGCGATAGGCGACATGGGCAACGGCCTCGTTACCATCGATCGTGACAAATTGCTTGCGGCTCATACCTCACCCTCCCTGGTTGACAACGCAACCGGCTCATCGCCGGCAACATTTTCCGACGCCGCAGCACCGATGCCGGGCTCGGGAATCATTTCGATTGCATGACAGGGGCATTGCTCGAAACAGACCGCGCAGCCGGTACACAGCTCATAGTCGTAGCGATAACGCTTGCCCTTGCCGAGCTTGATGATCGCGCCCTCCGGACAGGCGCCGTAGCAGCCGTCGCATTCAAAGCAGTTGCCACAGGAGAGGCAGCGCTGCGCTTCATAGCGGGCTTCCGCCTCCGTCAATCCCTGCACGATCTCGTCAAAGTTGTTCAGCCGCTCATGTACCGGCAGCTCGGCCTGCTGCTGCGGTGGCGCATCCGCGCGATACCACAGGTGCAGGTGCTCATACCCGATCACCGGATGTTTTTTCGGCGGGTGGTAGGGCGCGTGACGCAGGTAGCCATTGATATAGCGGGCGGCTTTCTTGCCGTGACCAACCGCATTGGTCACGGACCGCTCGGTAGGCACCATGTCTCCACCGGCAAAGATTCCCTCGCTGCCGGTCATCATGTCATTGCCAACGATGACGGTGCCGTCGCGATTGAATTCGATGCCGGGCACGTTCTTCAGAAACTGTGTATCGGCCTCCTGCCCCACGGCCAGAATCAGCGCATCGGCCTCCAGATCCTCGAACTTTCCGGTCGGTTGCGGGCGACCGTTTTCGTCCAGCTCCATGATTTCCACCTGCAGGCGATCCTGGTCGATCTCCTTGATGGTTCGCAGCCATTTGATCTTGACGCCCTCTTCCAGCGCCTCATCAGCCTCAAAGTCGTGCGCCGGCATACTCTCGCGATCGCGGCGATAGATGATCAGCGCCTCTTCCGCCCCCAGCCGTTTTGCGGTGCGCGCTGCATCCATCGCCGTATTGCCGCCCCCATAGATGGCGACACGACGACCCAGCTTGGGTGGATTGTCGCTGTAGGCCTCACGCAGAAAGGTTACGGCATCCAGCATCTTGCCGGCCTCACGCGCAGGTATATTGATCTTCTTGCTGATATGCGCACCAATGGCGATAAAGACCGCATCGAAGTTGCCCGCCTGCTTCTCTTCCAGAAGACTCTCGACGCGGTGATTCAGCGTGATCTTCACCCCCATATCCTCGACGCGCTTGATCTCGGCATTCAGCTCCTTGCGCGGCATGCGATAGGCCGGAATGCCAAAGTGAATCATGCCACCGGCAACCGGGCCCGCTTCGCGGATTTCCACCTCATGCCCCAGCCGGCGCAGATGATAGGCTGCCGATAACCCGCTGGGTCCCGCCCCGACGATCAGCACCTTGCCGCCACCCGGGGGCGCCTCGAAGCGTGGCTGCCAGCCCTTCTCCAGCGCCATATCCCCCAGGAAACGCTCCACCGCATGGATCTCCACCGTGGTGTCGGTATGGTTGCGATTGCAACCCTCCTCACAGGGGTGGTAGCAAACGCGGCCATGAATCGCCGGAAAGGGGTTGTTCTCAATCAGGCTCTGCCACGCAGCCTCATAGTGTCCATCCTGTGCCAGCGCCAGCCAGGCCTGAATATTCTCCCCCGCCGGACAGGCATTGTTGCAGGGTGGCAGAAAATCGACATAGACAGGCCGCTGTGTGCGTAGTGGCCCGGTTCCCCTTCCGTGCTGGATCAGGTCTGGATGACCTGTCATATCCTTCTGATTCATTGCATGAATTCTCCTGGAAAGATGCGTGAGAATGAAATTGGAAAAGTGGGTAGCATGCCGAAATCGACTGCCTGCAGCGACACCGAATGCGTTGTGTGGTCGCTCATTTCTGACAGCGGCACCATAGGGCATGTTAACCATTGCGTCTGTCACCTGCGTGACATCGGTCAATACCCGGGCAGTTTTTACCCGATTCCACTTCGGATCGCCGACTTGCAGTCGGCAGGGCCGAGTGCAACTCGGCGATCCGGGGGGGTTCAAAAGTGGTCGTTTGCCCTTGCCTATATTCCCTGCCCTGAACCGGTGCTGGCGCTCAAGCCGCCTTTCTGGTCTCGGGCCTGTTTATCGTGATGTCGATCGGGGTTGGAGCGCCGACTTGCAGTCGGCAGGGCCGAGTACAACTCGGCGATCCGGGGGGGGGTCAAAAGTGGTCGTTTACCCTTGCCTATATTCCCTGCCCTGAACCGGTGCTGGCGCTCAAGCTGCCTTTCTGGTCTCGGGCCTGTTTATTGTGATGTCGATCGGGGTTGGAGCGCCGACTTGCAGTCGGCAGGGCCGAGTGCAACTCGGCGATCCGGGGGGATTACAGTCTTCGCAAGTCACTCAGGTGACAGAACCACAGACCATTGCTGTTTACACTACGCGGAAAAATCACCTGAACTATCAATTTCTTACGGAGACAACGCCATGACAGATCTGCAATACATGACCGAGCCCCCAAACCCGCTGCAAACGGCCAGACGCTTCGGCAGCTTTTCCATTGCCATTGGCCTGTTGCTGGCGCTGCTGGGCCTCATTGGTATCATTGTTCCGCAGTTCATTTCCCTGCAAGCTGTCTTTCTGGTCTCGGGGCTGTTTATCGTGGGGGGTGTCTTCTGGGCCTTTCACGCCTTCAAGTACAGCTGGGCCGACTGGCTCAAACCTGCCCTGCTGGTGATCAGCGGTGTGCTGATGTTCATCTATCCCATGGGCGGCATTGCGGCCATCGGGCTGCTGCTGGCGGTCTACCTGCTGCTGGATGCGTTTGGCAGTTTCACGATTGCCGCAGCCATGCGACCACTGCGCGGCTGGGGCTGGATGGCCTTCAATGGACTGGTATCACTGTTTCTCGCTGTGCTCTTTCTGGTGGGTTGGCCATCCACATCGCTCTATCTGGTGGGCATCTATGTAGCAATCAGTCTGCTGTTCGATGGAATTTCGCTGATCTATATCGGCTATCTGCAGCGCCAATTATTTTCCTGATGAGGATTTGGTATTTTCTGCGCGGGGCGGTGGTGGCCCCGCCAGTTTCTCGACCAGCCAGCCATGTGGCACCGAGAACAGCAGGATATAGCACGTCAGAATCAACATGTAGTCGGTGCCGAAATAAAATGCCATCAGCGGCAACCAGGGGAGCTTGATGGAGCGGGCATAGAGAAAGGCAGCTACCAGCGCCGGTCGCATGCCCTGCTGCTGCAGGCTCCGCAGCAGTGGATACCAGGGATAGATGGGGCCATGCGACAGGACACCACCGGTAATGGCAATCAGCCAACCCTTGACCCCGCTGCCATGTCCCGTGAGCCGGGCCATTTTATGGGTGGCACCCTCGGCAAATTCCATGATCCACAGAAAAAGAAAAACCAGCAGCAACATGGGTGCGATGCTTTGCAGCATCTCAATAAAATGGTGAAAACTGCTGGTGCCATATTCCGGAAAAAGCCAATAGACGCCAAGGTAGAAAACACTAACCGCCAGCAGAAAAAACCAGCCGGAGTGCTTCTTGCGCCCGGGGCCTTTCTTACCGTCACTGTCAGACATGAAGCGTCACCACCGTTACCCACGCCACGATAACCGCCATGAAAAAGGCGACCACATTTCTCCAGATCGAAAAGCGCCATCCCAGCATTATTGCCTCGGCGGGCAGGGGAATGACGCCCACCGTCACCCAGGCGAGAATGAAGGCGGTAACGGCATAGAGATCAATACCCGCTTTTTGCAGCTCACCTGCCAGCAGATAACTGATGGCGGGATGGGCGGCGGCTATGCTGCCAATGGCATCGGCGGTCAACATATCCAGCAGGCGACCATGCCCCAGCAAGCCACGTTCGATGAGTTTGGGGATCATTTCGATCATCAGGCTGGATATCAGCAACACGCCAAGCAACACCGGCAGCAGCCGGGAAAAAGTCTTCAGCGTTTTCTTGCCCGAAGACTTGAGAATCTTTCTTGAAAGCATGGCACCACGAACCTTGCAGGAAAAACAAAACAGCCGGAAATTCAAACCTGGGAAATTATCCCATAATGCAGTGAATGGCAGTACCTTTTTCCGCGTCTCAATGGCAGACACGAATCCAGCACCTTTACTTCAGAATAAAAATGCAGTTCCGTGAGGAACTTATTAATTTTTGTTCATGAATGATACCCGGGACACAGCATCCCTGATTTTTCACGTACAATGAGGCGTCGAGCCAGCTGAAATACCAAAAAGAAGGAACATGGAAAGAAAACCCTCCTCCAAAGAATATACTGCACCCTGGGAAAAGGCCTTTGATCGGGTATTGACACCACTTGAGGAATTCATTCATCGACAAACCACCAGTGGTGTGCTGCTGATGCTCTGCGCCTTGCTGGCGCTCTATATCGCCAACAGCCAGTGGAGCACGGCCTACCACCATATACTGGAGATGCCACTGACCATCGGTTTTGAGGGCTTTCAGCTCTCCAAGTCCCTGCACCACTGGATCAACGATGGCCTGATGGCCCTCTTCTTCTTTGTGGTCGGGCTGGAACTGAAGCGCGAAATCCTGGTTGGAGAGCTTGCCGACCCCAAACAGGCCATGCTGCCCATCGTTGCCGCAATTGGCGGGATGGTCGTGCCGGTACTCATCTATATCAGCATCAACCCGGAAGGCCACACGCTCAAGGGCTGGGGCATTCCCATGGCCACCGATATTGCCTTTGCCCTTGGCACCCTCGCACTACTGGGGAGCCGGATACCCAAAAAGCTGCTGACCTTTCTGGTAGCCCTGGCAATCGTCGATGACCTCGGCGCCGTGGTGGTCATTGCCCTGTTCTACACCGAAACCATCAGCATGACCGCACTGGTCACCGCTGCCGCAATACTGTTCCTGCTGATTGCGCTGAATCTGGGGGGCATACGCTGGTCCCTGCCCTACATTCTCCTTGGCATCGTACTCTGGATAGCCATGCTGAAAAGCGGCGTGCATGCAACACTCGCCGGTGTTTTTCTGGCCTTCACCATTCCCATGCGGCCCAAATACGACCCCGATCGATTCCTGTCGCAGGTGCAGGACATGCTGGGTCAGATCCGCCAGGCTTACCAGCGGGAACGCAATATCATCATCAATGATGAACTACGCACCAAGGTTCGCGCCCTGGGCGAAGGCGTCAAGCGAGTGCAGGCACCGGCCCAGGCGATGGAGCGAACCATGCACATGCCATCCGCCTATTTCATCATCCCGATCTTCTCCCTGGCCAATGCCGGCGTGCCCATCGACTGGTCTTCGATCGGCAGCATCATCACTCACCCCGTCGCCGTCGGCATCACCGCCGGCCTGGTACTTGGCAAGCTGATCGGCATCGCCGGCTTTTCGTGGCTGGCAATACGAATCGGCCTGACCTCACTACCGCAAGGCCTCAACTTCAAACACATCATTGGCGTCTCACTCATGGGCGGAATCGGCTTCACCATGTCAATCTTCATCGCCGAACTGGGCTTTGCCCATTCACCCGAAGACCTGCTGATGGCCAAATCCGGAATTCTGCTCGCCTCCGTCCTGGCCGGCGTATCGGGATTCCTGTGGCTATTCCTTACCAGCGAAAAAGCACAGGCCACAACGCCTCCAGACTAAGCCCGCCTTATTCATGGTGGATCGCGGATCCTGGCGCTGGACTGGCACGTCTGGGCTCCGCGCTGGAGCGAAATTTGTAGCAATAGCTACAACTTGAGTGAAGCGCAAGCGCAGGCGTGTCAGAACAAGCCAGGGCCGTGATAGGCTGAAGCCTCTCACCATTTGGGTGAAACGGGACTGTCAAGGGTTTGTCATGGTTTTCATTTACTTATCATAGGCTTTAGCCGCCACCATGAATAAGACGGGCTAAGATCAACCCCCGCACCGGCTCCTGCCGGATGCAAGCCAAACAGATTGGCGGACAAACAACTAAGGCGTATCGTCGAAGCAAGCAGCCACCTCTGCCGGGAACACAAACTTATCCCGGCCTACCTATCTACCCAAATGCACCCGCCCCGTAGGCCGGATTAAGCGACAGCGTTTCCGGCACTTCCATTGGTTTGAGAAGTAGTTACAATCTCTGCATGTCTGGTTTTGTGAGATAGTGCCTTATTTTTTGTCCCCCTTGGCTTTAGTCTGTCGGTTATTCTTTGATTTATTAATGACTTCCACAAGGATCGTCCGTTCTTCAAGCTACTCTATTATTGATAACCCACCCCCCTTCCCCTGACCATAGTTGAGCTATGAGAATCCTCCATATCATCCCCACTTTGGCGACTGCAGGAGCAGAAAACTTTGTTGTCTCCATCGCCAATGAGCAAGCCAGAAATCATGATGTCACAATTCTGACCCTGTCTGCCCCCTCGGATACCATGTTCCTGAAGGACAGGATTGCAGGGAACGTCAGGCTGGTATCACTGAACAAACAACGTGGTATGGATTTAAGCGTCATCACCCATGTGTACCGCAGCATCAGGAAAATATCACCGGACGTTATCAACACCCACCTCCGCTCCATCTACTACACTTTCCTGCCACAGATACTACTGAGAATTCCGTCCTTTCATACCATACACAATCTTGCAGACAGGGAGACGGGGACTTCCTACCGCCGCCTGCTAAAGGTACTGGTTAGGTATTTCTCATTTATTCCCGTGTCGATCTCGCAAACCGTACTTGAAAGCGTACAGGCGTTCTATGGGCCAAGGCACACCGTATTAATAGAAAACGGTATTCCCGAACCACATACAACCAATAAATTAAAGGCCACATGCGACAAGATAGAAAAGCTCAAGGAAACTGCAGAGACAAAAGTCCTTGTCAACATAGGAAGGGTTTCCAGGCAGAAGAACCAGTTGATGCTGATCAATGCCTTTGACAGCCTGGTAAAGGAAGGCCACGATATTCTGCTGCTGATACTCGGCGACTTTCATGACGAGGCTGAAAACATCCGCCAAAAGGTAGAGGCGCTGGACCACAACAGAGTTCACCTTCTGGGCTTGAAACCCAATATACCGGACTTCCTTGCCTGCTCGGATTTCTTTTGTCTCTCATCGATACACGAGGGGCTTCCCCTTACGCTCCTCGAAGCCATGGCCATGGGCACCCTCCCCGTCTGCACACCTGCAGGGGGTATTCCAGACCTGATTACCGATGGAGAAACGGGATTTCTTTCTCCATCGTTCGACACTGCGGACTATATCAATGCCCTGAAGCGGGCCCTAGACCTGCCGGAAGCACAAAGATCCAAAATGCAAGCCACCGCCAAAAAGGCATTTGTAAAAAACTATTCCATCCAGAGATGTGCATCGGAATATATTCAGGAATACAAACAAGCCATCGACAACCGATAGCTCATCAATATCAACCTGCTTACATGACTATTATGGAACTGACAAAAAAACACAGTGAAGGAACCCCCACCACAGAGCAGGAGGTTCTTGAAAAATACCAGACAACCGATAAAAAACTCTATATGACCCTGGATGAGTCTGTCAGCCTGTCAATAAGTCTCGCAAGGCAGATACATGAAAAAGGTAGCCAGTTCGACAAGGTTATTGGCATCGCCAACGGGGCATTGCTCCCCACAAAGGTGATTGCCGACACACTGGGCCTGCCCTACTCTTTCATCACCATCAGAAGGAAAGGAAGCTCCATCAAAAGCCGGCTCTCAAAATACCCGGCTCTGGTCAAAATCATCTCATTCTGGTTCAAGATACCGCTGCTCAGAGAGCCGCTGGTATTCCTGATGAACCGCTTTACCAAACTGTCAGATGATCAGACCATACCTGACAGCGCCACACTGGATAAATCCATTCTCCTGATCGATGATTCCGTGGAAAGTGGTCAGACACTGGTCAAGGCAGAAGAGGTGCTCAGCACAGGAAACCCTGACATCCGAATCACGACTGCAGTACTGGTAGCAAAGCCGATACCTGCTGACAGCGCCACCCACTATACGCCGGATTTTTTCCTTGCACGCCTCATGCAACATTTCCCCTGGTCATCAAACAACCCGGAATACGATCAGTATCAGGAATGGCTGGCAGAAAACAATCTTCAAAAAGAGCAATCCTAAATCACTTCAGGTTGGTCAAGACGATGCAAAGGGACATATATGTAGACAATCTGAAAGCCATCCTGATATTTCTGGTGGTATTCGGGCATGCCATCAATCCGTTTGTCGAGGATTCCCGGCTTTACAAGGCCGTATTCGATTTTGTCTACAGCTTTCACATGCCCCTGTTTGTTTTTGTGTCCGGTGTCTTCTGCAGAAAAACCACATTCGCTGACGGATTGATCAGAAACAGCAAGACATTGCTGATTCCATTCCTCTTCTTTCAACTGCTGTACGAAAGCATCGATTTTGTCATTCGCGGCGAACCCAGCTCCTATACCATGAACCTTCAGCCCTACTGGATCCTGTGGTACCTGTGGAGCCTCTTCATCTGGAAAGCAGCGGTCAGCCTCCTCCCCGCCAGGCCGCTAACAATTATTACCGCCACCCTGTTTACACTAGCTTATAACTGCACCGTGGATAGCGCCGTTCCGTTTGGAATCAACCGGACAATCGGATTCTTCCCCATCTTTCTGCTCGGCTACCTGTATGGCAAGCCCATTCTGGACAAGGCCAGAAACCTCGACACCAGGCTCTCAACCCTGGTCGCCCTTGCAGGCCTCAGCCTTTTCTATCTATTCACCGACTTCAATTCACCAGTATTCTTTCACAGCGAAACCTTTGCCTTTCTTTACCACAACCCCACAACGGCACTGATCGCCCAAATCACCACCTACACACTCACCGCCCTCTTCTCCCTGGCAATACTCGGATTAACGCCAAAACACTCCAACCTGCTGAGTACCATGGGAAAAAACACACTCTTCATCTACCTGTGGCATGGCTTCTTCATCAAGGCACTGGTGATATCGGGAATAGCCGGAATCCTCTTTTCCAAAACCGCACCGGCGGCCTCCATCACGATACTGTTCCTGATCTCCCTGTGCACCACCCTGCTGCTCGGAACCTCCCTGGTAAACCGATACAGCACCATCATGATAAATACCTTCGGGAAAATGCTAATGAGAGTGAAGACTGGTAGCACAGCCTCCTAGTCCCCAAGACACCCAAACCTCGTAGGAATTTACACTTCCAATTTCGGTAAATCAGGGGAAAAAACAGGTAGCCGGAAATCATAACAAAAGCAAAGGCAGATACCGTTCAGGTTAGGTCAAAGAGACACAAAAAAACCCAATATTTCCGCCTTTGTTGTAGGCACGTCGCAAACTCCTTTCCCCAACCTACCGCAGATTGCTCAATATTCATGCAACAACCAATATTAGGTACCCCCTCCACCTTATCCTCCCATCCGCCTCAAGCCCTAAACCAGAATTGGCTCTCATTTTTCTGTAGGAAATGATGTACAATGAGCAAAATAATTTGTTGTGTCATTCACCAACATAATGGTAGCTGCCCTACTGTTCAGCGCCGCACAATATAGTAATGACACTCCTGATGACCCCCATCAGATCACTACCCGGTGCAATGGCCAACTTGCCTGATTGCGCCATTACCCACGTGGCCTAACAATATGCCAGGGTAATAAAAGACTGCCGTAGTGTACCGTTGCACTCAACAGACTGTTGAGTCCGGTAGGCTGTCTTGCCGTTTAAGGAGACATACATGGAACAACTCACCGACCTGAAAGCCATCCTGCATTCCAAGCGGGCTAACATCTACTACCTGGAAAAATGTCGGGTCATGCAGAAAGGTGGCCGGGTGGTTTATCTCACAGAACAGAAGGTCGAAAAACAGTACTGGAATATCCCTATCGCCAATACCACCGTTATTTTGCTGGGGACCGGCACCTCCATCACCCAGGCTGCGGTCAGAATGTTGGCTTCTGCCGGTGTTTTGATAGGCTTTACCAGTGGCGGTGGTACGCCACTGCTGATGGGAAGCGAGGTTGAGTGGCTGTCACCACAAAGCGAATACCGCCCAACCGAGTATATTCAGGGATGGCTACAATTCTGGTTTGATGAAGACAAGCGCCTGCAGGCAGCGCGTCAGTTTCAGCAGACAAGGATCGACTATCTAATAAAAGTCTGGAGCAATGACCGCGATCTGCAAAACGAAGGCTTTTATATCGACGATATGGATATCGACAAAGCGTTAAAGGGCTTCTCCAAACAGATCGACGACAGCAACAACGTCAATGAGCTGCTGTTGGTCGAAGCACAACTCACCCGAAATCTGTACAAGATTGCCGCCAACCGAACCAGGCAGAAGGCGTTTGTTCGAGAGCATGGGGGCAACATTGCCGATGCCAACGGTTTTCTCGATCATGGCAACTACCTGGCCTATGGGTTGGCAGCCACCACGCTCTGGGTACTTGGCATCCCACACGGATTTGCCGTCCTGCACGGCAAGACACGGCGCGGTGCATTGGTTTTCGATGTTGCTGATCTGGTCAAGGATGCGCTGATTCTCCCCTGGGCCTTCATTTGTGCAAAAGAAGAAGCCTCGGAACAGGAGTTCCGCCAGCAATGCCTGCAAAACTTCACCCGCCACAAGGCGCTGGACTTCATGTTCAACACCATCAAGGAACTCAGCCTGCACGGTCCCCAATCATGATGGTCACCTTTGTCTCGCAGTGCGAGAAAAAAGCGCTCAACAGAACCCGACGCGTGCTCGATGCCTTCGCCAATCGCATAGGTAGCCGCACCTGGCAAACCGTGATCACCGCCGAAGGCTTGCTGGCAGTAAAAAAACTACTGCGCAAGACAGCGTCGAAAAATACGGCAGTATCCTGTCATTGGGCACGCAGCCGAAGCCGCAGCGAACTCGCCTGGATCGTCGGGAATCGCAGCAAGTTCGACATCCAGGGATATGTTCCAGTCAATAGCACTCGCAAGACCATAATGAACACACAATGGGAAAACGACTGGCGGTATCTCCCGCTTATCAAGGCATTGGCAGCACTTTCGGCGCTGTTCCATGATTGGGGCAAGGCATCGGCTTTCTTCCAGTCCAAGCTCCGGGAAAACAGAATCATTGGCGACCCCTTGCGCCACGAATGGATATCCACCCTCTTTCTTGAAGCCTACGTTGAGAAGGCGTCCGATGATCAGTGGTTGAGTCGTCTGGCTTTGGGCAATTTGGACAGTGAGCACATCATTCAGCGAGCAAAGGAAAATATAGCGAAGCCTCTTGGTGATCTTCCGCCCGGCGCCAGCCTGCTTGCCTGGTTGATTGTTTCCCATCATCGTCTGCCCGCACCGCAAGATCCTGATAACCAGAATGACTGGAAGGCCGAACCTGCCTCAAGCCTGGGCAAGACCCTCAAGCGGATCACGCAGCAGTGGGGTTACGAAAATCGCCGTGACGAAGACGAGTTTCACGAAAATCTGGAGCACTGTTTCACCTACGATAACGGGCTTCCCACTCAATCCCCGGCATGGCTGAAGCAAGCCAGAAAATGGGCCAAACGACTTCACGACTGCCTGCCATTGATTGAACAGGCCATGACGGATGGTAGCTGGAGGTTGGTATTATATCACGCCCGTTTGTCACTGATGCTGGGCGATCATCACTATTCCTCCTGCAACGCCGACCCGCAGTGGCGCAGTGAACTGAATCTGTTTGCCAATACGGATCGAAAAACAAAAGCACTGAAACAGAAGCTAGACGAACACCTGGTCGGGGTAACACGCCATGCCCTGAATACCGCCCACCTACTCCCCGCTTTTGAGGGAAAGCGCGGTGAACTACCCAGAGCTTTTGATATCAAGGCATTGAAAAAGAAAAGCCGGGGTGCTTTCCGTTGGCAGGAAACAGCCGTCAATAAAATTGTCAACTGGCGCAAGACCTTACCGGAAAAACAGGGGATCGAGGAGGTTGGCTTTTTTGCCGTCAATATGGCCAGTACCGGCAAGGGAAAGACATTTGCCAATGCCAAGATCATGCGAGCACTCTCACCAGATCAAGAGAGCCTGCGTTTTATCCTGGCGCTGGGTCTTCGCACACTGACTCTGCAAACGGGCGATGAATACCGACACCGCATAGGGCTGGATGATACTGATCTGGCGGTATTGATCGGCTCCCGTGCAGTCCTGGAGTTACATCAGCAGCGAACGCAGGAAGCGAAGGAGAAAACCAACAGTGAACTGGGGTCGGAATCGCTGGAGAAGCTGCTTGACAATGAGATTCATTTTGAAAGCGAGATCCCCGAAGATGCCCTATCCACCGTGCTTGCCGATGACAGTCAGCGGGAAAAGAACAAAAAATTTCTTTATGCGCCAGTTCTGAGCTGCACCATCGACCACCTGATGGCTGCCACAGAAACCCGTCGTGGGGGGCGCTATATTCTGCCCACCCTGCGGATGATGTCCTCCGATCTGGTCATTGATGAGATTGACGATTTTGATGGCAATGACCTCATCGCCATTGGGCGGCTCATCCACCTTGCGGGTATGTTGGGGCGCAAGGTCATGATCTCTTCGGCTACCATTGCACCGGATCTGGCCGAAGGCTATTTCAACGCCTATCAGGCAGGTTGGTCGATCTACACCAAAACCCGTGATAGCAGCGCCTTGATCGGCTGCGCCTGGATAGATGAATTTACCACCCGTGTGGAAGGCATTGCCGCCACAGGCAACACTGAAAACACCAGCACCTTTGGACAACATCATCAGGCTTTTATCAGCAAGCGGATCACCGAACTGAAAAGGCAACCGATCAGACGCAAGGCCAATATTATCGACTGTAGCGCTATCAGGAATAATTCAGAAGCCGGTGAGGAAGAAAGCATTCGAAAAAATTGGTTTGAAGTTATCCAACACGCTATTGAGCAAAAGCATCAGGGCCACCACCTTGTTGATGAGCATAGCGGAATAAACTTTTCATTTGGCGTGGTACGGGTGGCCAATATTCCACCGTGCATTGCATTGACCCGTTACCTCGCCGGCACCGACTGGCCCGACGATTATGAGGTGCGTGTGATGGCCTATCACAGCCAGCAAGTGCTGCTGATGAGAAGCGCCCAGGAAAAGCACCTTGATGAAGTACTCAAGCGTGACCCGGAAGAACCCCGGAAAATGCTCCGAAACCCGGTCATTCGCGAACATCTGGAGACATGTTCGAGCAAGAACCTGATCTTTGTCCTTATAGCGACACCGGTTGAAGAAGTGGGGCGGGATCATGATTTCGACTGGGCCATCATTGAGCCTTCTTCATTCCGCTCCATCGTGCAACTGGCCGGACGGGTACTGCGGCATCGAGATCACCCCGTGGAATCACCCAATCTGGGGCTACTCCAGTACAACCTCAAGTCACTCACGCAGGATGACCATAAACCTGCCTTTTGTCGTCCAGGCTTCGAATCACCAGAAAACCGCCTGTCCACTCATGACCTTGTTCAACTGCTGGATACCAAGGCTCTGGAGAAAAGCGTAGACGCACGACCACGCATCCAGAAAAGCAAGTCGCTCAAACCTGCGAAAAGCCTCGTCGATCTGGAGCATCACCGCCTGCATCAACTGCTGAGTGATTACCAACAGCAAGGCCCGGAATCCTTGCAAGGCTGGCTCACGCAATGTTGGTGGCTCACCGGACTGCCACAACAACTGGTACGTTTTCGCGAAAGCACCACAAATCCACAGGTTTACCTGACTCCCCTGGATGACCAATGGCGTTTTGTCGAGAAAGATCCACAAGGCAATATCAATCCTGTCGACAAACTTTTCAACATCTCTCACTACACCCTGAGCTCAAGAGAAATCAGCCGCATGTGGCTCATCCGGGACTATGAAATACTACTGGAAGATATTGCCCAGGCGAGAGAAATCCCCCCCCGTAGAGCCGGCCTGATATTTGGCGAGTTATCACTTCCGACACATGGACAAGACCCGGTTGGGATGAGTTTTCATTACTGCGATCAACTTGGGCTAAATTAAACAAACCACCCATGACACATTCAAGGATATTTTTATGCTAGATCCGGCTATCAGGGACTTCTTGCAAGAACGAAAAGAAGCCCGCATCAAAAGTAAAACCAAGGCATCAATGACCGAAGAGGAAAAGCAGGCGGTGATTGATGAGGCAAATAATATTTTTGATCTTTCTTTCTGGCTACCCATTGCTGCAAAAAAGGCTAAAGAGCTTCTCATTACCAGCCACCCAGCTAAGTTTACGAATCCAAACATAAAAAAGAAAGATATCTCGTACTCTATATTGGGAGGAGATAATCTGTGCAACAAAGGTCTCATGTACACAGGTTATA
>CAYTPO010000064.1:0-20320 GCA_964439815.1 uncultured Thiotrichales bacterium
AGTCATTTCCACGATAATGGGGGGCACCACTCTGGAGAATTCTACCTTTGCCGCACTGGGTATGATGGTTCGATCATCAAAGGCACCGATGACGGAGAATCTCAGATCACTGGCTGAGTCATTGGCATTGTCGGGTTTGAAGACCAGTCCTTTCTCAGTATCTTCCCTGGAAACGAAATCCCCATTGTTTACAACGGTAGTTGCATTGGAAAGATAAAGGGTTCCATCGCGTAAATAGGAAATATGAAACCAGGTTATAGCGGAATCTACCGCGTTGGCAGAAATAACCACGATTATTTCCGGTCCGTTTTCTCCTTCGCGCATGTGGGTCAGAATGACGGGTGCGTCAGGGATGCTGTTGATCGTGACGGATACTACTGTATCGATGTAGTTTCCCGCAGGGGTTGTGGCTCGGATCGTAATACTGGTATTACCTGCCTGATCCGGGAGAAAGCCGATTACAAGGACACCCCGTTCTTTGTCAATCGTTCCTGTCAACAGTGTGGAGTCCTCAATGGCGACCACGCTGTAGCTCAGGTCTATTGCTCGTGAGCTACCGATGCCAAACACCTCGGCCAGATCAATGGTCATGGGAGCAGCATCTTCGTCCACTTGCAATTGTTCCGCACCATTGATAGCCGCTATTTCCAATGTAAATTGCAGGCTGGAGGACTCTGTTGCACCGGAACCGGTTTTCCCGGGATCCTTGCCGTTGTTGCCGAGATCATTGATTGTAACGGTCAACGTGGCCTGATCTGTGGTATCGGCAGGGCCACCAAGGTAGGTAATCCTGCCATCCTGTGGTGACAATCCCTTTACCAGTGAATTAAGCTGCGTCAGCGTACCGGTCAGATTGACATGGGTGCTGCCATTGCCGGAAAGAATCTCGACACCGGAGGCTGCCGGATCAACAATAATCGCGCCTTTTTCCACGGACAGGGTCAGTTGCAGCAGATTATCCTCGGCGTCGATATCGGTGATATTGAAACTGGTATCCTGAAGGCTCACCTGAGCGGGTTGTGAATTACTGAAGGTTGAGGTGTCTGCCGAGAGTACGGGGGCATCATTCACGGCTTCGACATTCACCTTGAAATGAACCTGATCAGAGGAAAATGCACCACGATCATCCACAGCAACAACGGAAAATGCGGTGAGCAAGCCATTGGCATCCGGTGGGGGTAGCCAGTAGACGCGATCTGATGCGGATATCGTATTGTTTGAAGTTGGATTCCATGCCGTTGCTGACTCGATGGATGCACCGAGTAGCAGGTTCCCGGAATAGGATTCCCGGATGACAAAGCCGACCACTGTACCATCGCTATCTCTTTCATCGCCCAGCGAGGTGAGATCATTGAAGGAGATGGCGATTATTTCATCTTCGTCAGTTTGCAGTGTACCGTTGTTGAAATTGGAGAGATCAGGTGCTCTATTGGCGGCTTGCACCGGTCCTACCGAAGGACTGGAAATGGTTTCGAGTGTTCCAAAATGATCGGTGTATTGACCTTCAATGGATATCTCATGCCCGATATCCTCACGTGTGAGGGTATAGGAATTTCCTGTGGCTCCGACAATAGCAGCGCCATCACGTTGCCATTGGTAGGAAAAGTCTCCGTTACCATCCGGGTCAACAACAGAATCGCTATTGGCGGTAAGCTCCTGATGCTCCAGAGGCAGACCGGAAATGAGGATCTGTCCTGATGGTGCATCATTGACATTTGCTACCAAATCGGTTTGCAGAGAAGCAACCTCCTCGAAGGTACCCTGTGCATCTGTATAGCTGGCTACGACGGAAATCGCCCGGCCGACATCAGCCTGTGTTGTGGTATAGGTGTTGGTGGTAGCCGAGGCAATATTTTCTCCATCGCGTCGCCACTGATAGCTGATGATACCGCTCAGGCCATCGGTATCGGTCAGGGTATTGGAGGCTTGGAGCGTATCGCCTTCTGCCGGTGTCATATTGTCAATGGTTACCGAGCCGGATGGCGCATTGTTGATATTGGTCACAACGGTGGTGAGCAGGGAGCTTGCGGACTCGATTGTGCCCAGATCGTCGGTATAGCGAGCATTCACGGAAATTCGGGAGCCTACATCGGCCTGAGTGGTCGTATAGCTGGAATATGTTGCACCATTTATATCGTTACCATTCCGCTGCCACTGGTACTGGATGGTGTTGCTGATACCATCTTCATCGGCCAGCGTATTGGCGGCAGTGAGCGTATCACCTTCCGCCGGTGACATGTTGTCGATGGTTACACTACCTGTCGGTAGATCATTCAGGTTATTGATTGAGATGATGAATGGTTTACTGAAAGTATGACCTCCTCCATCAGAGACTTCCACAATCACCTGGTAGGTCTGTTGCGATTCAAAATCCAGTTTGCCATCGGTGAGAATCAGCTCATCCAGACCGGTGCCTCCAATGCGGAATTTGGTGGCATCAGCGCCGCCTGAAATGGTGTAGTCTGCCGTGTCACCCGAGTCGGGATCCGTCATAACGAGATTGCCGATGCGGTATCCCGAGGTCGTATCGGTATGCTCATCTACAGTGGAGCTGGACAGCGTAATATCTGTTGGTGATTCATTTGCATTGGTAACGGTGATGGTAGTGGATTGAGTATCGATTCCCCCGTTACCATCGTTTACCGTGATTTCAACTTCGTAGGTATTGTTCGCATCAGAATCTGCCGGAGATTCAAAATTTGGCGGGGAG
This sequence comes from uncultured Thiotrichales bacterium, assembly GCA_964439815.1. Taxonomy (GTDB): domain Bacteria; phylum Pseudomonadota; class Gammaproteobacteria; order UWMA-0217; family UWMA-0217; genus JALSHZ01. The sequence goes on from CAYTPO010000064.1 coordinate 2,711, forward strand.
TTGAAAGTCAGGTTTCCATTGATTGAATCAATGGAAAAAAGTGTTGCATCCAGGCCGCCGCTAATCGAATAGGTCAATGTATTGGCGGGCTGGTCTTCATCGGTTGCGGTAATTGTGGTGACAGTGGTCTGGTTCTCGGTGATTGCAACCGAAGCACTGGCGCCGCCACCTCCGGAAGTGATGGTTGGTGCTTCGTTTTGATCTGAAATAGTGATACTGAGGTTTTGCTGGTCGGTACCCCCGTTACCATCGTTTACCGTGATTTCAACTTCGTAGATGTTGTTTGCGTCAGAATCAGTGGGTGATTCAAAGTTTGGTGAAGTAGAGAAAATGAGTTGATCGGAGCCATTGATGGAGAACAGGCCACTGTCATTGCCGCCAGTGATTGAAAACGTAACCGTATCCAGCTCCGGATCGGTGGCGGTGAGGGTTTGTACTACGCTCAGGTTCTCCTCAATGGTGATTGATGAAGGTGAGGTAATTGTTGGTGCCTGATTTGTTGCGGTAACGTTTACCTGCTGTTCTGGAACAAAAACCGGGTAGTTGGCAGCGTTCAGTCCTCCGGTGCCTGCCGTAACAAACTCATCCACGAAGCTCCCGGTGCTGCCGTTGTAGCGCAAGACGTTGTCAGAGCCGAAGCCGCCGACATAGAGATAGCCATCCGGGCCAAAGGCCATACCCACGGGTTTGACCAGGCCTCCTGAGCCTGATGTTACGAATTCATCCAGATAGACGCCGGTGGAAGCATCGAATCGCAGGATGTTGTGAGATTGGAAACTGGTGACATAGAGATTTCCATCCGAATGGAAATAGAGGTCAATTGGTCCATCCAGTCCTCCGGCTCCCGCAGTGATAAATGTATCGATCAAGGCACCGCTGTTGCCATCAAAACGCAGAATTTCATCAGAGTCGAAACTGGAGACATAGAGATTGCCATCGGGGCCAAAGGTAGGGGAGTGTGGGTTTTGCAGGTTGTCAGAGGCAAATACGTCGATGAACGTCCCCGTTGTACCATCAAAGCGCAGGATCTCATCAGTTGAGCCACTGGCGACATACAAGTTGCCATCGGGGCCAAAGGTTATTCCTTCCACCATATCCAGATGATTGTCGTCGATGAAGGTATCGATAAAAGCACCGGTTTGTGCGTTGTAACGCAGCACTTTGGTGCTATCACCACCGACATACAGGTTCCCATCCGGACCAATCACCATTGCGCTATGGCCTGTTAGTCCATCACCGGTGGCGAAGGTTTGTGCCAATGCGCCCGTAGCGGGATCCATGCGCAGGACATGGTCGGAGTATTCGCCGCTGATCAGCAACTCATTGTTGTGAAAGGTACCATCTTCATCTGTGGCCGCAGCAGTAATATTGTAGGTAAACCCTCCATCCATGTAGCTGTGAGTAACGGAGGAGGGGTTGCCATTAACGGTTTCTACAGAGCCATCACCCCAGTTGATGGTCCAGCTGGTAATGGTGTCATCACCGGGATCCGTGGCGGACAGGTTGAGTGTGTAGGTACCCCCGGAGTAGGCATTCGTTGCGCCTGATATGGAGAGAACCGGCGCAACGTTGGAGACAGTAACCGTGGCTGTCGTGGTATCGGTTCCGCCATTGCCATCATCCACCTGCAGGCCGATGGTATAGCTGCCATCATCATTTATGTTGAAGGATTGCAACGTTGCCCAGCTGATAGTGGGGGTCATGCTGGTGACGTCACCATAAGTTCCATCGTTGTTCAGATCCCAGGCATACGTCAGACTATCGCCATCGGGGTCGGATGATCCAGTGCCATCGAGTGTGAGCGCCTCGCCTTCGTTGATGGCATAGGGTGCTCCAGCCGAGGCATCGGCGGTGGGCGCACTGCTGATCGTGATGACGTTGAGTGCGAGTTCTGATGTACTACCTGAATCATTGGTGGCAGTAGCAGTGATGTGTTCGCCAATGGCGACACTGACGCCACTGAGCAGGTTGTCGAAGGTTGCATTCCCGTTGGTATCGGTGGTGATAGTGGTCGAGCCAAGATAGCGGCGGGCTTCACCATGATTAGATGGGTCCCCCGTAGTATTGGTATAGAAATCAATCGAAAAACTGCTGTTGGCAGCGCTGTTCAAGGTGCCTTGAACTCTCAGATCGGTGCCTGATACGGTTGCGACAGTCAGTACGGGGAAATTCTGGTGGTCGTTGGCACCGGCGTCGCTATCACCGGTGTCATTATCTGTTACTTCATCAATACCGATATTGATTCCCAGACCAGAGTGAGAATGGATGCTATTGCCTCTGATGGTGTTTCCAACAGAGGTGTCGCTGCTGGAGTTTGAATTGCCAATGCGGATACCAGCGCTATTGTTGGCAATGATATTGTCTTCTCCAGTGCCAATGCCACCGATCACGTTGTCGTGAGCGCCCTGGCCTATATAGACCCCGGATTTGTTGTTCCCCAGAGCGCCACTGCCGGTGCTGTCAACGCCTATCCTGTTTCCGTACACGGTGTTTCCCGATGAACTGCTCCCGGTGATTTCGATACCTTCCAGGTCGTTGCCGGAAATGAGGTTGCCTTCTCCCGTTGCAGCACCCCCGATCTGGTTATTGCTGGAATTCAGAATATTGATGCCGTTTTTCGCATTTCCTTTATCGACAAGCCCGGTTGTATCGGTTCCCAGATAGTTGCCGGTGATAGTGTTGTTGCCACTTCCCTGAATGGAAATACCATGTGAGTCGAATTGGTTGATGACTAGGCCTCGAATGGTCGAACCGCCACCGGTGATGGTGAGTCCGTTGACTCCCGAGCCGGTGTTGCTACCATCAAGTACAATAACGGGTGTGGCCGAAAAGTCGGGGTCAGTCGTGCCATCAATGACCACAGCTTCGGTCAGGTCGGGAAGCGAGGAATCCAGGGTGATGGTCTGTGCGCTCGAGAGATTGAAATGGATGGCATCGGGGACAGAGTCATTGGCAGTATTGTTGGCGGCAATAATGGCTTCACGCAATGAAATAAAGCCGTCAGCTCCCTTGTTGGCAAGCAGTGCATCGATGGAACTGGTATCACCATCATTTGTGTCGGTATTGGTGTCTACCAGAATGCTGCCGTGGACAGTAACCTGGAGGTCAGGGGCGAACCCGAGTAGTGAAGGGGTATTGATGCCAGTGACATATTGATCAATAAATGCACCACTACTGCCATCAAAGCGTAATACCGCACCGTTTTGAGAGTCGGTGACATACAGATTGCCATCTGCGCCAAAGGCGAGTCCATTGGGCTTACTCAGTCCCCCTGCACTGGCAGTCACAAATTCATCGATAAATGTACCACTGGTTCCATTGAAACGTAGGACATTGTTTTTTCCGTTTTTGACATCGGCAATATAGAGATTGCCATCCGGGCCAAAAATGATTTGCTCGGGCGTGCCAAGCCCGCCAGCACCTGCAGAGACAAAGGTGCCCAGCGAAGCGCCTGTCGTGCCATCGTATTTGAGTACTGCGGCAGTGTTATAAAGGCCGACATACAGATTGCCATCAGGGCCGAAAGTCAGGCTGTAGGGATTGTCGCTGATGCCTGTAACAAAACTACCCAGGGAGGCTCCGCTCCCTGCATCGAATTTTTCAATGGTTTTGGCACTGTAGTTGCTGACGTACAGGTTGCCATCAGGGCCAAAGGCCAGCCCGCCTGCATCGCCACTGAGGGTTGCGAATATACCGAGGAAGGCACCTGAGGTAGCGTCATAGCGCAGGATGTTTTTGGATGCCTCGCCGCTGACATACAGCTTGCCATCCGGGCCGACAATGGGTTGAATGGCTTTACTCAAGCCATCGCCAGTGGCAAATTCGGCAGGGGCATTGCCCCAGGTTCCCTGAATCCGGTAAACCCCGGCACCGGGGGCGTAATGGCCGGCAAAGAGGTCATTGTGGAGATAGTTGGCTGGATTATCCTCATCCGTGGCAGAGACCAGGATATTGTTGGTAAACCCGTCATTGGTGTAGCTGTGAGTCACCGAGCCCGGATTACCTGCGATGGTCTGTATTTCACCATCACCCCAGTTGATGGTCCAGCTGGAAATGGTGTCATCACCGGGATCCGTAGCGGACAGGTTGAGTGTGTAGATACCCCCGGAGTAGGCATTCGTTGCGCCTGATATGGAGAGAACCGGCGCAACGTTGGAGACAGTAACCGTGGCTGTCGTGGTATCGGTTCCGCCATTGCCATCATCCACCTGCAGGCCGATGGTATAGCTGCCATTATCGTCAATGTCGAAGGATTTGAGGGTAGTCCAGTCAACCGTCGGATTGAGGCCTGTTATGTCACCGAAGGTGCCATCATTATCCAGATCCCATGAATAGGTGAGACTGTCATTGTCAGGATCGCTGGAAGCAGAGGCATCCAGCGCCAGTGAACCACCTTCGTCGATATTGTATGTACTACCGGCATCGGCTGAGGGACTGTTGTTGGTGCTGGAGCCGAACTGTCGATGGAAAACGCCGTTTGAGTCGCCAGTGCCTTTGCCAGACCACACCACAGCGTAGTTGTCAGTATCAAGCAGGGCGACGGAAGTAGCAATCTGGTTACCACTGACCGTTTCGTTGATCAGGGTTTTGCCCCAGAGGCTATCTTGATTTTCCTGGAAGGCTATGGCGTAGACACCTTTGCCATCGTTATCCCCCGTTTCTTCCCAGGTGACAATAAAATCACCAGTGGCTTTGACCATGGCAATGGAAGGTGCCGTGGCATCATTATTGGAACCGGTGCTGACACTGGGGGGAGCACTAAAAAACTCAGTTATAGTGATTTCGTTTCCAGAGCTGTCAAAGCGGCGATAGTAGATGCCGTCGTCACCAATACCATTATATGCGAAAGCAATAACGCTATTACCATTGTTGGCGATTGCCACAGTTGCCTTGCTGGTACCACTAAGAGTGTTTATTTTCTTGTCTGACCCCGCTGTATTTCCGTTTGAGTCAAACAGTCGGAAATAGGAGTCTGATCCATTATTCCATACAATAATCGAAGTACCATTATCGTTCATGGAAACTGCCGGATTGATTTGTGCGTTGCTGGTGGTAGTATTTACCCGGAATTCGGAATACCCAATGCCTGCTGCGTCGTAGCGTTGGGCAAAGATTCCATCGTTGTCTCCAGATCCATTTCCCTGCCATACAATAATGAAACGTCCATCACTTGCCATGGCAATTGATGAATTGGACTGGTTCCCACCAGATTCATTGACCTTGAATTCGCTACCAACCGCAGAACCATCAGCATTGAACTGACGCGCATAAATACTCGAAGTGGTTCCATCCTGATTGACGCTTGTCCAGGTAACAACGAACTTGCCATTGTCATCCATGGCCACCGATGCCCAGTACTGATTGTCATTGGTGGTTTCATTGATGCGGAATTCGGCGCCCTGTTTTGTACCGGTGGCATCGTAGCGCTGCCCGAAGATGCCCCAGCCTGATCCGTCAGTAACGGAGTCGCTCCAGACGACAACGTAGTTACCGGCACTATCCATCGCCACGGCATTGCGACTACCACGAACTTCCGAGGCTGTTTCCTGCGTTCCACTGGTGCTGGTGTTGACCAGGGTTTCACCGGTAGGGGTAAGGCTTGATGCCAGCACGTGATTCCAGCGAGCTGTTCCATCAGGTGCCAGCGCTATGGTTTCAATATCTCCCGTGAGGTATTCCAGATCCCAGTCTCCACCAGAAGCCGAACTTCCTGTCAGGTCGTCTGAAGCGGCCAGGTCTGCCCGGGTGAGGGAGGCCAGTTGGTTTATCAGTTCGATGCCGTTTTCAGTGGCGGTGAGGTTACAGCCATAGATCAGGATGTCACCGCTATCGGACAATGCGTTGCCCCAGGCTTCAAGTGCGGTTTTGTAGTCACCCAGATTGGCTGTCGAGAGCTGACTGTTGCCTAGCGTGATATTTCCATCACTGGCATGGGAGATGATATGGATGGCGGAAATGCTGCTGTAGTTCTGCAGTGCCTGAGTTACCTGCCGGACACCATCTTCATTTTGGTCCAGTAGTATGATTTCCGGTTCACTGCCTGCCGTTCTGGACGCCAGAAGATCTTCCAGCAGTTCTGCGTAGCCATCGACTGCAGTATCGACAAATATGAGTTCTTCAGCGTTGTTTGCAGGAGAATCTTCGCTGTCGTCGAGATTGACGGCATCGTCCAGCAGGGTGATGGAGAATTTCTCCGAGGATGGCTGGGTGTTGCTGCTTTCTTCCTCCAGAAAGGTGGTTTCGTATCGGGTTTCATCATCAGGGGTGGCCGCAGTTGTCGATTCAGATGATGGATTGGTGGGAGGGGAGTTGACGACTCTCGTTTCCACAATCAGGTTGTCGTCCAATACACCTGCGATCACATCGGCGGAATAGAGAATTCGCGGTTCAATCTCTTCGACCGAGGGAGGGGGGGGTGCGGAAGTTGTTGTGTGTTTGTTGCGCATTCTCGGGAAAAGATTACCGGTTGATTGATGACATCAACGGTTTTATCGGCAACAGGGAAAAAATCTTGAGCTCCCTGGATGATGATTGACTCAGCCCATTCGCCTAACACGATAAGCTGACTTAATCGCCATCCAGAGATTTGCACCCCAAGGGAACTTCCTGCGGGCGCAGCCAAACAGCGTTAAGTCCGACAGACTCCTAGTGATTTTCCCTTCAAATGGATGAGTCCGACAGACTCCTGGCCTATGGCGTGCGGTGTTTCGAGGTCAGTTCTTCATACTGGATGGGTTTGCTCAGGAGCTGATCATCAAGCCTGACACCTTCGGGTGTGTACTTCAGTCGTCCTTCACAGAACCATTGTACTGCCAGCGGATAGAGGGCATGTTCCTGTGGCAACAGGTCGGCGGCCAGTGTTTCCGGAGTGTGCTCTGGCCTGATCGGCAGCCGTGATTGCAGGATGACCGGGCCCCCATCGAGTTCCGCAGTAACAAAATGGATGCTGGCGCCGTGATGTCTGTCACCTGCTTCGATGGCACGTTTGTGAGTGTGCAGCCCCTGGTATCTGGGCAGGCGGGAAGGGTGGATGTTGAGCATTTTACCGGTGTAGTGGTTGACGAATTCCGGGGTCAGAATCCGCATGAAACCGGCCAGCACCAGCAGGTCGGGGTGATATTGGTCAATGGTCTCTGCCAGCGCCTGATCGAACTCGGCACGACTACCGAAGCGCTTGTGGTCGATGGCAAGGGCCGGAATGTTCTCGGCTGCGGCGCGCTCCAGCCCCTTGACGCCGGGTCGGTTGCTGATAACGGCGGCAATCCGGCCACTGATGTCGCCACGTTTGATGGCGTCGATCAGCGCCTGCAGGTTAGAGCCGCTTCCCGAGATCAGAACAACGATCTGGCAGGGTTTCATGAACGATAGACGGTTTTTGGCTCGGCTTCGCTGGAGGCGGCAATGTGGCCGATGACCTGACTCCTGATTTTATGCTGTTGCAGTATTTCCTGTGCCTGACTGACGGCCGCTTCGGGCAGTACCACAACCATGCCGATGCCGCAGTTGAAGGTGCGCAGCATTTCGCTTTCGGCAATATTGCCGGCCTGAGCCAGCCAGTCGAAAACGGCGGGTCGCTGCCAGCTGCCGGTATCGATCTGTGCTTCAGTGTTCTCGGGCAGAACCCGGGGCAGGTTCTCGGTCAGGCCGCCACCGGTAATGTGGGCCAGTGCATGAATTTCGGTGCCGGCCAGCAGCTCCAGCAGCGGTTTCACGTAGATTCTTGTTGGTGCCAGCAATGCTTCGCCCAATGTGACATTGCCGCAGGGGGAGTCCAGCGCATCGCCGCTCACTTCCAGTACCTTGCGAATCAGCGAGTAGCCATTGCTGTGTGGTCCGGAAGAGGTCAGTCCCAGCAGGACATCGCCCTTGCTGACGCTGGCACCGTCGAGGATCTGCGATTTTTCCACGATGCCGACACAAAAGCCGGCCAGGTCGTAATCGTCACCTTCGTACATGCCGGGCATTTCAGCCGTCTCGCCGCCGGTCAGCGCTGCGCCCGCCTGCAGACAGCCGTCGGCAATGCCCTTGATGACATCGGTCGCCACATCAAGATCCAGTTTGCCGGTCGCATAGTAGTCGAGAAAAAAGAGGGGTTCGGCGCCCGCGACGATGATGTCGTTGACACACATGGCGACCAGGTCGATGCCAATGGTGTCATGCTTGCCCAGTTCCAGTGCAAGCCGCAGTTTGGTACCGACACCATCGGTACCGGAAACCAGAATGGGCTGCTGGTAGCGATCGAGTGGCAGTTCGAACAGGGCGCCAAAACCGCCCAGCCCGGCGAGTACACCTGGCCGCCGGGTGCGACTGGCGTGGGTTTTTATGCGTTCGATCAGGGAGTTGCCGGCATCGATGTCTACGCCTGCATCCTTATAACTCAGGCCTTTCTGGCTGCTGTCTGACATGGTATGGGGACTGGTTCACAAAGAATGGCGATGGTAGCGGGCTGAGGTGGGTCTGTAAACCGGGGGTTATGGTATCTTGGCAGGATGTTTACCTCCAAATCATCCGGACAATCCATGAAACTCAAAACCCGCCTGATGCTGTTGCTGCTTCTGCTGTCCCCTCTGTTCGCCGTCGCTGCCGAGAAGCCTGGGGAAATCACAACAGAGGTTGCGGTCACCGAACGGGACGATACCGCCGAGCAGGCTGCGATGGAAGCGTCGCTGGTACAGGCGCTGGAGACCTTGACACACAATGAAGCGATTGGTGAAACCGCCATTGCCGGCAAGTTGAAGAAGAAGGTCGATCAGTATCTGCTGGAATATCAGTATGAGGAAGCGGGTGACAATGGCTGGCTGCTGCGCAGCCGGTTTGATGGCGCGGCGTTGGCGGCAGCACTGCAGCAGGGTGATGAGACAAAGTCGGGACTGATGCATGATGAGATGCTGTTCTGGCTGGTGTATGCGCGCGGTGACCGGCCGGGCAAGGTGCTGGGCAGACTGAGCAATGAAAAGCTGGTCGGTACGGTGGAGAATGCGGCGCGTTCGGCCGGGATAAAGGCGGTGCTGCCGCTCTATGATTTGCAGGACAAGGAACTCGTGACCGCCGGGGACATCGAAACCGGCTATGTCGAAGGTATCGAACGTGCAACTGGTCGCTACCATGTGGCGCAGTATCTCAGTGGTGTAATGCGGCGCAATGGCAAGATCTGGCACGTGCAACTGGAGCAATATGGCGTGGTAGCGGTGGGGGAATCCACCAGCCTGACACGGGCGCTCAAGTTGGCACTCAACCAGCTGCGTACCGATACGGCAGATATTGCACAGCAGGTTGCGGCCCTGCCGATGCTGCGGATTACCGTTGCCTATGTGAAGTCGTGGGCCGACTACAAGAGGCTGAGCCGTTATCTCGCTTCGATGAAGGGTGTCGAAGAGGTCAAGTCGATCAGCAATGACGGGGATCTTGCCGTTTTCGATCTCAAGCTGAAGGATTCCGAGGACGCCTGGCTCAAGGCCATCAGTGAGGATGGGGTACTGGCGCGCAGCAACACGGAATTCCCAGGTAATGCCGCTGCCAACTATTACTTCTTCATGGCATCGAACCCCGTCAGGAAACCTTGACGCAAACCGGGATGGCACCCGCAGGCGAAGTAGTCGCACAGATACAATTAAACTGACAGACGGGGTACACTCGCAGGATCAGAATCAGAATAGTATACCGACTGCAACAGCAGTCATAACTCAGAACAATGTGCGTCGCCCAATGACAATGCTTCAACCTCGCCATATCCCCAATATCATCACCGTATTCAGGATGCTGCTGATACCTCCAGTGGGGTGGGCGTTGCTGAATGGTGAATACCAGCTGGCGTTCTGGCTGTTCTTCATTGCCGGGTTCAGCGATGCGCTGGACGGGTTTCTGGCGCGCTATTTCAGTTGGCAGAGCAAGTTTGGTGCAACCATGGATCCCATTGCCGACAAGCTGTTGATGATCGTGACCTTCTACTGCATGGCCTGGCAGAATCTGATTCCATGGTGGCTGTTTGTGGCGGTGTTCCTGCGAGATGTCGTCATTCTGGGGGGCGCGGCAGCCTATCAACTGGTTACAAAGAGCCTGCAGATGGAGCCGATCCTGCTGGGCAAACTCAATACCTTTTTACAGATCCTGCTGGTGCTGGCTGTGCTGACCTATTGGGCTTACGGCGTGATTTCCGCGGAGGCGGTGCGCTGGCTGGTACTGGCATTGCTGGTCAGTACCATTGCCAGCGGTATTGCCTATATTGGCATCTGGAGCAGAAAGACACGGGAATATCGCAAGCAATGATGCAGATATCCGAATCTCAGAGATGGTTTGGGCTGGCGCTGTTGTTGCTCACGGGCTGGCTGTTCTACCTGCTGGCGCCGATTCTGACACCTTTCTTCATTGCGGGCCTGCTGGCCTATCTCGGCGATCCCCTGGTTGACCGGCTGGAGAAGCACAAGTTGTCGCGGACGGTGGCGGTGATCATCGTCTTTCTGGTGATGACACTGCTGCTGGTGCTGGCCATCCTTCTGCTGGTGCCGCTGTTGCAACAGCAGATCAGCCAGCTCATTCATGTGCTGCCCGATTACATTGCCTGGATCAGCAACAACGTCGTGCCCTGGCTGGAAAACAATTTCGGTATTTCCCACGAACAGCTCAATCTGGCAGCCGTATCCGCCTGGATCACGCAGCATTGGGCCACGGCAGGGGGCGTTGCCGTCAATATTCTGGAGTATGCATCGCGCTCTGGCGGTATGTTACTGGGGTGGGCTGCCAATATCGTGCTGATCCCGGTGGTGGGGTTCTACCTGCTGCGTGACTGGGATCATTTCATCGCCGGTATCGATCATCTGCTGCCGCGCAAGATCGAACCGGAGATTGCCCATATTGCCCGTGAGGCCGACAGTATGTTGTCGGCTTTTTTGCGGGGTCAACTGACGGTGATGATGGCGCTGGGTACCATTTATGCCGTTGGTCTTGCAATGACCGGATTGAAATTCGCGTTGCTGATCGGGCTGCTGGCCGGTGTGGTCAGTTTTGTACCCTATCTGGGCTTTATTGTCGGCATCGTCGTGGCGGGGGTCGCCATGCTGATGCAGACCCATGACCCGATGCAGCTGGTATGGGTGGTTGCGGTATTTGGTGTCGGGCAGATGGCCGAGGGGATGCTGCTGACGCCTCTGCTGGTGGGCGACAAGATCGGACTGCATCCGGTGACGGTCATCTTTTCGGTGCTGGCGGGCGGGCAGCTATTCGGCTTCATGGGTGTGTTGCTGGCGCTGCCGGTCGCTGCGGTACTGGCTGTTATCGTGCGTGATCTGCAGCGCCGCTACCTTGAGAGCCAGCTCTATGCCGCTGAGCATGTTGTCGCTTCGCGGGATCAAGATCCACCGCAGTGAAACAGCTTCCCCTTCCCATTCGTCTGGATGAAGCGGCCACGCTGGAGAACTATATTCCCGGGCGCAATGCGTCGGCACTCTATTTCCTGCAGGGTTTTCTCGATAAACCGGAGGAGTTGCAAGCCTACCTCTGGGCGCATGGTGCCAGAGGCAAATCACACTTGCTGCAGGCCATGTGCCAGCAGGCATCGCGGCAGCAGTTGCAGGCCACCTATCTGCCCATGGCCGAGTTGGCCGGGCTGGGAGGTGGAATGCTGGAAGGGTTGGAGCGCCTGCAACTGGTCGCCATCGATGATCTGCAACAGGTCACACCTGATCCGGCCTGGGCCGAGGCGCTCTTTCACCTGATCAATCGCTGCCGCAGCAGTGGCTGCAAACTGCTGCTGGCTTCAGCCGATTCGCCACAGTCCATCGATGTTGCATTGCCCGATCTCGCTTCCCGCCTGCTCTGGGGACCGGTCTTTCACCTTGACCCACTCGCCGATGCCGATCTGCTCTCGTTCATTTTGCGGCGCTCCCGCCAGTGTGGGTTGGAAATGCCGGCAGAGGTGGCCCACTACCTGGTCAAACATGCGCCGCGTGATATTCGCTGGCTCGAGGAGTTGATTGAAAAGCTGGATCAGGAAACGCTGGCGCGCATGCGGCGAGTGACGGTGCCATTGGTGAAAGAGGTCATGGCGCAGGAGTGAACCGAGGAGTCTGTCGGAGCTAGGAGGCTGTCCGAGAATAGGGAGCCTACTGCGGAAAAGCTATTTTGGCCCTTTTTCCCCCTGATTTTCGTCAAATATAACCAATATTCTCCTCAAATCAGTGAAAAAAATGACCTAAAATGGCTTTCCCTCGCTACGACTCCTATTCTCGGACAGCCTCCTAGTGCTGTTTGGCCGCGCCCGCAGGAAGTACCCCCGGGGATTTTCGCTTCAAACGGTTAAATCCGACAGGCTCCGAGCGGTCGATCTCTACCCGGCAGATGCCTTCAGCTCCCGACTCAGGAATCTTGCGGGATGTATTGCCTCATAGACTGCCCGCTCCACCGGCAGGGGCTCTGCATTGATCAGTGAGGCGATCAGTTCACCGGACAATATCCCCGATGTCATCGCCCGTGAGCCAAGGCCGGTACAGCAGTAGAGTCCCGGGTGGAAGGGGGAATCCGGAGAATTTCCAGCTTTCTTTCCCAGTAACCAAGGGCCGTGAATGTCGCGAAAGGCGGCAGGATTCGGAATTTCCCCAACCAGCGGGAGGTGATCTGCAGTGGTGGCGCGGATGCCAGCCCAGCCGCGCAGGGTTTTGTCGTCAATTTGCTGATGCAGCCGGGGAGACAGCGCCTGAACCGAAGCGAGGTTCCTGGCATCATTTTCTGTTGTGGCTGAGGTTTCCAGAGAGTTGATGGTGTAGGTGGAGCCAAAGCACAGTGTGTCGTCATCGATGGGTACGATATAACCGCTGTGACTGATGGCCAGGGGCGGTGGATGACTGCATGCGGCAAAGGTGATCTGGCCGCTGTTGGCAAGGATTGGCAGGTGGCGGGTCTGGCGGAATTCCGCTACGGCGTGGCCATTGGCGATGACGACGCATTGACTGGAATAATGGTGGTTCTTTGTTTGCAAGCGCCAATGGTCGCTGCGATAGTCCAAAGCTTCCACGCGCTGTCCGGTCATTATGGTAATTTTCTGCGGATACTCATCCACCAATGCCCGACAGAATCTTTCCAGATCGAACCAACCGGTGGCAGGGTAGAAGATGCCTTTCCCGTGAATATCGGCTGGAAGCCCGGGAATGTGCTCTGCCGGTTTCATCTCCATCCAGGATTCAGGGAAACGTAAATTTTCTGCAATGCGCTTTTTCCGCAGTGCATCGTCCTTGCTTTTCGGCAGGCTGAAAAGGCCTCCGCCATGAAAGCCACTCGATATTCCCTGCAATGCCAGTTGTTGTGCTTTCTGCAAGGTATGGCAATACCCCTGACGGGAAAAATGTGAGGCGGTGTTGTCATCGAGGCTGAGAAAGGGCTGCATGATGGCAGCCGGGTTTTTCGAGGTGCCGGCAGCAACGGTGCTGCCAGCCTCAAGCAGGGTTACCCGATAGCCGCGTGCAGCCAAGCGATTGGCGCAGGCGCAGCCGGCAAGTCCCGCGCCAATGATGGTAACCGATCGGGTTTCCGGACTGCGGTTGGTGGGCCGCAGGTGTTTTTGTATGCGGGAGAATGCCGCGGTACGCCGATTCCTGAAATGGCCGAGCAGCCGCTCCCGTTTCTGTCCAAAGCCAGGCCCCTTGGTGACAATGAATCCGGCGGCTGTCAGGTCGCGCCGTACCTGTCCGGCTGCGGTATAGGTGGCAAAAGTTGTCTGCTGGTAACTGAGGCGGGCAATTTCCTTCAATACGGCAGGCCGCCACATCTCCGGATTTTTTGCAGGGGAGAAACCGTCGAGAAACCAGGCATCGACGCTGGCTTCCATTTGTCGCAGCGCATCGAGTACGTCGGCAAAAATGAGCGTCAGCGTTATCCTGGATTCGGGAAAAGCAATCTGATGGAAGCCGGGGACAGGCACTGGCCATTGCCGGAGTAGCGTGTGGCTCAGGGATTCCCATTGTGAAAAAGGCTGCAGGGCAGTTTGCAGTGTGGTTCTGTCCAGCGGATATTTTTCGATGGAGAAAAAATGGAGATGGGCGCCGGGTGGTGCAGTCTGCTGCCAAAGTTCAGCCGTCGAAAGAAATCCCAGTCCGGCGCCGAAGCCCAGTTCCGCAATGATGAAATGGCCGGCTTTGGCAAAGCGCTCATGCAGCTTGTTGCCTTCGCAGAATACAAAACGCTTTTCCTGGTCAGGCTCGGAGCGGGTGCTGTAGAAATCATCAAAACGCTCGCTATACAGCAATTGTCCGTCCAAACGGGTAGAATTTTCGTCTTTCTCAGTCATTGATCGATTCTCATGCCGGAATCAGAGAGTACTTCGTTCCTGCCCGATTGGCCACGGGCAGGTGAGCCACCACTTGCCGCCGGTATTGTCAAAGCCGTGCCGGAAGATTTCAAGGTGTTCGAGCTGCCGGTCTGCCTGCCGGATGGTGCGGGGGAGCACCTGTGGTTGAAGATTCGCAAGTGCGGCTGGAATACCTCGAGGGTGGCTGCGGTGCTGGCGCGATGGGCCGAGGTACGACCGCGTGATGTCAGCTATGCCGGGCTCAAGGATCGTCAGGCGGTGACGGAGCAGTGGTTCAGCATTGTGCTGCCGGGGCGTGAGACGCCGGCCTTGCCTGCCAAATGGGAGCCGGGAATCGAGGTGCTGGAGCTGGCACGGCACGGGCGCAAGCTCAGGCGAGGTGCGTTGCGGGGGAATCGCTTTGAGATCACCCTTCGTGATTGCCGGGGGGAACGCTCGGCTGTGGCCGCGATGGTTGAGAGAATGGCGGTGGAAGGCGTGCCCAACTACTTTGGTGACCAGCGCTTTGGCCACAATGGTGCCAATATCCCCAAGGCTCGGCAGATGTTGCGTGGCAAGCGACGGGTAAGGGATCGTGAAATGCGTGGCTTGCTGATTTCGGCAGCACGCAGCCTGGTGTTCAATGAGGTCCTGGCCGCCAGGGTCGTGGCGGGTATCTGGAATCGACCGCTCGCCGGGGATCTGATGATGCTGGAGGGTGGGCATAGCCTGTTCGCTGTGGAAACCGTGGATGATGCGCTGCGCCAGCGAGTGGCCACCGGCGAGATTGATCCAACCGGGCCGTTACCGGGGGCGGCAGGCAAATTGCAGGTTTCTGCCGATGCTGCAGCGCTTGAGAACCAGGTGTGTGAAGCGTATCAGCCGATCATCAAGGGATTGATGAAGCAGCGTGTCGATGCGGCGCGGCGGCCTCTGAGGGTGGTGCCAAAGGCGTTGGTGCATGAATGGATGGATGAAAACAGTCTGCGTCTGAGTTTTGAGCTGCCGGCGGGGAGCTACGCCACCGCCGTGCTGAAAGAATTGCTGGCCGGGCCATGAATACCTACCGGATTCCGGAAAACGAGATCGAGATTTCCGCCATCCGCGCACAGGGTGCTGGCGGGCAGAATGTCAACAAGGTCTCTTCAGCGGTGCATCTGCGCTTTGATATTTCGGCATCGTCGCTGCCGCCCTGGTTGAAGCAGCGCTTGCTGAATCTCAAGGACCGGCGTATCAGCCGTGATGGAGTCATTATCATCAAGGCACAGAATTTTCGCAGCCAGGAGCAAAATCGGGAGGATGCGTTGCGCCGACTGCATGAAATTGTCGCCCAGGCCGCTGCTACCCGGAAGCCCCGCAAGGCGACCCGGCCCAGCAAGACGGCAAGGCGCAAGCGAATGGACTCCAAGACCCGCCGCGGGACAACCAAGAAACTCAGAGGCAAGGTAAATTTCAATGGCGACTAGTGCAACGATCTTCAAGGCGGAATTGATCATTTCCGATATGGATCGCAATTATTATCAAACACATATGCTGACGCTGGCGAGGCATCCTTCCGAGACGGATGAGCGGATGATGGTGCGTATTCTGGCGTTTGCGCTGAATGCCGATGAGCACCTGACATTCACCAAGGGGCTGAGCAATGATGACGAGCCGGATCTTTGGCTGAAGAATTTCAGTGATGAGATCGAATTGTGGATTGATCTCGGGCAGCCTGATGAAAGGCGCATGAAAAAAGCCTGTGGCCGCGCCCGCCAGGTTATCGTCTATTGCTACAACAGCCGCGCCTGTGATGTCTGGTGGGGACAGATGCAGCATAAGGTCACCCGCTTCAAGAACCTGAAGATTGTGAAGATATGTGACGACGTGAGCAGGCAACTTGTTGATTTAACTAAAAGAACAATGCGGTTACAATGTACCGTTCAGGATGGAACTGTATGGCTGGCGGATGAGACGCAGTCCATACAGGTCGACCTTCAGGTATTAAAGAATCAGGACTCATGAATTATTCAATGAAACTCGTCGCGCTGTTGCTGGGGATGCTGTTCGTTTTTCCGGCAGCCGCGCAGGCAGAAAAAAAGATCTGGACCAAGACGCGTCCCGCAATCAACGTCACCCATATCTTCCAGGGGGAGATCAACCGTCGTGGCAAACCCACCGGTTATCATGCGCTCTATAACGGCAAGCCGGTCGACACGGCCCGGGTCGTGAAGATCAAGGGCAAGCCCAACAAGGCGGGTGTCTATACCGCACAGGTGGAGATTCTGGACAGGAAATCAGGTAAGTGGAAGGGCAAATTCTCCTCGATGTTTCCCGACCGGATGAAGCCGGAGGAGATCCTGAAGGCCGTGCTGCATGCCTACAACCACCGCAAGAAAGGCAAGAGTACACCCTGGCGGGGGCCATCCGGTCATGGCTTTCCCATCGAGGGTTATCTGCTGAAGAATGGCAAGATCAATACCGCCTATCCAATCTATATACGTGACCGAAAAAAATGAGCAAATTGAAGCTATACCGTGATAGCGACGGTGCCCCAAGAGCCACTGGTGAAGATACGACCATACTGGCACAGTTTCTGGAGTCGGATATCCAGGATGACCTGGAAACCTGTCGGGAGCTGATCAAGGTGCTTGGCGGCAAACCCGAGGTGCGTGAGCACTATGACTTTGTCGGCAACAGCCACGCCCTCTCCTTTGATGGTGACGATGTGCTGCTGAGCTGTCATGCTGTTGAAGAGGACAACGAAACCCGCCTGAGCAGGGAGACTGTGCTCGAAGCCCTGCAAGACTGGGAAGCTCTCATTACCTGAGATGGGACGCTATCGCCCCCCTGCACCCCCAAAATCACTCTACATCACGCGTGAAGGATTCCTGTCACTCAAGGACGAGGAAAAGGCCATCTGGATTCGCCGGCGTGAAGTGACCGCTGCATTGTCCGCGGCAGCAGCCGAAGGTGATCGCTCCGAAAACGCCGAATACATCTATCGCAAGAAGGAATTGCGGGAAATCGACCGTCGTGTGCGCTATCTGCAAAAGCGGCTGCCTGTCCTGAAGGTGGTCGATCAGTTACCGTCCGACCGGCAACGGGTCTATTTCGCCGCCTGGGTAACATTGTTGCCGGAGGAGGGGGAAGAAGTCACCTATCGTATCGTTGGCCCTGATGAAATCGATGCAGATCCTGCCCATATCAGCATGGATTCGCCTCTGGCGAAGGCATTGCTCGGCAAACATCTGGATGATGAGGTCGAGGTAGTCACACCCAGAGGGTGTATCCGTTACGAGATTGTCGGGATTCGCTATAAACCGGATGAACATGGCAATAGTTAGCAGCCATCT
>CAYTPO010000065.1:0-33167 GCA_964439815.1 uncultured Thiotrichales bacterium
TACTGCGGGAAAGCCATTTTGGCCCTTTTTCCCCCTGATTTTCGTCAAATATAACCAATATTCTCCTCAAATCAGTGAAAAAAATGACCTAAAACGGCTTTCCCTCGCTACGACTCCTATTCTCGGACAGCCTCCCAGGAGGCTGTCGGACTTAACCGTTTGAAGCGAAATTCATTGGGGGGTGAATTAAGTCAGTTTATCGTGTGAGGAGAATAGCAGCGCTATTTGACGAACAGGATAAGCTGAATTAATCGCTATCCAGAGATTTGCACCCCAAGGGCACTTCCTTCGGGCGCAGCCAAACAGCGTCAAGTCCGACAGGCTCCTAGGTTCAAGTGTTCGGTAACTGCTTACCGTTACTTGTGCCTTGACAGATTGTAACAACTACTCGCTGAGTAGTTACGGCAGATTGAGCATTTATTTACGTAGAGATAGCGAATTTCAGAGCTGAGTAGCGACAACCTATCCACAGTCAACGCTGCACCACTACTGCGAGGGGCTGCATCAAGGCAGCCCTTTGCAGGATGCCCGATTACCCTTTCTTCCTGATCTGTATCTTGTCGATGGATACCTTGTGAACCCCCTGCCCTCCTGTTGGACTCTCGCCAGTATCGAGTGGCTTCAACTCGAAAATCCGATAGCCATTGATCATCCCGGAAACATCCGAATGCTTGGCCTTGGCATCATGCATGACAACGGCAATAATATGGGCGAAGGTAAAGATCCAGACCAACGTCGCCATGGATTTATGTATTGTCGGGAGATAAAAACCCATCATTACCGGATGCGAGGGCATGAAAAATCCACTCAACGCCATGATAAAGAGAACCACCAGGACCATACCGTAAACAGGCACCCATAGCGGGTTGTGTGCATACCACCCGGGTAACGGCATATTCCCCAGGCTGATGTAGAAACGCGCCGTCTTCATCATGGCATCAAGGGATTTACGGGAAGGCACCAATGCCTGCCATCCAGCCACAGTCTTGTCGGTAATCAGCAGCCATAACCTGAGCAACAGGGACAGCATAAGAAATGCGCCAGCGATGACATGATAATCACTGGCAGCCTTTGCCACGGAGGGCGACCATTCCAGTAGCCAGGATGTTGCCAGCAGGACAAGAACGGACAATGCCATTCCCCAGTGGGCGAGGCGCAACCAGCCGGGCCAGATCAGTTTTCGTTGCAGTGTATTTTGTTGCATGGATAGCAGAGTCTCGGAATACAGGATTTACCAGCAGGAGGAAAAGCGATGCATGTAATTATAGGCCTCTCCCACCCATTTCCTATTGATGATTCACAACATCCAGGCATCTCATTGTTTTGGCAACAAAAAAAGCCCCGACTCACGTCAGGGCCTTTATTCGACAAGCGACCGTGTCAACTCCCAGGTGTCACCTGGGAGCCTGCCGGAGTTACAGCCAAACAGCGTTAAGTCCGACAGGCTCCTATTTCACTACGTTTCTGATCGCTGCCAACCATTTGTCGGCAAGCTTGCCCTCACCACTCAGGTTCGGATGAATACCATCGAAGGTATCCTGGCCACTGACCGGGTTGAACCCCGAGTACTGATCCACGATGATCACCGGAGAATTACCCTGGCTCATCGAGGTATCCAGATCATCAATCAACAGATTGAGTGGGGTAACCGCTCCGGTATTGGTGGCATACGGGATGATTTTTGCGACCATGATAATGACTTCAGGGTTACTGTTGCGGAGTTCTGCAATGATGCTTTTCAGCTCCTGAATGGTGCTGGCATCGGATTGTCCATTTCGCACATCATTGGTGCCCAGATGGATCAGGGCAATATCCGGCTTTTCTGCCAATGCCGGTAGTGACGCCCTCAATCTGGTCAGCACTTCATCAGTGGCCAACCCCCAGTAGGCTTCATGATCCGGGTCAAATGTGTAGGTCTGACCATTGACTGTAATATCAGGTCTCGCTACCTGCACCGTCCCCGGTGGCAGATTCCCGACTGCTGTCTGGTTGGAATTGAGTTGCTGTGATCCAATGAAATCAAAGCTGATATTTGTTGCATTGAGCATCTTTGCCCATAACTGATACCTGTAACTCTGGTGCTCCAGATTGGACTGGGTAATGGAATCACCGATCGGCATGATATTCCATGGTGCTGCAGCGGCCACATTGACGGACACGCTCTTTTCGACCGAGGAGGTACTGTTACTGACCGTCAATAGTAATGCGTAGGCGCCCGCTACAGGTGGCGTGAAGGATACATCTTCGACAGCACTGTTCACCGGAGTGACGGCAACCGAGGGTGGCGGGGTTATGGTCCAGCTGTAACGCAGAGTTTCGCCAGCGAAATCCGAAGAGGAACAATCAATGGTCACCGGCCGGGCGGCCTTGACGGAGACAGTGGCGGGGCAATCGACGGTTGGGCTGGGATTGGTTGCCGTAACCAGAAAGGTTTCGGTTTCCGAATCACTGCCGTCACTGGCTGTAACAGTGGCGCGATACTGCTGCACCTTTGCAGCTGTGAACGTCATTGTCAGGCCGTTGCTATCGATGGATTGTTCGATACCGGACAGATCCGTGACTTTCCAGACGGCAGACAATGCAGCTGTGGTTTCAGCCTTGCAACTGAGTGTTGCCAACTGCCCGGCAACAATGGTCGCATCATCACAGCTGATCAGATCAGGCGTTGAAGAATTATCCTTCTTACAGGCAGAAAGAGACAACAGCAGGATGGCACTGACAACCGGCAACAGGCGGCGTATGGGATGATTCATGAGTATCAGATCAGAGATCGCTTTGTTGAAAAGCCACAAAGTTTAACGTATGGCGTTGCCAATCGACACCATCCGCGTCACGCTTTGCCCCAACAACACCTACAAACTACCCACTTTCCAGAGATTGGCCACACCTGACACCACAATCAACACAAAGAGCATCCCGGCAACCCAGCGCCCTCCCGCCAGAGGGGCCACAGGCTGCTGCCCTGCCGTGCCTTGCAACATCACTGCCGTCAATGCCGCACGCTTGCGTTCCAGAGGTGCCTCGAAATACTTGACCACCGCAAAGGCCATCACGTAGGTCATAAACAACGCCCAGACACTCGCATAAGTCACTTCAAACCAGGAAAGTACCTCGTAGACCGGCAGATGCAACAGGTAGGTGGAATAGGTCAACTCCGAGAATAGGTTGTCCAGGGGGCTCCGCTTCTTCAGTGCCAATACCAGCACCGTCGACACGGCAATGACCAGCACGTGATTGATATAGAGGTTGGTCAGGCCGTAAGGTGCAAACGCAAAATAGAGCAAGGCCAGCGTAGCGCCAATCAGGACGCTGTCATGTATGACGACCTGGCGATAGTAATAGGCCAGCGCCCCCACGCAGAAAGCCAGCAAGGTCGCATGGCCGGTCGTGAAATAGGCTTCATGCCAGCCATCGAAGTATTGTGGCCCCAGCTGGCTGAGCACGACCACATAAACCAGCTCAAGCACAATGATGGTAGCGAGTATGCGCTTTCGCAGCACCACCCATGGAGCAATGAGGTAAAACACCATGTCATAGGGCAGCGTCCATGCCGGTACATCAATCATTCCATAGGCATAACGGTTGAAAAAGTAGAAGAAGCCGATGATCCCGTAGGGTATCAGGAGGTAATCACCGATGAGGCGTTCGATCTCGAGCTGTGGTCTTTCCACACCGGGCACTGCCGTAAGGTAGAACACAACCGCAATCACGGTAATGATCGTCCAGTAGAGGGGATAGATTCTGATGAACCTGCCCACCAGGAATGCCTTGACACCAATACCATTGGCGGGATATTTGTTGTTGAGGACCCAGGTGATGACATAGCCACTCAGCACAAAGAAGGCCATAACGGATATATGGCCAATCCCTAGGTATCCAAAATTCTCGACACCAAATCTTGCCACCAGTGGCGGTTCGATATAGGTCCTCGACCACCCGAAGTGATGGTCTATGACCCAGATGGAGAGCACCAACCGAAAAAAGCCTAAGCCCATTTTACTGTCCTTGTTTTGTAACTACTCAGCGTGTTTGGATTTTGGCCCATGTTGGCGCTATTTTCGTACCGGCTCGGTCACATACTGCGTGTATGCACCCGCTCTGCGCATGTAAATGCCTTGATCTGAACCAAAATCCGCAGACAGCAGGCCGCTACATTTTACCCGAATCCGAGTCTCAATCGGAGATGATGCAGGAGATTGGTTTCACAATGGGTTACAACATTCAAGTACTGGGTTCAGTTACCTGCCCCACCTGTCACCCGGCAGAAAACTCTCGGTTTTCTGCAAGAAATCCGGATAGTACGCCCCCGCAATGCAGCCTATACATTAGTATGTAACAATATTCAGATAGTTTTCTGCTTGTTGACGCTCAAACCTGCGGCCCCTATCCTTGTACTTATTCTAAAACAAATAGTACTCGGTGCACCCACCACCGTTTTTTTGAATTCAAGGTAATAGCACTCGCGTCATCTGCAGTTGCAGTAGTGCATCCCTACTATTTTTGAGAGGTTTGCAATGATCACTTTTGAACAACTCCACACACAAAACCACAAGATAACCGAGCTTTCCAATGTTCTGACACCACTGATGTGCGAAAGAGCGTTATGTGACAACCCGATCACATCGGAACTTTTCTTCCGCTATGTAGCGTCTGTCAAGGAGCATTTCGAGCTGGAAAACAAGCATCTTATTACAGAGCTGTTGGTACAGAAAGACAAGGAAGCCGTTAACACCGCCAAGGATTTCCTTTCGGGTTCAGCAGAGATCAAGCGTGTTTTCGACAAGTATATCCGCAAATGGTGCCGCAACAAGAAGTTGCGCATTGGCCATCACGAACAGTTTCTGGCAGAAACAGAAGATGTTTTCAGGCTCGTACTGGAGCGCCTCGAAAACGAGACCGAACGCCTCTACCCCATGGTAAGAAGAGTTCGCGAAGCAGCATAGTCCACTTCAGACATTCGCTGCCATTAGCAACTTTTTACCGTATATCCCCGGGGTCAACCCTGGTATCCAACGCAACACTGCCCCGACCATGATCGGGGCAGTGTTGTACTTAAATCCAGGGTTTTAACCAAGAGCGTGCATTGAGGTTCCCTCCGGGTTAGTATCGCCGCCCCGTCAACAATAACTCCTGCAATGACTGAAGCACAATTCGCAGATATCTCTCTGAAGGTCTGCTTTACCGGCCTGATCGGCTACATGCTGTTCATCATCTACAAGCTGGGGAAGGAGTCCAAGGCTGGCAAGTTCGGGATGTTCATCCTGTTCATAGGTCTGGGCATGGGCTTCGTCAGCTTTGTCGCCAAGGAAGTGATCAAACTCTACCTCGACCACTGAATACCCGGCGGACGAATGGACGGCAAACTGCCAATCCATCCACCCGCAAACAAGCCTCAACCCAATCCCATCGTCCCGGTCAGGAGCGGAAGGCGTGCTTGAGCACAATGGTCTCAACACGATCGGGACCCGTGGAGATGATATCAATGGGTGCTTCCACGACTTCTTCGATTCGCTTCAGATACCGCTTGGCATTTTCCGGCAGAGCGTCATAATCCTGAATACCCTTGGTCGACTCCTGCCAACCCGGCAGATCTTCATAGACGGGTTCCAGCGCATCGTAGTCGTCAGCATGCATCGGCAGCGTATTGCACGGCTCGCCATCACACTGGTAACCGGTACAGATTCTCAGGTAATCGAGACCATCGAGCACGTCGAGCTTGGTGATGCACAATGCCGAAATACTGTTCACATCCACGGCACGTTTCAGTGCAACGCCATCGAACCAGCCACAACGTCGCGCACGGCCAGTAGTAGTACCTACCTCATGGCCCTTTTCAGCGATATAGGCGCCCATTTCGTCAAACAGCTCTGTCGGAAACGGCCCCGCACCCACGCGAGTCGTATAAGCCTTGGTAATACCGAGAATGTAATCAAGATCACGTGGGCCAACACCACTGCCGGTACAGGCACCACCTGCTGTCGTACTGGATGAGGTCACATAGGGGTAGGTGCCATGATCGATATCCAGCAACGTACCCTGCGCACCCTCGAAGAGCACGTTTGCTCCCTGCTTGCGTAATTCGTGCAGGCGTGCGGATACATCGATCGCCAATGGTTCCAGCGCGTCGGCATAGGCCATGCTCTGATCCAGCACTGCCTGAAAGTCGACGGTATCGGCCTTGAAGTAGTGCTTGAGCGCATAGTTGTGGTAGTCGAGCACTTCGCCAAGCTTGGCGGCAAAGCGCTCGCGATGGAACAAGTCACCCACACGCAGGCCGCGGCGGGAAATCTTGTCTTCATAGGCCGGACCAATGCCGCGCCCTGTCGTACCGATGGCCTTTTTGCCGCGCGCCACCTCACGTGCATGATCAAGGCTGACATGGTAAGGAAGAATCAATTGTGCCGCCGCCGAGATACGCAGACGCTGCTGCACCGGAATACCGAGCTTTTCGAGCATCTCCATTTCCTTGAGCAACGCATCCGGTGCAACCACAACTCCATTGCCGATCAGACACTCCACACCTTCGCGCAGGATACCCGATGGAATCAGGTGCAGCGCCGTTGTCTTCCCCTCGATAACCAGCGTATGCCCTGCATTGTGCCCGCCCTGAAAACGCACGACCGCGGTAGCGTCTTCTGTCAACAGGTCAACAATTTTGCCTTTACCTTCATCGCCCCACTGGCTGCCAAGAATAACTGCAAATTGCCCCATTACCGTATCTCCTCTATGGCCCACTGACCATGACTCTTGATCAATTGATGCGAACAGGCCGAACGTTCAAACTGCTCGCTGTTACAATCCAGCGTATAAATAACGCAGTCACCCTGACTACGCAGTGATTCAATTAGTGTATTGAGCTCTGCATCCGTTCCGTCGCAAGGTGCCAGAATCCGACGCTGCTCCAGTCGATATTCCGAAATGGAAACCTTGCGCAGCATTTTCAGATCAGCACTGAAACCCACCGCCGGCCGCTCGCGGCCAAAATCCTTGCCGATGCCATGATACCTGCCGCCACGTGCGATCTCCTGCCCTTCGCCCGCTGTATAGGCACTGAACACGATCCCGGTCTCGTAGTGATAGCCACTGAGCTCGGCCAGGTCAAAGTTGATAACAACCTCTGGATGGCGCTGTTCAATCGCCTCTGCCAGCGTATCGAGATCATCGAGAAAGGCCATCGCTTCCGTAGCAAAGGAAAGCAATTCCCGCGCTTCCGACAATACCGCATGCCCACCATTGAGCATCGACAGCCCATTGATGCCCCGGGCAATATCGGGACTGACATCAAGCTCACTGACAAAGGCTTCTATTTCCGGAACCGACTTGCGTTGCAGCATATCGAACAGGAGAGCTGCGCCCGTATCATCCAGCCCTGCGGCACGCGAAACTTCGCGGAAGATCCCCGTATGCCCCAGATCGATACTGACTGAAGGTACACCGCACAGCGCCAGTGATTCGAGCATCAGGCTGAGCACCTCTCGATCACTGGCAATGCCATCATGACCATAGAGCTCGACCCCCACCTGCAGCGGACTGCGCGTACCACCAAACCCAGCTGGCCGCGTCGTCAGCACGGTGCCCAGGTAGCACAACCTCACGGGACCTTCCCGATTGATACGATGGGCATCGATTCTTGCAATCTGCGGCGTCATGTCGGCACGAACGCCCATCATCCGGCCAGTCAACTGATCGGTCAGCTTGAAGGTTTGCAAATCCAGGTCTGGCGAAGCGCCGGCAAGCAGTGATTCGAGGTACTCGATAAAGGGGGGCATCACCAGCTCATAACCCCAGCTGCGGAACAGATCCACAAGGCGACGATGGTGAGCCTCCAGCCACGCGGCATCGGCAGGCAACGCTTCCTCGATACCTTCGGGGAGCAACCAGCGATTGGTCTGATAGCTAGTCATCGCATCAAGCCCTGACCAGATACAGAAAAACCACGCCCAGAACCATGCTGATCAGCCCCATGATTCGCAGATCCCGATCAGATATTTCAGTCATTTTCAGCATACTCTGCTTGTATCCCCGGGGAGACAGGAAAGGCAACAACCCTTCAATCACAAGAACCAGGGCAAGTGCTGCCCATAAATCAGTCACTGTAGGCGCTTGCTATTGCTGCCCCTTGGGGCTTTTGAAATAGCGGAAAAAGTCGGAACCCGGCTCCAACACCATCAGGTCACTCTTTTCACTGAAGGAAGCACGATAGGCCTCCATGCTGCGATGAAACGAGTAGAACTCGGGATCGGCACTATAGGCTCTGGCGTAAATCTCTGCGGCAGCGGCATCACCTTCACCACGCAATACCTGAGACTCCTTGTAGGCAGTCGCCAGCAAGACCGTGCGCTCACGATCGGCAAAGGCACGCAACCTCTCGGCCGCCTCACTACCCTGGGCACGCAGCTCCTTGGCAATCCGCGCCCGCTCGGCCCGCATCCGCTCGTAGACAGAGCCGCTGACTTCATCCGGCAAGTCGATCTGGCTGATCCGGACATCGACGACTCCAATACCCAACTCCTTGGCCAATTGCTTGGAGATAGAGCTGATGGACGCCATGATTTCCTGGCGTTCGCCGGAAACCACCTGCTGAATCGTGCGCTTGGCAAATTCATTACGCAGACCATCCTTGATGATCTGCGACAGGCGATTCTGTGCATTGCGCTCGTGCCCCCTGGTGGAGCGATAATACTGACCGACGTCCTCGATCCGCCATTTGACAAAGAAATCGACCGTGACGTTCTTCTTTTCCACCGTCAGGAAACGCTCGGGGCGCGCATCCAGCGTAAGAATCCTGGAATCGAACTTGATGACATTATTGACCAGCGGCACCTTGAAATGCAGTCCAGGCTTCAAATTGGCATCCTTGATTTCACCAAGACTGAACAGCAAGGCCTTGTCTCGCTCATCGACGGTATAGGCTGACATGGACAGCAACAGCACGACTGCAATCAGGCCACCTGCAAGTAACTTACCCATTAGCGGCTCTCCCTGGTAGTTCTTCTGAGCGGTCTGGGTGAGCGCTCTCTGGTGTTTATGGCCCCACTGGAACCCGAGGGGATATTGATCTCTGGCCCCTTCTCGACCTTGGGCGCATTGGCGGATGACTGACTGATCAACTTGTCCAGAGGCAGGTACATCATGCTGTTTCCACTCTTGGTATCCATCATCACCTTGCTCGACCTGGAAAGTACCGACTCCACAGTTTCCAGATACAAGCGCTCTCGGGTAACAACCGGTGCCTTGCGGTATTCCGTCAACAGCTTGGTGAAGCGTGCAGCCTCACCTTCGGCCTTGGAAACGATCTGCTCCTTGTAGGCCTTGGCCTCCTCCGAAATTCGGGCCGATTCACCACGTGCCATTGGTACGACACTGTTGGCATACGCTTCTGCTTCATTGACGAAGCGGACATTGTCCTCACGCGCCTTGATGGCGTCATTGAAGGCGTCCTGCACCTGTTCGGGCGGCTGTGACTGCTGCAGGTTCATCGTCGTGATCTCCATGCCGGTCTGGTAGGCATCCAGCATGGCCTGTGTCAGTTGCTTGCTCAGTGCAGCAATCTGCGGGCGACCTTCGTTCAATACGAAATCCATCTTGCTCTTGCCCACCGCTTCACGCAGCGCGCTTTCCACGGCCTGATTCAGTGTCAGATCGGGGTCACGCACACTGAACTTGTATTTCCTGGCATCATTGACGCGATACTGGGCAGCAAGCTCGATATCCACGATATTCTCATCCTGGGTCAACATGCTGGAACGGTGCTGGAAGCTGCGAACCTGATCAATATCAACGAGTTCGACCGTTTCGATCGGTGTCGGAATATGCCAATGGGGACCGGGAACCGATTCGGATTGAAACGCACCAAAACGCAGCACCAGGCCACGTTCACCCTCACCAACAATGTAGAAGCCTGATGCGAGCCAGAGAATCAGCCCCAGTAGCAGGATGCCGACCAGACCAACAGAGCCCGCACGACCTCCGCCGCCGGAACCCGAGCCACCCTTGCCACCTCCGAAGCTGCCCAGCTTGCTGGTAATCTTCTTGAGCAATTCATCCAAATCCGGTGGCCCCTGATTATTCTTGTTTCCACCGCCCCATGGATCTTTGTTATCTCCACCTGGTTGATTCCAAGGCATTTACAATCTCCAAACTTTAATTCGTTGCGCCCATAACTGCAGACGGTGCCAGTACCGCTGCCAGCAGGCAACAGTCAGATTCATCTTTGTATCCCTGCCATTCCACCCCCTGATTCCAGAAGCAGAAAATGGTGCACACAAGGTTCGCAATTTTAGGGGGGTATGTTGGAAAACTCAATCAAAGAGTAGGGTGTGGGGTTAATACATCAAAATCCACAGACTCGAATCGCCCGGACAACTGCCCGAAACTGCGTTTTGATAATGAGACATCCAGAAGCCATTGGCCATCGCTGCTCACTTCCTCGTGTAGTACCGCACCACAGCGAAACAACTCGGCCCGCAGCTGGCCTGCCTCCATCGGCAGCACCAGACGCCCCCGTACCGTGGCCTGCGAAAACTGCTCCGCCACAACGGCCAGCAGCGTATCGAGCCCTTCGCCGGTTTTTGCCGACACCCACACCCGCGGTGGATAACCATCCTGTGCCGGCAGCGTCCTGTGGGAAACCTCGGCAAGGTCAATCTTGTTGTAGACAAGGATCTGCGGCCGCTCTGAGGCGCCGATCTCCTTTAAAACCTGATTGACCTGATCAATATAGCTGTTGCGCTCGGGATCACTGGAATCAATGACATGGAGCAACAGGTCGGCCTCCTCGGTCTCCTGCAGCGTTGCGCGAAAGGCCGCCACCAGATCATGAGGCAACTGTCGGATGAACCCCACCGTGTCCGCCAACACCACCGACTGATTATCCGGCAGGCGCACACGCCGCAAGGTGGGATCCAGCGTGGCAAACAGCTGATTGGCCGCATACACGGAGGCGCCACTCAGCGCATTGAAGAGCGTCGATTTTCCGGCGTTGGTATAGCCGACAATGGAAATGGTGGGAATATCGGCCTTCTTCCGCAGTTGCCGACCTTGCTCACGCTGCTGCCTGACCCGTGCGAGTCGCTTGCGGATGCCCTTGATGCGCTCGGCAAGCAAACGCCGGTCTGTCTCCAGCTGCTTCTCACCCGGGCCACGCATTCCGATGCCACCCTTCTGGCGTTCCAGGTGGGTCCAGCCGCGCACCAGCCGCGTCGACAAATGCTGCAGCTGCGCCAGCTCTACCTGTAACTTGCCTTCATGTGAGCGTGCGCGCTGCGCAAAGATATCGAGAATCAGTCCGGTGCGATCAAGCACCCGGCAATGCAGAAATGCTTCCAGGTTACGCTCCTGACTCGGACTGAGTGCATGATCGAAAATCACGACATCGGCAGCGTGCTGCGCTACCAGATCCTTGATTTCCTGTGCCTTACCCGAGCCGACGAAGAGACGCGGATCAGGCGCTGCCTTTTTACCCGAAACCAGCGCGGCCTGCGCAACACCTGTAGAACCCACCAGCTCACCAAACTCGCTGACGTCCTCATCATGATTGTCTACTCGGTGTTCAGAAGCGAACAGCATATGAACCAGAACGGCCTGCTCGCCTTGTTGCGGACGCTCAAACATGAACGTCCGGCATGGTTCGAGTATTACTCATCTACCTCGTCGTCTTCCTCGGAAAACGGTAACCGAACCGGCTTGGAAGGCACGATGGTCGAGATTGCATGCTTGTATACCATCTGGTTGACACTGTTGCGTAGCAGCACAACAAATTGATCGAATGAATCGATCTGACCAGTGAGTTTAATTCCATTTACCAGATAAATTGCGACTGGTACACGCTCCTTTCGTAACGCATTCAGGAAGGGTTCTTGTAAAGTCTGCCCTTTAGACATCTTGCCACCTAGTTTTAATAAGTTAAAAATTTCTATTTCAGTCAATGCAATATAGCATAGTCTTTATAAAAATGATTGATATTCAAAGATAACTTTATCCAGCATTTCCGCCCATTGTAAAGTGAGAGGATCATAACGTTCAAGCCCCGTTTCGGATCGCAACCAGGTCAACTGCCGCTTTGCCAGCTGCCGCGTTGCCACTTTCCCCTTCTCCCGCATTTCCTCATAGCTGATCTCACCATCCAGATACTGCCATACCTGCCTGTATCCTACTGATTTCATTGCGGGTAGCGCCAGATTCAATGCTTTCCGAGCCCGCAACCGCTCCACTTCCCCGACAAATCCGGCTTCCAGCATCGTATCGAAGCGCCGGGCAATACGCTGATGCAATAACGTCCGATCCTGCGGATACAGCGCAAGCCTTGCCACTCTATAGCGACTGGCGACGGCATCCTCTCGCACCGCCTGCAACTCGGAAATCGGTTTGCCGGTAAGCTCATGAACCTCCAGAGCACGCTGCAGGCGCTGCGGGTCATTAGGGTGAATACGGGCAGCGGCAATCGGATCGATACGCTCGAGACGGGCATGCAGCGCTGCCCACCCCTGCAGCGCTGCCTCTTCCACCAGCCGTTGTCGAATGGCTGCATCCGCTGCCGGCAACGGTGACAACCCCTCCAGCAATGCCCGGAAGTAAAGCATGGTACCACCCACCAGCAATGGCACCCTGTCCTGCTGGTGGATCTCCTCGATATGCCGCCGGGCATCGTTGGCAAACCTGGCGGCCGAATAGGTGTCCTCGGGCTCGCAGATATCAATCAGCCGATGGGGTGCCCGCCCGAGAATCTCCGCATCCGGCTTGGCCGTGCCAATATCCATGCCCCGGTACACGAGCGCCGAATCCACGCTGATAATCTCGACAGGCAGTGCCTCAGTGAGCGCCACCGCAAGTTCGGTCTTGCCGCTGGCAGTGGGCCCCATCAGGCAAAAAACAGGTAGTCGCGTCACTGTACTACTGACCCCGATGAAACAGCTTGTCAAGCTGATCGATACTGAACTGCATCCAGGTCGGGCGGCCGTGATTGCACTGCCCGCTGCGTTCCGTGCGCTCCATGTCGCGCAGCAAGGCATTCATCTCGGCCAGCGTCAGATGCCGGTTGGCGCGCACAGAACCGTGGCAGGCCATGGTACTCAGCAGCTCGTTCAGCTCCTCCTCTACCCTGGTGCTGGCCCCCTTCTCCAACAGGTCGGCCAGAACATCACGAACGAGTTGTTCGCTGTCGGCATCCCGCAGCAGCGACGGTACGGCACGAATCACAACCGTTTCCTCACCGGTACGATCCAGCTCCATACCCAGCGCCTGCAGCGCCTCTCCACTGGACTCGACCAGATCCGCCTCACGCCGACTGACACGCAACGTCACCGGCAACAACAGGGGTTGCAGACGCAAACCCTGGTCATGATAGGCCGACTTCATTTGCTCATAGGTAATGCGCTCATGCGCCGCATGCATATCCACCAGCACCATACCCTGGGCATTTTCGGCAACGATATAGATACCATGCAACTGCGCCACCGCATAACCCAGCGGGGGCACGCCACCCTCTACCGCATCATCGATGACATGAGCCGGCACCGATACGGCATTGTTCAGAGCGCCATAGTTCTGCAACTGTTCGGCCACCTCACTGCGGGCGGGTCGCTCCCGGGATGTCTGTGAAAACGCCGTTTCGCCCGGCTCACTCAAGGACGCATGCAACTGCCGAAAGGCTGGCATGGCCGCTTCACCGCCCAGTGACGCCGGTGCAGCCGCCGACTCGCCCGGCCGTACCTCGGCAATCACCTTCTTCAAGGTGCGAAATATGAAATCATGCACCAACCGGGATTCACGAAACCTGACTTCGTGCTTGGTGGGATGTGCGTTCACATCGACCAGACGGGGATCAAGCTCCAGAAACAGGATGTAGGCGGGATGCCGACCATGGTAAAGGACATCCTGATAGCCCTGCCTCACGGCATGGGTCACCAGCTTGTCCCGCACCATTCGCCGGTTGACATAAAAGAACTGCAGGTCGGCCTGGCTGCGCGAAAAGGTGGGCAACCCGATCCAGCCCCACAGCCGAAGCCCCGCCCCCGACTCATCCAGCATCACCGACTGCTCGACAAAGGTCGCGCCAAACACCTCGGACACCCGCCGCTGGCGAATTTCCGGTGTAGTTGCCGGGGGCAGACGCAACGACTGACGCTGGTTGTGGGAAAGCTCGAAACCGACATCGAAATGACTCAGCGCCAGGCGTCGCACCAGCTGTTCCAAATGGCCAAACTCAGTCTTTTCGGTGCGCAGAAACTTGCGGCGCGCCGGAACATTGTAGAAGAGATCGGCTACATCGATTGTCGTACCGACCGGGTGTGGATAGGGCTGGGGCTCAGCCCGCGCATGCCCGC
The DNA here is from genome assembly GCA_964439815.1 of uncultured Thiotrichales bacterium. Taxonomy (GTDB): domain Bacteria; phylum Pseudomonadota; class Gammaproteobacteria; order UWMA-0217; family UWMA-0217; genus JALSHZ01. The sequence goes on from CAYTPO010000065.1 coordinate 14,325, forward strand.
CCTCCAGCTCGTAGCGCCAACCGGAATCGTCCCCCCCCACCGCAGATGTCATGGTCATCCGCGAAATAGACGCAATGCTCGGCAACGCCTCTCCCCGAAAGCCCAGACTTTGAATCTGCTCCAGATCTTCAAGAGTCTCGATCTTGCTGGTTGCATGGCGCGCAAAGGCCAACGGCATCTCATCCGGGCCAATACCACTGCCATCATCACGAATGCGGATGCGTTTAATCCCCCCCTGCTCAATATCGATCGATATCGCTCTTGCGCCAGCATCCAGGCTATTCTCCAGCAGCTCCTTGGCCACCGATGCCGGGCGCTCGATCACCTCGCCAGCAGCAATCTGGTTGATCAATTGGGGGGGAAGTTGACGAATCGTCATGGGCAGACAGCATTTCCACGGGAAAGACCGCCTATTATCGGGAATTCCAACGCACTTGGCGAGGGGCAAGCATACGGAAGTATCCCGGGAGTGCGCTGCACAGGGGCGCTCGCAAGGGGAAAGCCCCCACCAGCGGTGAATCCCCCTTCAGGTTTCGGTAACGGGGATCTTGAGCTTTTTGCCCACCAGCAACTTGTCGCTGGACAAGCCATTCACACTGCGCAGGTGGTCGACCTTGACCTTGTAGAGGTAGGCAATACCGGAAAGTGTCTCACCTCGCTGAATAACATGCTCCTGGGTTCTCATGCGAGCGACCAGCGCATCTTCCGGTGCATTGTCGGCAAAATACTTCTTGATACCCTTGACCATTGAGCGAGCCAGCTTCTCCTGATGCTCACGCGTCTTCAGCCGGCGCTCTTCACGAGGATTGGAGATGAAGGCCGTCTCCACCAGTACCGAGGGAATATCAGGTGATTTGAGGACAACAAACGCAGCCTTCTCTACCTTGCGACTATGCACCTTACCCACCTTGTTGAGTTCAGCCAACATGCGGGAAGCCGCCTTGTAACTGGTCTCGATGGTATGGCGCTGCGAGAGGTCCAGCAATACCGAAGCCAGCATCTCGTCGCGATTTTCCAGGCTGACGCCACCGATCAGGTCAACGGCGTTTTCCTGCCTGGCCAGAAAGCGGGCTGCTTCACTGGAAGCACCGTTCTCGGAAAGAATATAGACAGAGGATCCCTGCGCCCGTGCATTGGGCGAAGCATCGGCATGAATGGAGATGAACAGGTCAGCCTTGGCTGCGCGCGCCTTCTTGATGCGATCGCGCAACGGCATGAAAACATCGCTATTGCGGATCATGACCGGTTTGTAGCCCGGTTCACGTTCGAGACGTTTGGCAAGCCTGCGCGCCGTTTGCAACACAACCTGCTTTTCATGCGTCCCTTTCCTGCCAATGGCGCCTGGATCCTTGCCACCATGCCCGGCATCGATGGCGATCACCAGATCCCTGAGCTTGCCGGGTTTCTTGCGCTGACTGGTCTTGACCGGCTTTCGATATACCGGTTCAGACGCAGCAGGCACGGCCGCCGCAGTCGCGGGGATTTCCATGGAAGCAAACTCGACCACCAGCTCCCGCAACTTGGAAGAGCGACGGATATAGGTCCTGGTTGTCGCCTTTCCGGCAAGATCAAGCACTACTCGCAACTCGGAATCATTACGCATGGCATAGCGTACGCCCTTGACCAGCGGCGATGGCTGCAGGCTCAAGCGTTTGCCCGGCGCGACGGTCGTAGCAGGAAAATCAAGCACGACCCGGCTGGGATTGGTCAGATGAAACAATTTGTGTTTCGCACTGTCGCTCAGGCTGAAGACAACGCGAGTAGCACCCTTGTGCCGTTCCAGACGAATATCACGAACGGCATTTTTTCCACCGGCCATCAGCACGGGGGCATCGGCAACAGCAGCCAGTGCTATTACCCTGCCCACCTGGCGGAGAAAATTTCTGCGTGTATTGTCGTTAGAGGTTGTCACGTTCTTCTTCGTTGTTTGAAAACTCGTTCGCAACTGCTCGGATTGCTTCTGAAATCCGTCAGATCAAGGCGGGAAATGTGAGGTTGCAAGCGCAAACAACCCTTTCCCAACCCCTCGCTGAGTAGTTACACCCGTTCCAGCACCCACCACGCCGGATGCACTCCCTGCATCGACATCAGCGGCTACTATCCAATGTTAGTCAGAATAAAAAATAAAGCAAGCTTTTCCATTTATTTTAACCACATACATGAAAAAGCTCACAGCTCACCCTAAGCTGGAAAGCATCTCTGGGGATGCCTGAATCTCAACGCCTCGTCCCACTTCACGGTGGGTCAGCATCAACTCCAGATCCGGCGGTGGTAACATTCCATCACCTTTATCCGGCCATTCTATCAGGCATAACGACTCAGGACTGAGATAGTCTTCAAATCCCAGAAACTCCAGCTCCTCCGGATCGGCAAGTCGATAGAGATCAAGGTGATACACGGGCCTGCCACCAATATCATAGGGTTCGACGATGGTGTAGGTCGGACTCTTGACCGCCCCCCGATGGCCCAACTCCCGAAGCAGCGCACGTACAAAGGTGGTCTTCCCCGTCCCGAGTTCACCACGCAGATACACGATATGCAGTTGCGACATGAAGGGCGCCAGTTGCTTCGCCAGTGCAACTGTATCCCGCTCATCCCGGAGTACCCTGCTGATCATGGATTCACCAATGTTCGTATATGTGGCATCAGATCAGTAGCCAGCAGGCCGCGCTGAGCACTGGCGGCAGCACGATCCCCCGCTTCAGCATGAATCATGACCCCCAGACAGGCCGCCATCTCCGGTTCGAATCCCTGCGCCAGCAGTCCGGCAATAACCCCGGTCAGCACATCCCCCATGCCGCCGGAAGCCATTCCGGGATTACCACTGTCGCAGAGATAAAAACCACCCGGCCCGGCAATGATGGTGCCGGCCCCCTTGAGCACCGCGACGCCGCCATACTGCATTCTCAGCTCCTTGGCTGCTCGCAACCGATCTGCCTGCACCTCGACCACGGAGATATCAAGAAGCCTGGCTGCCTCTCCGGGATGCGGTGTCAGCACGCGGCTCTGCCGGCGACTAGGTTCAGCGGCCAGATAGGCCAACGCCCCGGCATCAACCACCATTGGTTCGGCGGCCTTGATCGATTGCACCCAGAGGTTATGCGACCAGGCACTCTGATGCATGCCGGGTCCCAGGGCAATCACGGTTGCACGCTCCATGACCTGCCGCTGCGTCACAGCCCGATCAACCCCTCTCACCATGATTTCCGGGCGGGTGATATTCAACATCGCCGCATGTTCCGGATGCGTACCTACCGAAACCAGTCCAGCCCCGGTTCGCAGTGCCGCTTCTGCCGCCATTCTTGCGGCACCACTCATGCCCTGATCCCCCCCCAGCACCACCACATGGCCAAAATCCCCCTTGTGACTGACGGCGGGACGTGGATGCAGGTAGATCCCCAGATCCTCAGCCACCAGCCTGACCACTGCGGGATCGATGCCCTCGTAGGCACGGCTGGGGCAATCCAGATCGTCCAACACGACAGAGCCGCAGAAATCGGGAGCCCGACCGGTAAACAGCCCGATTTTCAAACCGATAAACGTGACGGTTTCCACGGCAATGACAGCGCTGCCCAGCGGATTTCCGGTTTCACTGGCAAGACCAGTGGGAATATCGACCGCAATCACCGGTGCCTTGTGCTCATTGACCAGTTGCACGGCTACCAGGATTTCACCACGCAATGGCCGCTGCAGTCCTGTACCGAGAATGGCATCGATGATCAACGCATAGTCCGGCGCCAATTCCCCATTGAATGCCTTCACTTCACCACCTGCATCCAACCACGCCTGGCAGGCACTCAGCGCATCGCCCTTCAATGAGGCCACAGACGCAAAGCCGACCAGATCGACTGCATAGCCAGCCTCACGCAGCAATAACGCCGTCAGGTAACCGTCGCCCCCATTGTTGCCGGGGCCACACAGCACCAGCACCCGTGCGCCATCATCCAGCATCGCGGTTGCCTGTTCATGGACAGCCCTGGCCGCACGCTGCATCAACGTGAAGCCGGGTACACCCTCCCGGGTGATCGCATTCTGCTCGATGCTGCGAATCTGTGCAGCGGTAAAGAGTCGACGAGACAATAGTTTCATGGGCGGATTATACTTGAGCGATTCCAATATGCGGCAACCTTAGTGAATTCCCCCGACCGAGACAATTCCCTCACACCACGACAACTTGCACAACAGCTCAGGGAGTGGGGGAAAGCTTTGGGATTCCAGCAGGTTGGCATCAGCAGCACAGACTTGTCGCAGGCCGAAAAACAGTTCAACGACTGGCTCGCCAAAGGCTACCACGGCGATATGGACTACATGTCCCGCCACGGCAGCAAGCGCACCCGTCCGGACGAACTGGAACCGGGCACACTCAGCATCATCAGCGTTCGCATGAACTACCATCCCCCTGGTGCTCAAGACGAATGGGCTGTACTGGCAAACCCGGCACTGGGTTACGTCTCGCGCTATGCACTTGGCCGCGACTATCACAAGCTAATGCGCAAGCGGCTGCAACAACTCGCCCGGCAGATGGAAGCCGCCATCGGTGAGTTTGGCTACCGGGTTTTCGTCGACAGCGCTCCCGTGCTGGAAAAACCCTTGGCTGCACGGGCAGGACTCGGCTGGACCGGCAAGCACAGTAACATCCTGCACCGGGACGCGGGATCCTGGTTCTTTCTCGGTGAGATCTACACAGACCTCGCACTCCCCCCGGATCAACCAGTGGATAATCATTGTGGGCGCTGTACGGCCTGCATCGATATCTGCCCGACCCAGGCCATCGTCGAGCCCTACCAGGTCGATGCCCGACGCTGTATCTCCTACCTCACCATCGAAAATCGCGGCGATATTCCGCTGGAACTGCGGCCGCTGATGGGGAATCGCATCTATGGTTGCGACGACTGCCAACTGATCTGCCCCTGGAACCGATTTGCCCAACCCACCGAATTGCCGGATTTTGTCGCCAGAAACCAGCTCGACGCCCCCACCCTACTCGACCTGTTCAGCTGGACCGAGGCAGAGTTTCTGCAACGGCTGGAAGGCTCGGCCATTCGCCGCATCGGCCATCGCAGCTGGCTGCGCAATATTGCTGTCGCACTGGGCAACGGCAATCCCGACAACAGCGTCATTCAGGCCCTGCATCACCGTTTGAGCGATGCCGCCCCCCTGGTCGCCGAGCATATACGCTGGGCTATAGAAACACTGGAAGCCCGTACTCCAACGAGTCAGGTTTGATGGGGTACGGAGAGAATCAGCTGATGCGCGGCGTGATACTGGATCAGGCAACACTGGACCGGGACGATCTCGATTTCTCACCGCTACTGGCGCTGCTCCCGGAATGGAAGATCTATGCGCAGACCCACCCCGATGAACTCGATGCACGGCTTGATGACGCCGACATCATTCTGACCAACAAGGTGGTACTCGATCGCGCAACACTCTTGCGTCACCCAAGCATCAGGCTGATCTGCGTACTGGCGACAGGCACCAACAATATCGACCTGGCGGCCGCGCAGGAATTGGGTATCACAGTGAAAAATGTCACGGCTTACGGGACGGCATCGGTTACCCAGCATGTCTTCCTGCTGATACTCACGCTGGCCCGTCACCAATGCGGCTACCAGAATGCTGTGCAGCAGGGCCGCTGGCAGCACAGTGATCAATTCTGCCTGCTCGACTATCCCATCGAGGACATCAGCGGCAAGACGCTGGGTATCGTGGGCTATGGCGAACTCGGCAAGTCCGTCGCGGCAACAGCTCCGGCGTTTGGCCTGGAAGTACTGGTCGCCGAACGCACCGGACGACCCTGCCGTCCCGGACGGCAGCCACTGGACGAAGTGTTGGCCCGGGCCGATATTCTGACGCTGCATTGCCCACTGACCGCAGATACCCGGCAGATGATCAATCGCCAGACACTGGCCACCATGAAAACCAATGCCTGGCTGATCAATGCCGCCCGCGGCGCGCTGATCGATGAAACAGCACTGGCGCATGCACTGGACAACGGCATCATTGCCGCCGCAGCTCTGGATGTACTGGCAACCGAACCCCCGCCTCCCAACCATCCGCTACTGAACAAATCACGCAGCAACCTCATCGTGACGCCCCATATCGCCTGGGCCGCCAGAACCGCCCGGCAACGGATACTGGAGCTGACCTGCGACAATATTCAAACCTACCTCACCAGCTAGTAATTCAAGTTTCGGAGTTCGGATGGCGCCGGATTGTCCGGGGGAGAAATCTGCCGGCATTCACGGCGTTAACTGTAACCTGGATGCCAACCCCTCCGGCATGGCGGTGGGAAGCGACAACCTACTACTCCATCGAGTCAGGTTTGTTGGATCAGCACAACCACTCATGCAGCCAATTCGCGGCATGCTTCACACTTGACCGATCATACGGACTGTTACACTGACCGGCAGGAAACATCAGGCCGGCAATTTGCCCGAATACCCAGATCAAAATGGGGAACGGGCAGCGCGGCACCACGCTGGCCTGCACCCAGCCACTATCAAGGATAGTAATTACTCAGCGAGTAATTACATAAGGATATTCCCATGAAAAAGGTTATACCCCTCATTCTCCTGCTCCTGCTCGCCACCTGGCTCGGCGCAACCTACCTGATTTCCGATCAGGTGGAGAAGAACTACGCCAACGCAGTCAAACAGGTCAATCAGAAGCTCAAATCGGACTTCCCGTTCATCACCCTTGAACCCGAAACTTTCGACAAGGGTTTTCTTTCCAGCGAGGCGACATCACGCATCAGTGGTATTGGCGACAGCAGCGAAGGGATCGGGCTCAGACACAAAATCTACCACGGTCCGGTGATGTTCACTCCTGCAGGCGTCAAGACCGGCAGCAGCTATATCGTAACCACCATCGACCTGGACACATTCCCGGAAGAAGTGCGGCAAACCATCCGCAAGGCATCGGATACCGACAACCCCCTGACCATCAGCCTGCTGACCGGCACAAGCGAGACCTTCGATGTCGATATCGAGCTTGCTCCACTCCAATTCCGCGAATCCGGGAACAATGCACCCGAAATCACGTTCGACGGCCTGACCGGCAGTGTTCAAACCGATGTCGATGGCAGCTTCCTGACTGGCGGCTTCCACAGCGGCAAGCTGACCATCGAGGACGAGCAGGGAGCGAAGCTCTCACTTGCACCCGGTGAAGGTGTCTTCGATATCACGGATATGTACAACGGCACGGTACTGTCAGGAACTTCACGGGCCACGCTTCCGGAAGCCAGCATTTCCGCACCGGGCGTCGAGAGTCGGCTGCAGGGGCTGTCCATCTCATCGGAGAACAACACCCGTGGCGATACGCTGACAAGCAAGCTCGCCATTTCGGTCGAGAAACTGCAGCTTGAGGTCCCTGCCAGCCACATCCAGCTGCCAGACAGCACGATACAGTTGCAGACGGAAATCAGCGGTATCGAAACCACGGCATTAAAGCAGCTGCTGGATACCCAGCAGGAGCTGAATGCACTGCAAATGAACAGCGTTGCCAGCTCCTTCAGTAACAAGGCATCACCCGTTCTGGATGAAGAGGCTATGGGCAAGACGCTCCAGCGCTATATGCAAAGCCTGGTAAACCTGGTTAAACCAGGACTTCAATCCACTACCCGGTTCATGCTGAAGAATGAGGCCGGCATCGCCGATCTGCATCTGGATCTGGGCTACGCCGAGAGCAGAGATCTGTCGCAACTACCAACGATCAGGGACCTTATCGGTGCCGTCAAGGGAGAGCTGGAGATCAAGGCCGACGAAAAGCTGTTGTCCACCCTGTCACTGGATGCACTGGCGGCAATGCCGGTAGCCATGGGATTTGCCACTCAGGAGAACGGGCAGCTGCAATCCCTGATCAGGCTGGAAAAGGGTGATCTCAATGTCAACGGTGGCCCGCTACCACTGATGAACATGTTGGGTCCAGTGCTCAACCAGCCCTCGCCCATACCGGCATTACTGGCAAACTGACCGGCAACGACACTGTCCCGACCTACTCAGCGAGCGGCCGGGACAGTATGAAATTACCATCAGTGATCGGCTGACATGCGCTCCAACAGCTTCTTGTCGCTATCGATCATGGCCCTGAGTTTCACATAGGCCCGCTTGTTGCGGACAATTCTCTGCTGGATCTCACGATAGCGCTCGGCTGGGGAACGGGAGGGTTGCTGCGATCTGATTGGTGTCGGGGAAGACTGGGGGGCTGGCGAAGGAGCCCGTTTGACCAGATTTCTGGCACCGCATTCACGGCAGATATAAAGCTGGGAATTCGGGTGCTTGAGCCGCATCTTGAGCGTTCTGGGGCGTCGATCCTGACGCGTCAGCAAACCATTGCACTTGCCGCAATGATACTTTCTGGAAGCCCCGCCATGTTGTTGCCCGGACATTTTTCCCTCCCAACTTCTTTCAATACCCTCTGAGACGCGCCACACCGGCGTCGGTTCACCCACCTGTTTTTTCGAATCAGTAAAGCAGCGCCGAAACAAGAATTCCGTGATGCCACCCGCAAAAACACCTGCCTTGCCCGTAACCGGACATGAACCAACCCCCGGAACCCTACTGTGACGAAATCACGGATCGAGAGATTCTGGGACATGAATTCTTCCGTACGCCATCCAGGGGTTTGCACCCCAAGGGCACTCCCTGCGGGCGCAACCAAACAGCGTTAACACCGACAGGCTCAGTCAGCTTTGATGGAGCACTAACTCCCTGCCAACGACTTGTAATAATTGATCAACCCATTGGTCGAGGCATCATGGCTGTCGATCTCCCCTTCACTTTCCAATTCCGGTTGTATGGCCTTGGCCAGCGTCTTGCCCAGCTCCACACCCCACTGGTCAAAGGAGTTGATATTCCATATCACGCCCTGTACGAAAATCTTGTGTTCATACAGCGCAATCAGCATACCGAGTGTCCGCGGCGTCAGCCTTTCGAACATCAGGCTATTGGTCGGCTTGTTGCCCGCAAAGGTGCAGAACGGGATCAGCTGCTCGACCTTCGCGGCATCGAGCCCGGAGGCCTTCAGCACCCTGGCCGTCTGCTCGGGAGTACGACCTTTCATCAACGCCTCTGGCTGGGCAAAGAAATTGGACAGCAACACCGTATGGTGCTCACCCAACTCGTTATGCGACTTGGCCGGTGCAATGAAATCGCAGGGAATCAGCGGCGTACCCTGGTGGATCAATTGATAGAATGCGTGTTGCCCGTTGGTTCCTGGCTGGCCGAAGATAACCGGCCCGGTAGCATAGTCGACCGGATTGCCTTGCCGATCCACCGACTTGCCATTGCTTTCCATGTCTCCCTGCTGGAAGTAATCGGCAAACCGGCAAAGATACTGGTCATACGGCAGGATGGCGTGACTGGACGCACCAAGGAAATTGATATACCAGACACCCAGCAATGCCAATGTCACAGGCAGATTCTCCTGTAGCGGCGCTTGCCGGAAGTGCTGATCCATGGAGTGCGCGCCCGCCAGCAGCTCGGTAAATCGCTCGGCGCCCTGCATCAGCATGATCGGCAATCCAATGGCCGACCACAGCGAATAACGCCCACCAACCCAGTCCCAGAACTGGAACATGTTGTCGGTATCGATGCCGAACTCGCGCACCTTTTCCGCATTGGTCGACACAGCGACAAAGTGTTTGGCGACCGCAGCCTCATCACCCGCCTGTTGCAGCAGCCAGTCACGTGCAGTGTGGGCATTGGTCAGCGTTTCCTGGGTGGTGAAGGTTTTCGAGGCGATTATGAACAACGTGGTTTCCGCATCAACCTGCTTCAACACCTCGGCAATGTCCGAGCCATCGACATTGGAGACAAAATGCGCTCGCAGATCGGGATGCTGGTAGTGCGCCAACGCCGCACAAACCATGGCGGGTCCGAGATCCGACCCACCGATGCCGATATTGACTACATCCCGGATAGGCTTGCCGCTGTAGCCCCGCCACTCGCCGGAACGTACCCGCCCGGTAAAATCGGCCATATGCGCCAGAACCCGGTTGACCTCCGGCATCACATCCTCACCATCCACCATCACCGGCTCATTACTCTGATTGCGCAGGGCAACATGCAATACCGCTCGATCCTCGGTGTGATTGATCTTCTCCCCGGAGAACATGCGATCACGCCAGCCCTCTACATCCGCCGCCTGAGCAAGGTCACGCAGCAATGCCATGGTTTCGGGAACGATCCGATTCTTGGAGTAGTCCAGCAGCAGATCTTCATGCCGCAGTGAAAATTGCTTGAAGCGATCGGGATCAGCCGCGAACAGGTCGCGCATGTGCAGATTTTCTACCGATTCAAAATGCTTTTGCAGTGCTTCCCAGGCTGCCCGGGTAGTCGAGGATTGGTTGTCAGACATCTTGCCCACTTATGATTTGAGAAGGATACCGGCAGGATTATAAGGGTTAATCCATGGACCGTAAGCCTGAATTCGCAATCAGTGGGCAAGATGGTGCAGATTCAAACCTGAAACCAAGGTTTGAGCCTCGGGTTCAGGTCAATGGCTGGCGATATAACTCTCCAGCGCCTCAGCCCTGACAGGGCCGGGATTCACCGCCAACAGCTCACCCTTGGGAGAAAACAGCCAGTAGGTTGGCGTACCCCTGAACGATTCCTCTGAAGCGATCTGGTAGTTGATGGCCATCAGACCCAGCTCGGCAATATAGTTGGGAAACCCCGTTGGACTCTTTTTCAGCAATGCCTTGATTGCCTCCCTGTTTTCCATGCCGTTGATGGCAACTCCCACCACCTGCGCATCCTTGCCCTTGTGCCTGTTGTAAAACGAGACGATCTCCGGCTTGTTGCGCTCGCAGATCGGGCAATTCAACCCCCAGAACATTACCAAGGTCCATTTTCCGTTGCCGACATAGCGATCGAGACTGACGGGCTTGCCATCAAAATCCCGCAGTCCGAGATCCGGTACTTCGGCATGAACCGTCACCATCAGGCCCAGCAACAGTAAAACACCCGTAAACCACTGTTTCGTCAATCGCATGATTCATCCTCATTTCACGATTCAAATGAACATCTTACGCTACCCGCCGACCAATGGATGCCACCATTCCCAACATTTGACCCGTCTTATTCAAGGTGGCGGCCAAAGCCTGTGATCAATAGATGAACCTGTTACGGCTCTGGCTTGTTCTGGCGCGCCTGTGCTTACGCTCCACTCAAGTCGTAGCGATCACAGCAACTTTTGCTCCAGAGCAGCGCCCAAACGCACCAGTCCGGCATCATGATCCATGATTCACCCTGAACCAGGAGCCTGTCGGACTTAACGCCATTTGGCTGCAAATCCCTGGACGACGATTAACTCAGTTTATCTTTAACACTAACACTGTTGGGCAATGGGCAAACCGCCACCCGGGAAACAGCCTGATTCATCCGGTGTTCACTATCTGTTCAGCAATACCCGCGCTATGATTGTCAGCAACTGGATAAACTATCAAACGGAGAATTCCCCATGACCTCTGCCCCCAAGAGAATTCTGGTATTGGTTGCCGCCCTGACCCTCGGCGCCTGCGCCACAAACGACCCCAATGAACGCGCCAAGATTGGTGCTGCCGTCGGTGCCGTGGCGGGCGCTGTCATTGGCCACCAGGCCCATCACGATCGCGGCAAGTACGTCGGTGCTGCGGCCGGCGCTGCGGCCGGTGCTGCCATCGGGAATTATATGGACAAGCAGCAGCAGGCGCTTGAAGAACAGCTCGCCGCCGAGCAGCGCTCGCATCAGATCGAACTGGAGCGAGTAAGAGAAGATACCATCAAGCTCAATCTGAGCAGCGAGGTATCCTTTGACTACGACAGCGCTGCACTGAAACCCTCGTTCTACCCCTCACTGGACAAGATCGCCAGCGTCATCAGCCAGCACGACCAGACCTCCATCGAAATCGTCGGTCACACCGACAGCCGCGGCAGCGAAGCCTACAACCAGCGCCTCTCCGAGCAACGCGCCGAATCCGTGGCAAACTACCTGATTCAGCGCGGCGTCAGCAGCAGCCGGATCACCACTTCGGGACGCGGAGAACTGGAGCCTCGCGGTACCAACAGCACCGAAGCCGGACGCCAGCTCAACCGGCGCGTGGAGATTTTCCTGCGATCCTACTGACCACGGATTACAATACCCTCACCAGCGAGTAGTTACACTGGCGCATGGTTGATCCGCCATGCGCCGCGTCTTAAGATCGCTCTACCCTGCAACATGGTCAGGAAACTCCATGAGCGAGAAATCACTACCCCAGACCGGGCGACGAGAAACCGTTATCTACAGCGCGATCATCCTGCTGATCGTGGTGGCGCTGTTTGCCATCTGGAAATCCCGCAACGACCCGCGCACGGCCGAACTCAATGACATGCTGGCTGGCAATCAGGAAATCAGCAGCTTCAGCTATCCGTTTCGTGTTTTCACCGTGGAGGGATCGACAGCGGTGGTTTCCACGCCACGTTCTCCGCAGATGTCGGTACTTCGCTTCCTCGAAATCGACAGCCCCAGGCTGGACATCAGTCAGCCCGACAGCCCCGAGGTCATTGCCGCACAGAAGGCGCTGGCCAGCGTCCAGACCAAGGTACAAGAGGTGGTGAAATCACATCCGGAAATCGACGGCGTGCGCTGGCAGCTCGACAAACAGTGGTATATTCGGCACGGGGTGGTCGTTCCCTGAAAACACCTACTGGCGCTTGATCGTTGGTGCTGTCGCCAGGTCGGTGAAAGGGATCAGAAGCCGGGTGACGCGCTCGACCTGATCAGTCTCCTGCCGGTTGGTGATACTCTTGACCGACACCAGCTTGACCTGCATCTCTGTTGCGGTGACCCGGACCAGCCCATAGCCGTGGGCAGAGGTTTCCGCATGTACCAGGTGGGCATTCATCCCCGAGTCACCAGGGTTCGCAGTCAGGGTTTCGTTGCGTGCGGCGGCCAGCCCCGATTCGACGCCATTGAGCATGGTATTGTCCAGATTGGGAACCAGGCGATCCGGGTCTGCCGGGTCAGGGAAGGCGATCAGGCCGCGCACTGCGTCTTCGAGCTGATTCGGCTTTTCCCGCCGCGACATCCGTTCCACCCCGGCAAACATGGAGAGGGAGCTGATCGCTGCCGTCACCACCTCGACCGCCACGGGTATCGAGTCCGACACGTCATAGTCCGCCATCACATGGCCGGCAAAATGGGCATGCACATCACCCGACAGTGAAACAACATTCCGGATGCTCTCGTTCTGCAGAAACGCCATCAGCTCCCGGCGTTCGTGGGCATAGCCATCCCAACTGTCGGACGAGACCACGACATCAGGAAGCAACGCATCCAGCCTATTGAGATCGATCCCGAGCCGCATGATGGGCACCGAGTTGCCCCACACTTTCCAGCGTGCGGTGGAGTGCTGCATGACGGCCTTCCACCACTGCTTTTGCGCCTCCCCCAGGATGCTGCCCGGAAGGCTGTGACGACGTGGGTTCTGGAAAACACTACCCGCCACCGAGACAAATGCCGGTGGCTGGCCACCATTGGCTGTTTCCCCAGCATCCAGCTGATTGAGCAATGCCAACGGCATCACCGATCGCGGATGGACAAAGCCACCAAGATTGCCGGAAAAATCCTCCGGCACGGCATGGTCGCTGCGATAGGAGCGATTATCCGTCAGCACCAGATCCAGCATCTGCCCGAACTGCAGCCGTCGATAGACCGTCATGGTGCCGATGGCGATGCGGTTATCGGCATTGGGCTGTGCATTGGAGACATCATTGACCTTGGCAAAATGAAAAGGCCGGGCAGCATGCAATGTTGAATCACCCTCCGGCATAGCACCATAGTCCATCGGAATGAACTCCGACCAGGCCTGATTGGCGGCCACCTTGCGACGCTGCGACGGCTCATCGGTACTGCTGCCCACCCCCTTGTCGACATAGTTGGCCTCACTCTGCCAGCAATCATCAGAAAACTCATGGTCATCCCAGATACAGACAAAGGGCCAGCGCGCCCGCGCTTCCAGCAGATCGGGATCCTGCAGATACACCTTGTAGAGATGACGGTAGTCGGCAACGGTATCGGCGTAGTAGACCCCCGTACGACTGACCGCTCCATCTGGAAATCGCCCAATATTGCGCGGCTGGCCCGACTCATCGTAAAGGCCTGAAACAATGGGTTGCAAGTGCTCGTCGAGCGGGTCCTGCCAGGTTTCATCGGTTTCATAGATGAAATCCCCCAGATGCAGCACAAACCGGATCTGCTCTGCAGGGGATGCCAGCAGATCATCCTGCAACATGCGCCGGTAGGCACCATAGAAGCCATGCTTACGCTCCTGACAACTGACAAAGGCAAATGAGAGTGGTGTCACCGAATCCCCCGCTGGCGCAGTTCGGGTCCGCCCGGTACGCGAGACTTCACCATGACTGGTCACAAAGCGGTAGTAACAGATCTGATCGGCACCAAGCCCGGCTGCGCGAACATGCACTGTATAGTCCTGTTCAGCCTGTGCCGTTACGGCCTCTTGCAACACCAGCTGCTCAAACTGCGGGTCCAGCGCCACTTCCACATGGAGGAAAACCATCGTGATTCCTGCGGCCGCTGGCTGGGCACGCGTCCACAGGACCACCGAATCCGCAGTCGGGTCAGCCGAGGCTACACCCTGAGGAAAAGACGCTGCGGTCAGTGGACGATCAACACTGTCGTCCTTGCGACAACCGGCAACCAGCCCGCCTACCGATGCCTGAAAGGTGAAAAATATGAGGGATTCCAGAAACTCTCGACGTTGCATGAAAGCAGTTTAGCCTGCGTGGAGACAACAAGCCGAGCAACATGCCAACAAACAGCCGCCACACCCGTTTAACATCAAGAAACAATCCCTGAAAATGAGAACCCCATCACTGCTTTGGCGCTCCCAAAGATCGACTATTCATTCACAGATGGTCATGAGAATAATCTTTTGACAGTTATTCCTAGCAACCTTAAAACGAGGTGATGTGATGTTTTCAATACAATCCGCAAAGTACCGCAAGACGCTGCTCAGTCTGGCAGTTTCAGGTGCATTGATAACACTTGCAAGTTGTGGTGGTACCGATTCCGATAGCACTGCTGGAGGTGGTGGCGGTAGCGGCGGTTCGGTCGATACCAGTAGTCTCACTACCGAGAATTTGCGAAGTGGGTTGACCAAAGGTCTGACACAGGGTGTCACTGCCAACACCAGTGCCTTCAGCACTGTCCTGACCAACTCCAAGGCACTCAATGAAGTCACAGGGAAGGCCAGCAGCCTGCAGTCCAAGTCCACCATTTCCACCAAGGCGGCAGGCAGTGGATCGGGGAGTAGTGGTCTCAACTTTGATGACACCATGACCGACAGCCTTGAATCGCTCAATGAGATGATCGAAATGTCGAGCGTTTCCAATAGCGGGAATGTCTATACCTTTGACCCTGACGAAAACAGAATCTGCACCAGTGATACGGAAAGCACACCCGATGAAATCACGGACTGCAAGGAGGTACTGTCGCATATTACCTTTGTGGTAACAGTCAACAGCGTGGTCAATGATGAGGTGACTGCAGCAACAACTGAATTCAAGTATGACGCCGCAACATTTGCCATTACCGACTTCACCGCCAACTCCGGCTACTATCAGATCGAGCTGGCCGGCAGCAAGGCGCTATTGACCAAACTGAATGAGCTTGCCGATGATGAAGACAAGTTTGATGTACCTGCCACGATGGAAGGTAGCGTGCGCATTGGCTTTACTGCGGAAAGTGAAAACAGCGGTTCGGTAACACTATCGATCCCGAATGCCATCAGGCTGGTCAATACCACGTCAGGTGACGAAATCGACCTGACAATGGCAACGACCACCGAACTGCTCAGTATGTCCGCCAATGCCGCAACCAATGAGATGAACCTCAAGGTCAGTCTTGGCGCCTTTAATCTGCTGGCCAATGACGAAGACGATTCGGGCAACCCATTCCCCGTCAGCCTGGCACTCAGCGCCCTGACGGGAGAAATGTCGGTTGGTACCAACGGTGATGTCCTGACGCTCTCCGGCCTCAGCGCCAATGGTGTCAACTTCAAGGTCAATGGACAGAGCGCACTGACACTGGGGTTGAGTTCTCTGGATGCCATCCTGGATGCTTCGGGTACCGCTGCCGTGGCAACGCTGTCTGAACCACTGAATTTCAGCATGATGGTCAAGAATATCAACGCCTATTTTGCCGATGAACTGGAGAGCACCAACCCGGCTTACACCATCGAGGCCAGTGCAACGGCTCCTGCAGGGACAACCTTCACGGAAATGACCGATGACCTGACCAAGGTAACCGGCGGCCCACTGGTTATCAACATCAATGAAACTGGTAAGGCTGCTGTTTCAGTCAGCGTACCGACAGGCAGCTGCCTGAACACCGCTGGCGATACACTTGCCGTCGCGCCTTGCCCGGCCGGAAGCTGATCAAACCACGGCAGTAACAATAAAGGCGGGTGCTCCAGCATCCGCCTTTTCCCTTACCCAATCCCCTTCCCTGTCACTCCCTCATTTTCAACACCACTCGGGTTTACCCTTGAATACCGGCATTTTATTGCCGTAATTCCGGATTATCCCGAAAAAACCGTGAATCCCATCAATCAAGTCTCCGATGAACTCTCGTAAATTAGGGAATACGCGGTATATTATAATTCACTTATATAGAGTTGGCGCATTCCAACGCTCAGGCGAGGCAGTAGATTATGAAAATTGCAGAGGCTACAAGAACTGACACAAGGCATCAGCGATTCAAGATTCACGCCCTCAGCGCCTTTCTCTCCATTGGCATTCTGGTATTGGTTGCAAGCAATGGCTTCTTTACCTACTCCGGCGCCCGTCTCTATATCAATGCATCACTCTATGCACTGCTGTTCGCTGTGGCGGTGCAGTTTGCCATCGCTTCCACTCTGCTGGCCCTGCCCTACATACGTGGTTTCGGCAAACTGGTTCTGATTCTGGTCTACCTGGCGGCACTGATGCTATCGACCATTTCTGCATTTACCTACATCTACAACACCAGTCTGCCGGAAGGCACCGATATTCACAGGGTCGATACCAGCCTCAAGGCATCACTGGCGACAGAACTCAGCGACGCATTGAAATCGGAGCAGCAGTATGTCGAAGCCCAGCGGCAGGAACTGCAAGGCCTGCAGCGCGCCGTCGAAGAGGAAGCCAGTCGTGGTTACAGTTCCGGCCGTGGGCCGGGCAAGGGTCCCGAGTATTACCGCAAACAGGAGCATTATGAGGCCGAAGCAACCCGTTTCGAAGGCATTAGCGCCAATCTGCAGCAGGCGGAAGCCATCTACCAGAAGATCAGCGGCAAGCTGGCCGCAGCAGAGCCCGGAGAGAACCAGCGTAGCGAACTCATCGTGCTGCTCTCCCAACTGCTGACCCATACCAATACCGAAGCAGCACGCAACAACCTGACCCGCGCTTCGGAGACGCATCTGGGCACCCTTCACAACCCGGTTGACAAGGCCATCAACGCGCTGCTCGACCTGCGACACAACACGCCAGTGACCGTCATCGTCAGCATCATCTGGGCCGCAATCTTCGATCTGCTGGCGCTGTTCATCGGTATCATCCGCTACTACCTGATCAAGCCGCGCACGTCACTACTGGACAAGCTCTATAACAGCATGGTCGATCTCGGCACCTTCACCATGAAAGTCGGCAACGTCCACAAGGATGCGCGGCAACAGCACCTTGCCACTATCAGCGACCGGCAAAAACCAGTCAACTCAGCCGACATGCAGAACTTTGCCACCTATCTGCTCGCCGGCAGCCAGCTATCGCTGGACGACCAGAACGACGATCCGGCCGAACCCATCCGCACGCTTACCAGCTATATCGAGCCACTGGCCATCAGCAAACCAAAAAATGCAGTGGGTATTCCCTACGAAACGGTAAGAGAGCAATCGCGGCTGAAAACCCTGCTGGCAATGCTGGTGCAAACCGAAATACTGATCAATGACATGGTCAACGAATGCTACCGGTTGAATCCGGCAACGGAAATGGCGCAAAAGGTGCTGGTCTTCATCCGTCTGGGCATGAAAGATCAGCCGGAGCAGCTGGAAAACGTCAAGTTCATGCTCGCGGCAGGGCAACACTGACGGCAGGGTAACCCCGTCTTATTCATGGTGGATCACGAATCCTGGCGCTGTGCTGGTGCGCCTGGGCGCCGCTCTGGAGAGAAATTTGTAGCAATCGCTACAACTTGAATGAAGAGCAAGCACAGGCGTGCCAGAACAAGCCAGAGCTGTGACAGGCTGAAGCCTCTCACCATTTGGGTGAAGCAGTACTGTCAAGGGTTTGTCATTGTTTTCATTTACTTATCACAGGATTTAGCCGCCACCTTGAATAAAACAGGGTAACTACTCAGCGAGTAGTTCACGTAAGCAGTAGCTGCTCGGATTGCCTTTGAAATCCGTCAGATCAAGGTGAAAAATGTGAGTTTACAAGCGTAAATGACCATTTTTTAACGCATAGATGATGGATTTCAGAGGTGGGCTGAGTTGTTACGCGGCAGGATGCCCGACGGTTCAGCGAGTGACTGGGTACCGTCACTGCTATGGCAGCTCCCGCTGCTGACAGATGGGGCTGTCGTCCGGCTCTTCGACGCTCTTTACGATCACCTCGATGAACTCATTGAGTTCATCCATGCTGATCGCGGATAGCATCCGGTTTATGGTCGCCGGTTTGACCTTGGCCAGCGTCTTGCGTCCGCTACTCAGCTCGATATAGATGCCCGCCGTGCTCATTGAATCATCCGTGCTGTTTTCCAGCGCCAGCTGATCGGCATCACTCAGCTCATCATAGTAGTCGTCGACTTCATCCCACAAGGCATCTT
>CAYTPO010000066.1:0-12798 GCA_964439815.1 uncultured Thiotrichales bacterium
GAATTCCTTTTGCAATGCGTCGATAATCGCTGGCGCCAGCCCGTCCGGTGCGGAGGCATAACCAAACACGGGATGATCCAGCCGTTTGCGTACTGCTTCGATAATTGCTGGCGCCACGGCAAAATCCATATCCGCCACCCAGAAAGGCAGAATATCGGTGCCCTTGTATTTGTCCCATTTGTAACTGCCGGTATTTTCCCGCGGGATCACCGTCGTAAAATCAAATTCCAAAATGGACTCCTTGTTTGTCGATGCCATTATCTTGCAATTCAGGTGAAACAATCCTGAATCCGGGGCTTAAGGTTTTCATGACAGGTCTGCTCCCTGTTCGCACAATGCCCAAAACTACAATGCAGGATTGTCGGGATCATAGGCATCCTTGATCTTGTTGAAATCCGCAACGAGTGCATTGACCTTTTCCGCATCATAGGGCTGCAGTCCGCTGAGCAGCATTTTCTTGTCGCCCTGCCCGATTTTCTCATCACCCGAAAACAGATTGAACAGCAGGTGAACGGTGCCGCGCTTGCCGTTGACTTCCAGCCTGGCATCATCGAATTTCAGCGTGATTTCATCGACATCCAGCCTGTCGAGCGATATTTCCATGCTTTCGTAAATCACCATCGGTCGCGCCGGGTTGATCATGACCTGCTGTTTTTCCAGCAATGGAATCAGGATATGCGGGAACGTCTTGCCCGAAAATTCGACATAATTGTAGACGAGATCCCGGATCAGCTTCTCATCCGTTGTATTGCCCCCTTCGCATTCGACCTTCAGATATTCCTTGCCATGATCATCGGCCAGCAAACAGGTTCCCGGTTGCGGTGATTCCAGAGACAGCTGGAGGGCATCGGTCACCATACCGGCAAAGGTAAAGGCCATTTTCTGCCACAGCCCCCTTTGTGCCAGCGTGACCGCAAACAGCAGATCACCGGGCACGCAAAAGCGTTTGGCATTCACATCGTGCAGCGGGTTGAAATCCCCCGCCACGCCCTTGGCAAAACGACTTGCCTGCTCGCGGCTAAAATGGATGCCCGATTCGTCTTGCAGATAATAACCTTCCAGCAACATGTGATTCTTCCACCTTCTTGTATGCGAATGCCCGCGCCCAGGGCGCCAGGCGGCTGTCAAACAGAAACGCGGTAGTATACGCTATCCAATACGCTTTTCAGCCCCACCAGCCTCTACCGATATGTCCAGAATTCTCTGCTGCGGTATCGTCGCACTCGATATCATCAACCTGGTTTCCCACTATCCCGCCGAGGACGAGGAGCTGAGAGCCAGCGGGCAGGAACGGCGCAGCGGCGGCAATGCCGCCAATACCGCGCAAGTACTGGGGCAGCTCGGCCATGAGGTTGGTTTGATCGCCACCGTTGCCAACGACCAGAACGGCGACTTTCTGCTGCAAAAGCTCACCGCGTCCGGCATCGACACATCGGCATGTCCGCGCCTGCCCGGCAGCACGCCCACCTCGTATATCACGCTCAACCGGCAAAACGGCTCACGCACGATCATCCACTACCGCCAGCTCGATGAACTCACCGCTGAGCAGTTCCCGGCCATCCCTCCCAGGCAATATGACTGGCTGCATTTCGAGGGCCGCAACGTGCCACAGCTCATTCGTATTCTCAAAGGGCTGCACCAGGCCGGCAAGCCCTGCCCCCTGTCACTGGAGGCAGAAAAGCCCCGCAAAGGCATCGAATCACTGTTTGCCCTGGTCGATGTCATCATGTTCTCTCGCGACTTCGCGGTACAAGCCGGTTTTTCCGATGCGCAGGGTTTTCTCGCCCACCAGCAGCAACGGACACCCGGCAAACTGCTGACCTGCACCTGGGACAGCGCCGGTGTCTGGCACTGCAATGGCGACGGCCCCCTCATCCATACCCCGGCCATCTCCGGCATCGAGGTCATCGATACCATTGGCGCGGGTGATACTTTCAACGCAGGATTGATCCATGCCTGCCTGCAACACGATTCACCCGGGCAGGCAGTGGCCCATGCCAATCGGCTGGCAGCAGCGAAGATTGGCCAGCAGGGGTTCGATGATCTGCTGCAACCATGACAACCCGCTAAAGAAAGGAATTCTTCCCGACCATGGTGATTGACAGAAACCTTGCTGTCACCAATGATGAAGGGAATCCACAAGAACTGGCCATCATGTTTGCAGAATCGATCATGGATCCGGCACCCACTTCGCTGAAACCCACCCACAAGATCCGGGCGGCGGCGGAATGCATCATGGAGAAACGCTATCGCGCGGTACCCGTCATCGATGACGATGGCACCTACCTTGGCGTCTTCGGCGTCAACTGCCTGCTGCGACAGGTTATTCCCCGGGCCGCGATCATCGAGGACGGGCTCGACAATCTTGCCTTTGTCAACGAGACGCTCGCCGACCTGCACCAGCGCTTTCGTGAGATCGAGGACAAACCCGTATCGTTCTGCATGACACAGGACGCCCCCACTGTTCATCCCGACACACCGCTGGTGGAAACGTTGCTGGTCCTCTACCGCAACAAATCCAGCCTGCCGGTCATCGAGAGGGAAACAGGGAAATTGGTGGGCATGATTTCCTACTGGGATGTTGGCGAGAAGATCCTGGAATCATGACGGGCGCCCACGAAGCAGCCGCAACAGCGGTCATTTTCGGCATCGACCCCACCTGGTTTTCGGTATCCCTGTTCACGCTGACCTACCTGCTGATCATCACCGAACGCCTGAACCGGGCCATTGTTTCCCTCACCGCAGCCTGCCTGATGATCCTGGGCGGCGTCATCAGCCAGCAGGCGGCATTCGAAGGCGTCGACTTCAACACCCTGGGGCTGCTGACCGGGATGATGCTGATCGTCGGTGTCTCCAAGAACAGCGGCATGTTCCAGTATGTCGCCATCTGGGCGGCCAAGCGTGTCAACGCCAGCCCCTGGGGAATTCTGCTGGTGCTCACATCGGTCACTGCGGCCTTTTCCGCACTGCTCGATAACGTCACCACGGTACTGCTGATTGCGCCGGTCACCCTGCTGATTACCGAATCACTGCGCATCAGCCCCTATCCCTACCTGTTTGCCGAAATCTTTGCCGCCAATATCGGTGGTGCCGCGACGCTGATCGGCGATCCACCCAATATCATGATCGGTTCGGCCACCGGGCTGGATTTCAACCAGTTCCTGTTCAACATGGCGCCCATTGCCGTCGTCGTCTTCTTTCTGACGCTGATCCCGATCTATTTCATCTGGGGACGCAAGCTGCACGCCGAAGACAAATACCGGCAACGCGTCATGGCCTATGACGAAGGCAGCAGCATTACCGACCCGCGCCTGCTGAAACAATCCCTGTTTGTACTGGCGCTGGTCATGACAGGCTTCATCTTTGCCCACCACATCCACCTGCAACCAGCCACCATCGCCATGTCGGGCGCAGCCCTGCTGCTGGTCATTACCCATCTGCCGCTGGATACCCAGGCGCAATCCCGGTCGGTGGAAAAGGCCTTCAATGAAATCGAATGGACTACCATCTTTTTCTTTATCGGCCTGTTCATCGTCGTCTACGCGGTCGAAACCACCGGCGCGCTGGAACAACTGGCACACGGCATTCTGGATCTCACCGCTGGCGATCGGACCATCACCGCGATGGCCATTATCTGGGTGTCCGCCATTGCCTCCTCCATTGTCGACAACATCCCCTTTGTGGCTACCATGATTCCGCTGATCATGAGCATGGGCGATGCCTTCGGCGGTGCGGAAAATCTGGAACCGCTATGGTGGTCACTGGCGCTGGGCTCCTGCCTGGGCGGCAATGGCAGCCTTGTCGGCGCCAGCGCCAATCTGATCGTGGCTGGCTTTGCCGATCGCTCGGGTCACCCGATCCGCTTTCTCCCCTTCATGCTGATGGCCTTTCCACTGATGCTACTATCGATTCTGGTCAGCAGCGTCTATGTCTGGTGGAGATACCTGTAAGTGGCGGGGAATGGAATACGGCTCTGCAATCTGGAGACTCTGCACGACAACCCCACGCAGGGATTCACAATCCTGCTGAATGGTGAGCCCACCGAGATCTTTCTGGTCAACCATAACGATACGGTAACAGCCTGGCTCGACCGCTGCCCTCACCGGGGCACACCGCTGGCCTGGCAACCCGACAATTATCTGGATGCTGAAAGAGAACATCTGATCTGCGCAACCCACGGCGCGCTGTTTCGCCCTGACGATGGCCGCTGTATCGCCGGCCCCTGCGCCGGTGAAGCTCTGACCCCCGTGGCCATTGAAATCATCAACAATACGGTCTTTGTGCAGGCTCCCCCCGAAAAGAATCGACCAGACGACCCATGAAGATATTTCTCAGCCACGCCAGCGAAGACAAACCCCAGGTGAGGAAAATCCGCAGCTTTCTGCCTCGCCATGTGCAGGTATGGCTGGATGAGGACGAACTGGATCTGGGCGTCAAGTTTCCCAAGGTCATTGAAAAGGCGATTCACGAAGAAAGCGATTTCGTCATTGTCTTCCTCGGCCACCATGCGATGAAATCCGACTGGGTGGAGCGTGAACTCAACTGGGCATTACAGCGAGAAGAAGCACTTGGCAGAACATTCGTATTACCCGTATTGCTCGATGATATTCGCGACACGATCAGGGACGACCCCATTACCCAGCGACTCTACCTGATGGCCTTCGACCACTCCGATACCGGCCTGGAGCAGACCGCACAGGCAATCAGCAAGAACCTGTTTGCACAGATCAGTCGCCATTTCAGCAACCTGACCCCCGCTGCTCCTGCCGAGTTCTTCAATGATCTGACACGCGACCTGACGGCCTACAAGGAGATCGCCTACAAACTGCACGCCACGCTCGGTGACAGCGTGCAGGTACTCGCCACCAATCCCCACGCCTTCAACCAGATCGTAAAAACCGTGGACGAATACAACGACTACTCCGCCGACTTCATCCAGCGCCTGCCACAGCACTGCAGCAAGGTCAGACAATTCTGGGGGCGCAACCTGGGTGCCGACTGCGCGGAGCTGATCACATTTATCGAAGAGGAGGTATATCGCGGCCAGGTTTTCGCACTGAACGAAGTCCGCGAATCCCTCAACCTCTATAGCGGTGGCACCACGATGGACGACGAAAAACGACAGCAACTCGATGCCACCAAGAATCAGCTACTCGATGAAGTGGATTTGAAATTGAAGGAGATGACTCGCCTTTCCACCCGCTTTCTGGAGCGTGTGGAGAGAGAATTGTGATTTTTCGCAGTATGGGTAGCAGGAGAGATGAGTTTGTCTTTTGCGCCTGCCTCCGGGATCACGTGCTGACGCTGCGCTCCAACCCTTTCGCTGTCCGGGGATTGTGCATCTGATCCAACAGGGTACGAGTTACTGGCATAGCACTTCGTTTTTCTGCCGCTGCAGCAATATCTGCTTGCCATTGGAACTCAGCCTGATCCCTGACGCCCCCTCGAACTGGCCGGTAAAGAGTTGCGTTCCCGAGGCGCGCTGTACCACAAGGCTCTTGATCGATGCCAGGACACCATTGTCGATATCCGAAGAAATGAATTCACCAATGACAGGTGTAACCTGTGATCCGGCAATTTCACAACCGGAAAAGGTATTCCCGACAATACGGTCGAACTTGAATATCTGTGTCACGTCATTGATATTCACCCATGACCCGGAATCCAGATTGAGTGGAAAATTGCGCAGCAGACGGCGCCCATCGCTGAGTTCCAGCGTGCTTTCATTCCTGAAACTGCCCTTGAAACAGACTTTCTGGGTACCGGGGATGAAACTGGTAATACTGCGCTCGGACACCAGCCCGGTAAATGCCGTGCAGTTCGCATCGAAGCCATCCAGGTTGGTGGTGCCAGTCACCTCGAATTTCGTATCATAAAATTGATCCCAGCCATCACCAATCTGAATATTGATGAATTTCTTTGGCGCCCCGGCCTCAAGCTGAGGGGTGGACAAATCGGTATCCTGGGTAAAGTCTCCACCAATCGGTGCGATATAGCCGATTGCCACCACCGCTGTTTCTGCACCACAACCAGATAGCAGCGCAACGACAACAGCCAACTTACATTTCCTGATCACGACTCCATCTCCTTTTCATATATTCCCGTTTTATTCATGGTGGATCGCGGATCCTGGCGATGGACTGGTGCGTCTGGGCGCCGCTCTGGAGCGAAATTTGTAGCAATCGCTACAACTTGAGTGAAGCGCAAGCGCAGGCGTGCCAGAACAAGTCAGGGCCGTGATAGGCTGAAGCCTCTCACCATTTGGGTGAAACGGGACTGCCAAGGGTTTGCCATTGTTTTCATTTACTTATCATAGGCTTTCGCCGCCACCATGAATAAGACGGGATATTATTTTCCCCCGCAATCTGAACTCTCATTTTACAGGGCTTTTACAATATATAGAGGGGATCGGAGAGATAAGCAAATGCCTGAAGCAGCCAAACGCCGACATCACACCTCCCGATACTGCGCCTTGTCACCAATCCAGCGCTGTATCAGCGGCTCGATTTGCTCGGGATATTGATCGATCACCGCTCTGGCGGCACGAGAGACTTCCGGTATCAGGGATTTGTCGCGGATAATATCGGCGACGCGAAACTGCATCAGTCCGGTTTGCCTGACGCCGAGTATTTCTCCGGGGCCACGCAGTTCAAGATCAATTTGTGCAATTCTGAAACCATCACTGGTTTCACGCATGGCATTGATGCGCTTGCGGCCAGTTTGCGACAGCGGGTTCTGGTACAGCAGGACGCAGCTGCTCTTGCCGCTACCGCGCCCTACCCTGCCCCGCAACTGATGCAGTTGCGACAGGCCCAGGCGTTCGGCATTTTCGATGATCATCAGCGTGGCATTGGGAACATCCACGCCCACCTCAATCACGGTAGTCGCCACCAGCAGATGCAGCTCACCCGCCTTGAAGGCTGCCATGACCTGCTCTTTTTCGGCAGGCTTCATGCGACCATGCACCAGCCCCACCTGCAGATCAGGCAACGCCTCCTGCAGGCCGGCATGGGTCACTTCCGCCGCCTCGCATTGCAGCGCATCGGACTCCTCCACCAGCGTACAGACCCAATAGCACTGCTGCCCTTCACGGCAGGCACGGGCAACACGTTCGACAATTTCGGCGCGACGCACATTGCTCAGTGCCACGGTGGTGACCGGTTTTCTGCCCGGCGGCAATTCGTCGATGATGGATAAATCGAGATCGGTATATGCCGTTTGCGCCAGCGTGCGCGGGATGGGGGTAGCCGTCATGATCAACTGATGCGGATGGCCATCACTGCCCGCGCCCTTTTCGCGCAGTGCCATGCGCTGATGCACGCCAAAACGATGTTGCTCATCCACGACAATCAAGGCCAGACGCTCAAATTCGATATCATCCTGAAACAGCGCATGGGTGCCCACGGCAACCGCAGCGGCGCCCGACGCTATGCGTTCACGCATTTCACGGCGCTGCGACGCTTTCTGTTTTCCAGCTACCCAGGCGACCGACAACCCCAGCGCCTCGAACCATTGCAGGAAGTTCTGATAATGCTGCTCTGCAAGAATTTCGGTCGGTGCCATGACCACGGCCTGATAACCGGATTCGATGGCCTGCAGACAGGCGAGTGCCGCCACCACGGTCTTGCCGCTGCCAACATCACCCTGTACCAGACGCATCATCGGGTGCGGTGTCCGCAAATCCGCCGCAATTTCATCGACCACCCGCTGTTGCGCACCCGTCAGTGCAAAGGGCAGTGCCGCCAGAAACCCGCTGACCAGATCACCCTCGCCACGCAGCGGTGGCGCCGGGTGCTTTTTTGCCGTCGCCCGCAGCTTCAGCAAACTCAGCTGGTGCGCCAGCAACTCCTCGAACGCCAGCCGTTGCTGCGCTGGATGCATGCCCTCCCGCAGCAATCCCAGCGCTGCTTCCGGTGGCGGTCGATGCAGGTAGCGCAGTGCATCAGCCAATGCCGGCTGACCACGCTGCAACAACGCAGGCGGCAGCAGTTCCTCCACCGCCTCGACCTGATCGAGCACCTGGTTGGCCAGACGCCTCAATAGGGTTTGCCCGACTCCATCGGTGGCCGGATAAACCGGTGTCAGATACTCCTCGACCTCCTCGGTATCACCCAACGGGTTGATGCGATATTCGGGATGGACCATTTCCGGGCTGCCGGCAATCAATCGCGCCTCCCCAAAACAGCGGATCGTCACACCGGGCCGAAGACTCTGGCGCTGCTTTTCATTGAAATGAAAAAATCGCAATAAAATGGCACCCGAACCATCCGCCACCCGACACAGCATCATCCTGCGTCGCCGGAAAACCACTTCGGTATGCTCGATCTCACCCTGAATCACTACCTCCATGCCATCCTGCAGCGTACCGATGGGATAGATACGCGTGCGATCCTGATAACGCAGCGGCAGATGAAAAAGCACATCTCCCACGGTTTTCAATCCCAGCTTCTGCAGCTTTTCGAGCAGGCTTGGACCTACCCCTTTCAGGGTCAGGAGTGAACTGGAGAGTGTGATGTCGGTTGCGGGCATGAATTACCGGAAATTACTGAATCAAATGGGTGCGAGTTTATCAGCCCGGCTTTTCTTTCTCTGTAGAACATACACCAGCACCGCCAGGATCAGTAACGCCACGACATGAACCATGCGCGGCAGTGGCCACAGCAACCCCAGCGCAACCACTACCATCAGCAGCCGCTGAAACAGCGAAAGTCGAACCACATGCCACCCCTTGGTCGCCGAGACAAACGCATAGATTCCGGCCAGCGAAAAAAAGCCGGTCTCGACGGCCTGCAGCCAGTTGCCGGTAATCAGGGGTGTATAGGCAAACAGCAGCGGTACGATATAGAGCGATTTGGCAACCATCCACGACGTAAAGCCGGTGGCCATGGGCGGTGTCTTGGCAATCGCCGCGGCCGTAAAGGCGCAGAGACATACCGGTGGTGTGACATTGGAGTCCTGCGACAGCCAGAAAATGATCATGTGCGCAGCCAGCAGGATCAGCGTCAAATGCTCGGGATCGAGCAGCAGCGGTTGCAACAGCGCCAGCGTCTCGATCGGCATCGCCGCCACCATCTCGGTCGCCTGGGGTAACGACAGAGTATCGAGCTGTGTCAGCGCCTCCGGCATCGCCAGCATGAAAATGGCTTTGACATCGGCAGAAAGATTGCCCGCCACCAGCGCCTGTGCCAGCTCGGCATTGGCCATCAGATTGTACAGCGCCGGCGCCGACAGCGTTGCCAGCACAATATAGGACGCCGTCACCGGCAGCCCCATGCCCAGCACCAGCGATGCCACCGCCACCAGCACCATCGCAATCAGCAACGAGCCGCCTGCCCACTCACTGATCATCAGCGAAAAGGTATTGCCGATCCCCGCTGTGGCAATCACATTCACAATCAGGCCGACCGCGCAAAGCAGGATTGCCGTCATCACCATATTGCGCGAACCCAGCGCCAGCGCATCGAGAATTGCCCTCGGCCCCATTTTTGTCGGCGTGAACCAGGAGCTGACAATGACGGCCACAATCGCGATCACGCCAGCATAAACCGGCGTATATCCCATCACCAGCAGCATGATCAGCAGGCTGACCGGTAGAATGAAGGAGAGCCCCTCTCGAAAAATCAGCGACAACAGCCTGGGGCCGTCATCATGCACCACGGTCATCCCCTGCTTGAATGCCTCGAAGCGCACGTAAAAGGCCAGCGAAAAGAAATAGAGCAGCGCCGGAATAAAGCTCACGGCCACGATGGTGGCATAGGAAATCTCGGTATAGCTGGCCATGACAAAGGCGCCCGCGCCCATGATCGGGGGCATCAGTTGCCCCCCTGTGGATGCCGACGCCTCGATGGCCGCCGCAAACTTCGGCGGAAACCCGGCCTGCTTCATCATCGGAATCGTGATGACACCAGTGGATGCCGTATTGGCAATGGCCGAACCGGAAATCGTACCCGTCAGACCGGAGCCCAGAACCGCGACAATCCCCGGGCCACCCACCATTTTCCCGGCTACCGCACGCGACAAATGAATGACAAAATCTCCGGCGCCGGAGCGTAACAGAAAGGCGCCAAAGATTATGAAGACAAAGACGAAGGTCGCGGAAATCCGGGCAATACTGCCAAACAGCGCATCGTCACCAAACAGGCTGCGAAACAGCATCGTCTCTACCTTCAGCCCGCCAAAGCTGAATACACCACTGATCAGCGAGCCCCACCAGGTGATATAGCTCAGCGAAATAACGATTAGCACCGGAATGATCCAGCCAGTCGCACGCCGGGTAAACTCGATGGCTCCCAGAATCACGACGATACCGGCAAACCAGTCCGGCGCAATCAGCCGCACGCCACGTTCATAGATCGCATCATCGGCCCAGATCAGATAGATCGCACAGATCGCCACCAGCAGCGTGAACGCCAGATCCAGGCGGCGGATTCCCGGATGCTGCGACAACGGGTAGATCAAGCCACACATCACCGCAAACCCGGCAAAGTGGAGAATGTTCTGCATCTGAATCTCGACATTGCCGAGACTGTTGAACCACAGATGCACCGCCGCAATCACCACCCCCAGGAAATAGAGCACCCGACTGGAGCGCACAAAATCTATCTCGGTGCGAATGCTTTCCGGGATCCGGTTCCACACGGGATTGCTCTGGGTCATGGAGTAATCAGCCTTGAGATTGGGTTGGAGTATTACCTGTACCCGAGACCTAAACGCGGCGAAAGGTGCAGGCTCCTGATTCCACAGTGGCTCAAAAAATACCTGCTTAACCTGTGGCTGAAGCCAGGACTCTCAGAAACTACCGTAAAACCAATATCTTGCACCACCCATCCCCGTTCAAACCTCGGCTTCAGGTATTATACAATCTTGCCCCCCAAGTGTACGGGCAAACATGGAACACCCCCACACCTGGCGGGTGTTGATGGATTCAGCCCAGAATCCTCCCTATACTCTCTCGCCCCGCGATTTTCGCCAACGACCGGCCTGCAGGCAAACCCATGACGCATTGGATCAGGAACCTGATATCCGCCGATTCCGGCAAGTCCCTGGATGCAGCCCGCATTCTCACCATGGCGATGATCTATTTTGTTACCGGCAAATTCATCTTCTCCACCTCTTCGGGGACACTCGATAATCTGGTCGTCAGCATCGTCCTCTTCATACCCGAAGGATTCGCCCTGGCGGGTGCCATTCTCTATGGACAAAAGATCTGGCCGGGCATTTTCCTTGGTCAGTTACTGCTGGCACTGAGCGCCAGCATGCCGTTATCCCCTGCCATCGGGATCTCGGTCATCAACAGCCTGGAAGCAATCCTTGCCGCCACATTGTTCCGCCATTTTCAGCTGGACAAGTCAATGGGACATATCCGGGATGTCACCGGACTGCTGCTGTTGATTGCGCTGGTGCTGCAAC
The DNA here is from genome assembly GCA_964439815.1 of uncultured Thiotrichales bacterium. Lineage (GTDB taxonomy): Bacteria > Pseudomonadota > Gammaproteobacteria > UWMA-0217 > UWMA-0217 > JALSHZ01. Next base: position 11,410 of record CAYTPO010000066.1, read on the forward strand.
CCTTCAGCGCGGTACTGGGTAACCTTGTACTGCTGTTCACCTCCGTGATCAGCTGGCAGGAATATCCCGCCAGCCTGTTTTCCTGGTGGTTCGGCAACACCATGGGGCAGCTCCTGTTTACGCCCATGCTGCTACTGATTCATGCCAACCGGGAGAATATCAGGCTGCGGGAAATCACCCTGCTCATTCTGTTCTTTGCACTGTTAACGGCATTTCTGTTCAATGGCGGATATATTCACAGCCTGGCGATTCTGTTGAGTATCACCTTGCCGCTGGTCATGCTGGTATCGTTCTATAAAAATACCACCTATGCCACCATCGCAACCACGACCCTCACGCTGATGGCCATCTACGCCACCAACCTGGGAGCTGAAGCTTTCAACAACCGGGATGCAATCAACAACGCCATTGATCTGAATTTTTACATTCTCTCCCACATTTTTCTTGTGCTGATCATGGGTACCCTGTTTTGCGAGAAAAAGCAGGCTGAACAGCAACTCATCCAGAAAAATATCGAGCTGGAAAAGGCGGCCACCCTGCGAGAGCAGGTAGAAAGAATGACCCAACATGACCTGAAAAACCCACTCAATACATTAATCTCCATCCCCGACTTCATTCAGCAAACGGAAACAGATCTCTCCAGCAAATCGAGAGAGCTGCTGCACGCCAGCAAGGAATGCGCCTACAACATGCTGGACATGATTAATCGCTCTCTGGACATGTACAAGATGGAGGTTGGAACCTACCAGCTGCATGCCGAAAAAGTCGACCTGATAGCAGTACTGCAACAAGTACTGAAGGAATCCGGCTTTCGCTTTCAGGACAACGACTATCCAATCAAACTGGATCATCGACCATTACAGGCCACCGACCACCTGTGGATTCGGGGTGAGCAACTACTCTGTTATTCCCTGTTTTCCAATCTGGTACGCAATGCCCTGGAAGCCTCTCCCGACAGGGAAACACTCACGATACTGGCGAGGCTGGATAACGACAATCAGCGATGCATCATTGAATTGACCAATCAGGGCAGCGTCCCCGAAGAAATCCGCGACCGATTTTTCGACAAACTGGTAACAGCCGGTAAAAAATCCGGGGCTGGACTGGGAACCTACTCGGCCCGACTCTGTACGGAAACCATGCACGGAGAAATCGCACTGGACAGCTCCCAGCCCGGACAAACACGAATTATCCTGCACCTACCCGCGTGGAGTGAAAGCCGTCAGACAACCAACCAACACAGCAATGAATGCAAAATATAACAGCAGCAACGCGTTACCTCACATCCCGTAGGGCGCAATAGCAAAGCGTATTGCGCCACGTCCCACATCGAGCCACGTCCCCTTGGTGTAATACGGCTGCCGCCTATTACGCCCTACATTTCGTGGG
>CAYTPO010000067.1:0-7395 GCA_964439815.1 uncultured Thiotrichales bacterium
GTTTGATGGATCTTGGCTGCTTCCGTGGTATTCGTCATCGTCGTTGCTTGCCGCTGCGCGGACAGCGTACCCGGACCAATGCGCGTACCCGCAAGGGACCCCGTCGCCCCATCAAGAGATAACAGGTAGTCAGGTAAGATAATATGGCCAAGGCTCAAAACCGAAGCAAGAAAAAGGTTAAAAAGGTAATTACTGACGGCATTGCGCACGTCAACGCCTCTTTCAACAACACGATCATTACAATCACAGATCGGCAAGGCAACGCGCTATCCTGGGCGACTTCCGGCGGCTCCGGCTTCCGGGGTTCGCGCAAAAGCACGCCTTTTGCTGCTCAGGTTGCGTCTGAACGCGCAGGTCAGGCTGCGAAGGAATACGGTCTCAAGAACCTCGAAGTGAAGGTGAAGGGGCCCGGCCCAGGGCGCGACTCAGCTGTACGCGCACTGAATAACATTGGCTACAAGATTACCAGTATCACCGATGTCACGCCCATTCCACACAATGGCTGCCGTCCTCCGAAAAAACGTCGAGTATAGAAAATGGCTAGATATATTGGACCCAAATGCAAACTGAGTCGTCGCGAAGGCACAGATCTTTTTCTGAAAAGCCGGGCTCGTGCTCTGGATACAAAATGTAAGCTGGATAAAGTACCCGGTCAGCATGGAGATCGTCGCGGGCGTCTGTCTGACTACGGCACACAGTTGCGCGAAAAGCAGAAGCTGCGTAGAACTTATGGCGTGTTGGAAAAACAGTTTCGTAACTATTTCAAAATGGCGGCGGGGCAGAAGGGTTCCACAGGTGAGAACCTGCTTAAGTTGCTCGAGTGTCGTTTGGATAACGTGGTGTACCGCATGGGTTTTGGCGCAACGCGCGCAGAATCCCGTCAACTGGTTAGCCACAAGGCGATCAAGGTTAACGGTGTCGTGGTGAATATTCCCTCTTATCAGGTCAAGAAGGATGACGTGATCGAGATACGCGAGAAGGCCAAGAAGCAACTCCGAATCCAGGATGCTCTGAATGTAGCTCAGCAGTATGGCTTGCCCGAATGGGTTGAGGTCGACGCGAAGGCGATGTCCGGAGTGTTCAAGTCAGTTCCCGAAAGAAGTGATCTGTCTGCCGATATCAACGAGTCTCTCGTTGTGGAATTGTACTCCAAATAAGTAATTCATCGAGGTTTGGCAGGTATGTCAGGAAGCGTTAAAGATATGTTGCGACCCAGCAAGATTGTTGTTCAGGACCAAGGGCTGAATCAGGCGAAAGTAGTGCTAGAACCCTTGGAAAGAGGGTTTGGTCACACACTGGGTAATGCCTTGCGTCGGATTCTTCTTTCCTCAATCCCCGGTTGTGCGATTACCGAGGCGCAGATCGCTGGTGTACTTCACGAATATACCAGTATAGAGGGTGTTCAACAGGACGTAGTCGAGATCTTGCTGAATCTCAAGGGCGTTGCGTTGGTCATGCACTCCAAGGAAGAGGCCATTGTCACGATCAACAAGAGGGGGCCCGGGCCCGTTCTGGCGTCGGATATCCAGGCCGACCACGATATCGAGATAATCAACCCCGACCATGTGATTGCGAATCTCAATGGTAAGACAACGTTCGAAATGACGATGAAGGTGGAAAAGGGTAGGGGCTATCAACCTGCCAATGTCCGCGTAGATCCCGACGAAAATCGCGAGATTGGCCACATGCTGCTGGATGCCAGCTTTTCTCCAATCAAGCGTGTTGCCTACACCGTTGAAAACGCCCGCGTTGCCCAGAGCACCAACCTGGACAAGCTGGTAATCGATCTGGAGACAAATGGCACGGTCGATCCTGAAGAGGCGATCCGGATTTCCGCAGGAATACTGCAACAGCAACTTGCTATATTTGTTGATTTCGAAAAACAGGAACAACCGCAACCAGAGAAGCACGAGAATGAAATGGATCCCATTTTATTGCGTCCTGTTGATGATCTCGAGCTCACGGTACGGTCAGCCAACTGCCTCAAGGCGGAAAACATTTACTACATTGGTGACTTGATACAGCGGACAGAAGTCGAACTGCTCAAGACGCCCAATCTGGGTAAAAAATCTCTGACGGAGATCAAGGACGTTCTTGCCTCACATGGGTTGTCCATGGGTATGCGGCTTGAAAACTGGCCTCCGCCAGGTTTGGGCGACAGCGACAAGAAGGCTTCCTAATCCGAGGTTTCAGGTAGCTACTCAGCTGAGTAGTCAAAAACAAAGGTAACTTCTCGGATCTCCTTTGAAACAAACCAGCTTGGGGCGGCGAATGTGGTTTACAAGCGTAAACGGCTATTCTCCGGCACAACGATGGCGGATTTCACGGGATCTGAGTAGATACGGTTTCAGTTTAAGGTAATTTAGAATGCGTCATCGTAAAGCCGGAAGGCAGTTTAATCGCAACGCCAGCCACCGCAAGGCCATGTTGCAAAACCTGACAAACAATCTGTTTCGTCATGAGTTGATCAAGACCACCTTGCCCAAGGCGAAAGAACTCCGTCGTGTGGCCGAGCCGCTAATCACCATGGCAAAGGAAGATAGTGTCCATAAACGCCGGATCGTCTTTTCGAGATTGAGAGACAAGGAAACAACCGGAAAGCTGTTTTCAGACTTGGGACCTCGCTACAAGAATCGCCCTGGAGGCTACCTGCGGATTCTGAAATGCGGCAACCGAGCTGGGGACAATGCGCCTATGGCGTATGTCGAATTGGTCGATAGACCCATGCCCGACGAAGAGTAGGGACGAAACATACGCACGAAAAGCCGGGATATCCCGGCTTTTTTTTGCACCGTTGTTGCAGGTGCAAATGCCGGTAAACTTGTTCCTGGTGTTTCACGCACCAATCATGGGTTTGAGAAACTGCCCGGTATAGGAACTCCTGATCCTGGCGAGATCCTCAGGTGTACCCTTACCAATAATCATTCCACCACCCGCACCGCCTTCGGGTCCGAGGTCAACGACCCAATCGGCGGTCTTGATGACATCCAGATTGTGCTCGATAACAATAACGGTATTGCCATTGTCCCTGAGTCGATGCAGCACATTGAGTAGTTGTTCGACGTCATGGAAATGCAGGCCGGTGGTGGGTTCGTCGAGTATATAGATAGTCCGGCCGGTATCGCGTTTGGAAAGTTCCTTTGCCAATTTGACACGCTGTGCCTCGCCTCCCGATAGAGTCGTAGCCGCCTGGCCCAAGGTGATGTAAGAGAGACCAACGTCCACCAGCGTATTCAGCTTTCTCGCAATGACGGGTACCGCGGCGAAAAATGCGTTGGCTTCCTCAACAGACATCTGCAGTACTTCATTGATATTCTTTCCCTTGTAGCGCACATCCAGTGTTTCGCGATTGTATCGCTTGCCGTCACAGATATCGCAGGGAACGTAGATGTCAGGCAGGAAATGCATCTCGACCTTGATCAAGCCGTCACCCTGACAGGCTTCACAACGTCCGCCCTTTACGTTGAAACTGAAACGTCCGGGTTTGTAACCTCGCGATCGTGCTTCAGCCGTCCCGGCAAACAATTCTCTGATCGGTGTGAACAGACCGGTGTAGGTAGCAGGGTTGGAGCGTGGTGTTCTACCAATCGGGCTCTGGTCGATATCGATAATCTTGTCGAACTGTTCCAGGCCGGTTATTCGCGTATAGGGGGCGGGTTCCGTAGCGGCGCGATTCAGATCCCGGGCGATGGCCCGGTAGACTGTGTCATTGATGAGGGTGGATTTACCCGAGCCTGACACACCGGTAACGCAGGTAAGCAAGCCTACCGGAATCTCCAGAGTGACATTTTGCAGGTTGTTTCCGCTGGCGCCTTCAACGCACAATGTTCTGTCCGGATCTACGGGAGTTCTCTGTGCTGGCACTTCGATTGTGCGTTTTCCGGAAAGGTATTGTCCGGTAATTGATCCCGGTTTGCGGATTATCTGTTTTGGCGTACCCTGGGCGACGATTTCCCCCCCGTGGAGCCCTGCGCCAGGGCCGATATCGATAACATGGTCAGCACTGCGAATCGCGTCTTCATCGTGTTCAACAACAATCACGGTATTCCCCATGTCCCTCAAACGACCCAGGGTATCCAGCAGGCGCTGGTTGTCCCGCTGGTGGAGACCTATCGAGGGTTCGTCAAGCACATACATAACGCCTACCAGCCCCGCGCCGATCTGGCTGGCAAGGCGAATGCGCTGGGCCTCACCACCGGACAGGGTGTCGGAACTGCGATCCAGGCTCAGGTAGTTCAGCCCGACATTAACCAGGAAACTCAGTCGCTCCCTGATTTCCAGAATGATCTTTTCCGCGATTTCGCCCTTGTGCCCCTTGAGTTTCAATTTGTGGAAAAACGTCAGTGCGTCGCTGATTGGCAGTGCGGATATCTGGGGCAGGTTGGTACCGTTGATAAATACATGTCGTGATGCGAGGTTCAGTCGGGTACCGCCGCATTCCGGGCAGGGTCGAGTGATCATGTATTTGGCCAGCTCATCTCGTACTGCATTTGATTCGGTATCCCGGTAACGCCGTGCCATGTTGTGGAGGATGCCTTCGAAGGTATGGCTGCGGGTAAAAGCCAGGCCACGATCGTTGGTATAGGTAAACTCGATGACTTCATTACCGCTGCCATAGAGTATGATTTTCTGTTGCCGTTTGGTCAGGCGCTTGAAGGGTTTTTCGATATCAAAGCCGTAATGCGCTGCCAATGAACTGATCAGCTGAAAATAGTAGCCATTACGTTTGTCCCAGCCGCGTATGGCCCCTTCCGCCAATGAACGCTCCGGGTGGCTGACAATGCGATCAGGATCAAATTTCTGGATAACCCCCAGTCCGTCGCATTCCGGGCAGGCACCCGTCGGGCTGTTAAAGGAGAAGATTCGTGGTTCCAGCTCTGGTAGTGAATAGCCGCAATGGGGGCAGGAAAAGCTGGAGGAAAACAGTAATTCCCTTTTTTGTGGTTTATCCATCCAGGCAATTTTTGCAATGCCATCTGCCAGATTGAGTGCCGTTTCGAATGATTCTGCCAGGCGGAGCTGCAGATCCTGACGTACCTTGAAACGATCGACGACTACTTCGATCGTATGCTTTCTGCGTAGATCCAGCTTTGGTGGATCGTCCAGTTCGCAGACCGCTCCATTGATTCGGGCGCGGATGAAACCCTGTGCGCGAAGACCCTCAAGTAATTGCAGATGCTCTCCCTTTCGCTCGCTGATGACCGGGGCGAGCAACAGCAGCTTGCTGCCTTCCGGCAGAGCCAGTACCTGATCGACCATCTGGCTGATGGTTTGAGCTGCCAGTGGGACGTCGTGTTCCGGGCACCGGGGTGTTCCAGTGCGGGCAAACAGGAGTCTCAGGTAGTCATGAATTTCGGTAATGGTTCCGACCGTGGAACGTGGGTTGTGAGAGGTGGTTTTCTGCTCGATGGATATTGCTGGGGAGAGCCCTTCAATATGGTCGAGATCGGGTTTTTCCATCATTGACAGAAACTGACGTGCATAGGCGGACAGGGATTCGACATAGCGCCGTTGCCCCTCGGCATAAATGGTATCGAATGCCAGTGAGGATTTTCCCGATCCGGAGAGCCCGGTAATGACAATCAGTTTGTCACGGGGGATTTCCAGGTTGATGTTCTTGAGGTTATGGGTGCGCGCACCACGAATGATGATTTTGTCCATGATTGACCGGGTGTTGCGACAGCAGGCTCGGAAGGGTGTGAGCGGGTCGCATTGATAACCTTAAATGACTTGCCGAGAAGTAAGCTGATAATATACGACGCCTCGCGTAACTGGAAAGCATTCTTCAATGTCTTCAAAGCAGATCAGTGGTTTGACCACCCTGGAAAAACAGACAACGGCTGGATTGGCTGGAGTCTATGGTGTAAGGATGCTTGGCCTGTTCATGATCCTGCCGGTGTTTGCACTCTACGCCAGCTCGCTGCAGGGGGTGACTCCGTCCTTGATTGGCCTGGCCATTGGCATTTATGGTCTGACACAGGCGTTGTTCCAGATTCCATTAGGGTTGTTATCCGATCGCATCGGACGCAAGCCGGTCATACTGGGCGGTTTGGCGGTGTTTGCGTTCGGCAGTGTCATCGCTGCGGCTTCCACCTCCATTGAAGGCATCATTATCGGTCGTGCGGTGCAGGGGAGTGGTGCCATTGCAGCAGCCACGCTGGCGTTGCTCGCAGACCTGACGCGGGAAACGGTACGTACCCGGGTGATGGCTATTGTTGGTGTCACCATTGGCATCGCCTTTTCCGTGGCGATGGTCCTGGGGCCGTTACTCAACCAGTGGATCGGTGTGCCGGGTATCTTCTGGGTGACGGCCGTATTGGCTGTAGTGGCAGCGGCGATTGTGCTCTGGGGCATACCAACGCCAACGCGCCTCCGACGTCATCGAGATACCGGAATGGTCTGGAGTTATCTGGGGGATGTATTGAGCAATACCCAACTGCTGCGCCTGGACCTGGGAATCTTTACGCTGCACCTGCTGTTGGCCTCCAACTGGGTTGTGTTGCCATTACAGTTTCGGGATCATTTTGGCATGCCTTCTGCCGATCACTGGATGATCTATCTGCCCGTGATGCTGCTGGGGTTTTTCACCATGGTGCCATTTATCATCATTGCGGAAAACAAGGAGCACATGAAAGGCGTCTTTACCGGAGCTGTCGCGGTGCTGATGGTTTCAGAGACCTTGCTGTACTTGAACAATGCCAGTTTCTGGGCGTTGATGTTTGCGCTTTGGGTATATTTTGCCGCATTCAATCTGCTGGAAGCATCCTTGCCGTCACTGGTGGCCAAGATAGCACCGCCTGATGCCAAGGGAACAGCCATGGGGGCCTATTCGACATCGCAGTTCATGGGGATCTTTGTAGGGGGCGTTGTCGGAGGTTGGCTACATGAGCACTACGGTTTGAGTTCGGTCTTTCTGTTTGGGGCGGCGATATCCCTGGTCTGGCTGCTGGCGGCCGCAACCATGCAGAAGCCCCGCTACCTGTCGAGTTACGTCCTGGACCTTGGTGTGATCGACAGTGATGCGGCGGATCGGCTGACGGCAGTGCTCAGCGCCCTGCCTGGTGTGGAAGAGGTGGTCATCATCGCGCATGAGGGGGTTGCCTATCTGAAGGTGGATCGTCATGTGGTCGATACCGATGTGCTTGACAGTTATTCACAGGCAAGTAGTTGAGTGATGAATCATCCGGACATCGTCAGCATGGGCCTGGCCTGTTAAAATCACGTGACTCAATACAGGTAAAAGGTTTGAACAATGGCTAGCAGAGGTGTAAACAAGGTTATTCTGATCGGCAACCTGGGCAAGGATCCAGAAACGCGGTATATGCCCAGTGGTGGCGCCGTTACCAATTGCACGATCGCAACATCAGAGACGTGGAAGGACAAGGCATCCGGTCA
>CAYTPO010000068.1:0-5201 GCA_964439815.1 uncultured Thiotrichales bacterium
TCATCGATGCCGCCTTCAGGCAAGGCATATCCGCCGATACAGTGGCCACATTCCCTGTCATCAACTCGGAAACCCGCATTCCCAGTGTTTCGGCATATTTCTTCTCCATGTCTTCGAAATCCGGTCTTGAATCCATGGTCATTGCTTCATCGATGTTGGGAAACATGTGCTGCAGAATATCCTTTTCGGAAATAATGCCGACAATTCGATCATCATCATCGACAACAGGCATTCCGCTGATTTTCTGCAAGCACATTACCATGGCCACATCACGCGCCAGGCTATCCGGTTTAACCGTCTTGACATCAGCGTTCATAATTTCTCTGACTAACAATGTAACACCCTCTCTATTCAGGTAACGTGGTGGAATGCGAACCGGATGGATCAATTAAAAGACCGGGCCGCGCTATCTGAGACTACCTGCATCCCCAGCTAGCAGTGAATTTTGTATCAGCCATAGTCTGCCAGCCAATACCGCCGGCATCCAGTAAAAAAGAAGGCAGTGGGGTAGTAATACCCCCACTGCCTTTTTATGCAATGGCTGTGCCGGGACAAACCGGTCAGCCACTATGTTGCTGCGATTACAGCAGCGGTACCATCAACAAGGCCACAATGTTCATGATCTTGATGAGCGGGTTGATTGCAGGGCCTGCGGTGTCCTTGTACGGATCGCCTACCGTATCACCGGTAACCGCCGCCTTGTGCGCATCAGAACCCTTGCCGCCAAAGTTATCATCCTCAATGTACTTCTTGGCGTTGTCCCAAGCACCACCACCGGTGGTCATGGAGATTGCGACAAAAAGTCCGGTAACGATGGAACCCAGCAGCAGACCACCAAGCGCCTGCGCGCCCAGTGTAAGACCAACCACGATCGGAATCAGAACCGGCAGCAGCGAAGGAATAATCATTTCCTTGATGGCCGCCTTGGTCAGCATGTCCACGGCTTTGGAGTAGTCAGGTTGTGCGGTGCCGTCCATGATGCCCGGAATCTCGCGAAACTGGCGACGAACCTCGACCACGACCGATCCCGCTGCACGCCCTACGGCTTCCATCGCAAAGGCACCAAACAGGTAGGGCACCATACCACCGATGAACAGGCCGATGATGACCATGTGGTTGGAGAGGTCAAAGGTGATCGTGCCACCATTGAGATGGTTATACTGCTCGGTAAAATCGGCAAACAGTACCAGCGCAGCCAGTCCGGCAGAACCGATGGCATAACCTTTGGTAACAGCCTTGGTCGTGTTGCCCACGGCATCGAGTGCATCGGTGCGCTTGCGAACCTCACCTTCGAGACCCGCCATTTCGGCAATACCACCCGCGTTGTCGGTGATGGGGCCGTATGCGTCCAGCGCAACCACGATACCCGTCATGGACAGCATCGAAGTGGCCGCAATGGCAATTCCATAGAGACCAGCAAAGTAGTAAGCCTCGTAGATACCCAGGCAGACCATCAGTACAGGCAGTGCAGTCGCTTTCATCGAGAGCGCCAGACCGGCAATAACGTTGGTACCGTCACCAGTAGTGGAAGCTTCGGCGATATCACGCACCGGCTTGTACTCGGTCGAGGTGTAGTAGTCGGTAAAGACCACGAGCATGCCCGTAACGATCAGACCAACGATAGCCGACATGTACAGTTGCCAGACCGTGTAGACGCCATTGTCGCCCATTACAAGATAGGTCACTGGCAAGAAGGCGATGGCTGAAAAGACACCGGAAACGATCAGTGCACGATAAAGCGCATCCATGATCTTGCCGCCTTCCTCAACCTTGACGAAAGTGGAGCCGATGATGGAGCCGATGATGGAGACACCACCAAGTACCAGAGGATAGATGACGCCCATGCCGGAACTCAGTGCAGCACCCAGAATCATGGTTGCCACGATGGTAACCGCATAGGTCTCGAACAGGTCAGCGGCCATACCGGCGCAGTCTCCGACGTTGTCACCCACGTTGTCGGCAATAACTGCGGGGTTGCGCGGATCATCCTCGGGGATGCCGGCTTCGACCTTGCCCACGATATCCGCGCCAACGTCAGCACCCTTGGTGAAGATACCACCACCGAGTCGGGCAAAGATCGAGATCAGGGAACCACCAAATGCAAGACCAACCAGTGGCGCAAGGCTCACTGTTTCACCCGCAGGGGTGAGCATGCTGAGGATGACGTAGTAACCGGTTACGCCCAGCAGACCCAGGCCAACCACCAGCAAGCCGGTAATCGCGCCACCACGAAAAGCTACCTGCAACGCGGTATTCAATCCCTGGCGAGCAGCTTCTGCTGTCCGTGCATTGGAATTGACTGACACGTTCATGCCGATGAAGCCTGTCGCACCCGACAGCACCGCACCCAGCAGAAAGCCGAATGCCGTGGCAAAGTCCAGGAAGATCCAGATCAAGAGAAACATAATGGCACCGACCATCGCAATGGTCTTGTACTGCCTGTTCAAGTAAGCCTTGGCACCAGCCTGTACGGCGTGCGATATACGGATCATATCGGCGTTGCCTTCCGGCAGCTCCATGATCTTCTTTACCGAACTGAAACCGTAAACAATCGCGCCCAAGCCGCAAATAATTGCAAACATCAGACCCAGGGTCATCGTAACCTCCTAATCGTTGTTAATAAAAATCAAGACATAAAAAAACCCCTGACCACGGGACAGGGGTTTTCGGTATTCGGGAAAATATCAAAGCGGGTAGCCACCACGACACCATTCAGTCTCACTGCCACTGCACTCATACGATCACATCCATGGGAATGCGAAAGTACACACTTTCTATTGCAGTAATCGGTGTCATAGATTGCTCTGGTCGTATCGAGTCCACACCATCATCGGCTGGACCAGCCACATAGCGGATGTTGCCATCATGCCACAAGCTCACAACCCTCCCTATTAGTAACTTTTAATGGGGGAATTGGAGCTGCTTATATTAGCTTTCGCTAATCTTATGATAACTCCATCACGAATCTGGCCAAATTGCTGAAAAATCACTACATGGTAATCGACCCTGGATTGGTCAATCTTGATCAGGGTCAAGCGCAATAAAGTGTTTGCGGTAATAAATCAATTCGTCGATGGAATCCCTGATGTCCTGCATGGCCAGGTGCGTCGACTCCTTCCTGAATCCCTTGGCAACTGCTGGTTTCCAGCGCCGCGCCAGCTCCTTGACCGTACTGACATCGAGGTTGCGGTAGTGGAAGTAGGCCTCCAGCCGAGGCATGCACCGCGCCATGAAGCGTCGATCCTGGCAGATGCTGTTACCACACATAGGGGATTTTCCTGCCGGGACATATTGCCGCAGAAAGGCCAGCGTCTGCTCCTCGGCTTCGACCTCATCGAGCGTACTGGCCTGCACCCGCTCGATCAAGCCTGATTCTCCATGTTGTTTCTGATTCCAGTCATCCATGCCGCCCAGCATCTCATCCGACTGGTGAATCGCCAGCATCGGTCCCTCGGCAAGGATATTCAGGTTCTTGTCGGTTACAATAGTGGCGATTTCGATAATCTGGTCATTGAAGGTATCCAGCCCGGTCATCTCCAGATCGATCCATATCAGGTTGTCGTCGTTGGCTTCCATCTCTTTACTCGATTGTTGTACAAACCGGGATTCTATCAAACCTCCATGAATTACACGCTGCTGTTTCTTATCCTGCTCACGCTGACAACCATCGTACGCCTGTGGCTCAACCAGCGTCAGATCCACAACGTTATCGCCCATCGCGACAGCGTGCCCGAGGCCTTTGCCGATACGATCCCCCTTTCTGCTCATCGGAAGGCGGCCGACTATACCGTCACCAAGGCACGGCTGGCGCGCTGGGAGATCCTGTTCGACAGCCTGCTGATACTCGGCTGGACGCTGGGTGGTGGCTTGCAGTTGCTACAGGATCTGATTTCGCATCCGGAGCCTGGATCACTGAGCAGTGGCGTTCTGCTGATCCTCGCCTTTGGCATGATCTCTGCCATACTCAGCGCGCCCTTCAGCCTCTACCGCACCTTTGTCATCGAAGCGCGCTTCGGCTTCAATCGCACCACACTGAATACTCTGATTATCGATACGCTCAAGGGTATTGCCGTTACGCTGGTGCTGGCCGTGCCCCTGCTGTACCTGGTGCTCTGGCTGGTAGATTCCGCAGTAAGTTTCTGGTGGCTCCATGCCTGGGCGGTCTTTTTTGCCTTCGGATTGCTCATGGGTTGGGCCTACCCCACTCTGATCGCCCCCCTGTTCAACCGTTTCACGCCGCTGGAAGACGACGCGCTCAAAGCGGCCATCCAGCAATTGCTGGACGCTTCCGGGTTTGTCAGCAAGGGAATATTCGTCATGGATGGCTCACGCCGTTCCAGCCACGGCAACGCCTACTTTACCGGGCTGGGCAAGAGCAAGCGCATTGTCTTTTTCGATACCTTGCTCGATTCATTGAACAATCGCCAGATCATCGCTGTTCTGGCCCATGAGCTTGGCCATTTCAGGCATCATCATGTTTTCAAGGGAATGATAGTCAGCGGTGCCATGAGCCTGCTCGGCTTTGCGCTGCTGGCATGGCTGCTGCCACAACCCCGTTTCTACCACGAACTCGGCATTTCCACCCCGACAACGGCTGCAGGGCTGATCCTTTATTCCATCGTCCTGCCTCTCATTACCTTCTTCATCAGTCCGCTATTCTCCTGGCTCTCCCGCAAGCATGAGTTCGAGGCTGATCGTTACGCCGCCACGCATGCCGACGCCAATGATCTGATAACCGCACTGGTCAAGATGTACGAGGACAATGCCAGTACCCTGACGCCAGATCCACTTCATTCGATTTTCTACGACTCCCATCCTCCGGCTGCCATCCGGATCAGCGAATTGCAAAAGGCGGTGTCATGAAGAAAGGTAACGGACGAATCATCAGCCGCTATGGCGCCGAGGCCCTGCTGGAAACCGAGAGCGGCGAGATGGTTCGCGCAACCAGTCGGCGCAAGCTGCAGAATCTGGTCTGCGGTGACCATGTCGAATGGCAGGAAAACAGCGGCGACATCATCATCACCAAAATGCTGCCACGCAAGAACAGTCTGACCCGCAGCTATTTTCGTGGTACACCGCGTACCATTGCCGCCAATATCGACCAGATCATCATTATCAGCGCAGTGCAGCCGGCACCCGACTGGTCGATGATTGACCATCTCTTCGTCACCGCTGCGGTGATGGAGGTGGACGCCATTCTG
>CAYTPO010000069.1:0-12793 GCA_964439815.1 uncultured Thiotrichales bacterium
GAAACCTACGATGTGATCGTCGAGCCGAGCAGTGAACAGGCCTACACCCTCTTTGCCCAGGCCATCGATCGCACTGGTTATGCACGCGGTACGTTGACGCCGGATCCCGCCATGCAGGCAGAGGTACCTGAGATGGACCCGGCACCGATTCTGGGGCATGGCGACATGGGGATGGATATGTCGATGATGGGTCATGACATGAGCAAGATGGGCGGTGGTATGGATCACGCTGCCATGGGGCATGACATGGGCAAGATAGGCGGTGGTATGGATCACGCTGCCATGGGTCATGACATGAGCAAGATGGACGGTGGCATGGACCATGCCGCCATGGGCCACGACATGGGCGGCATGGCAAAGGCTGGTCAACCTGCCATTGGCAGTGGTGCAACCGGTTATGGTAGCGCCCAGCCCATCGTCCATGCACGTTCCGAGTTTGGACCCCACGTAGATATGCGGGCAGATGGCGCCAAGTACCATCTCTCGGATCCCGGCATCGGTTTGCGCAACAATGGCCGCAAGGTGTTGACCTATGCCGATCTGCACAACCTGCACAAGACGCCCGACCCACGAGACCCCGGGCGGGAAATCAATCTCCATCTGACAGGCAACATGAGCCGCTACATGTGGTCCATGAACGGGATCAAGTTTGCCGATGCCGAGCCATTGCGACTCAAGTATGGCGAGCGTGTCCGTATCAATCTGCTCAATGACACCATGATGAATCACCCGATTCACCTGCATGGCATGTGGAGCGACCTGGAAACGGGTGATCCCGATTACATCCCCCGCAAGCACACCGTCATCGTCCAGCCCGGCGCCCGCATCAGCTATCTGGTGACAGCCGATGCCATGGGGGGGTGGGCCTATCACTGTCATTTGCTTTATCACATGGCTGGCATGTTCCGCCACGTGGTTGTTGCCTGAGGAGAGAGAAGATGAAAAAGACAATGATTGCACTGGCAATGACGACCACCCTGACAGCCCCGGCCTTTGCAGGCATGGGGGACGATCCGGTACTCGTCAAGGTCATGATCGACCAGCTGGAAATACGGAGCACTGATGGAGCTGATCCGCTGGTAATGGAGGCCGACGCCTGGATTGGCAAGGATCTGACCAAGGCATGGTTCAAGGCAGATGTGGAGCGAGTCGATGGCGAAACCGAGCAGGCCGAGATACAGGCCCGCTACAGCAGAGCCGTTGCACCCTACTGGGATTTCCAGGTGGGCCTGCGCCACGATCTGGAGCCCGACGATGAAACCCGTGACTGGTTGGCGCTGGGATTTCGTGGCCTTGCGCCGTATTTCTTCGATATCGACGCCGCCCTCTATGTGGGGGAGAACGGCAGAACCCAGCTCAGTTTCGATACCGAATATGAGGTGATGCTGACACAGCGCGTGGTCTTGTCGCCGGAGTTGCAGGTCAACTTCAATGGCAAGAGTGATCCCGTGCTGGGTCTGGGGTCCGGCCTCTCCAATATGGAGGTTGGGTTGCGCCTGCGATACGAAATCAAGCGGGAATTCGCCCCCTATATTGGTGTGAACTGGGAAAGCACCTTCGGGGAAACAGCGGATTTTGCCAAAGCGGAAGGAGACGACAGTAGCGACACCCAGTTTGTAGCGGGTATACGCGCCTGGTTCTGAAACAAGGTGCCTGCCCCGCCATTCACGGTGGGGTGGGGTACCGGGAGATTCATAAGATGAAAAAATTGATTGTACTTTCACTGGTCTCTGTAACGGCACTGCTGCTCGCAGGCTGCGAAGATGCCAAGTCCGGTGCCGATGATAAGACATCGGCCCAACAACCCGGTTTCAAGCAGATGCGCTGGTACAGCCCCGACCAGGTTGCGCGAGGCAAGGTGTTGTTTGCTGAAAACTGCGCCAGCTGCCACAAGGCGGATGCTTCCGGAAGTACCAACTGGCGACAGGCCGATGCCAACGGAAAGTTCCCGCCGCCGCCACTGAATGGGACGGCCCACGCCTGGCATCACCCGTTATCCATGTTGCGACGAACCGTTCGCTCGGGGGGGGTGGCCATTGGTGGTTCCATGCCGGGGTTTGGCGACAAGCTCGATGCCGCGCAAACCGATGATGTGATTGCCTGGGTTCAGTCGCAATGGAGTGATGACATATACGGCCGCTGGGCGAAAAGAAATGCACAGGCGGCGATGCGCAAGGGGGTTGGGCGATGAAAGCAAACAAGCAGGGAAAAAAAGCCTGGCCACTTGGAAAGATGGGGGTAATTTTCATCGTTGCTGTTGTCCTGGTTGCTGCCATGACTGCATTTGTGCAACGTAAATCGGCAGTGGCAGACATTGTTGTCTACAAGAGCCCTACCTGCGGATGTTGCAGGAAATGGGTCGAACATCTTGAGGATAATGGGTTTTCGGTAGCGGTATACAACCGCAATGACATGAGCCAGATAAAGGAGACCATGGGTATTCCGCGAGATATGGAAGCCTGTCATACCGCGAAGATCGGAAATTATGTCATCGAAGGTCATGTCCCTGCGGATGCCATAGCCCGTCTTGTATGGGAGCAGCCTGAAATCAAGGGGTTGGCGGTGCCGGGAATGCCGATGGGATCGCCCGGTATGGAAGGCCAGATCAGCGAAAACTATGACGTACTGGCCATGCAGAAGGATGGTCAGTCTACGATTTATGAAAGTTATTAGGTAACTACTCAGCTCACTTCTTATGTGAACTACTCGTTGAGTAGTTACGGTTATCAGGGTGCTACTTTTTGCGTAACTGCATTATTGAATGGAGAAGAAAATGTTGAAGAAAAAATCGGTTTCAAAGGTTGGGTCGGTCATGTTGCTGATGCTGTTTTCGGGTATTTCCACCGTGCAGGCGCATTCGCCACCGGCACAAGCCAGAGTCTATTTTATTGGTCTGGAAGATGGTGCGGTGGTGCAGAACCCGGTCAAGGTGAAATTCGGTATCGAGGGTTTTGGTATTACGCCGGCAGGTACGACCGGGAAAATACGGCATACGGCTGGGCATCACCACTTGTTGCTGGACCTGGACAAGGTGCCTGATCTGGATGAGCCCATTCCCGAAGATGCAAACCATCTGCATTTTGATGCTGGAGAGACAGAGGCGGCGCTCACGCTGGAACCCGGAAAGCACACGCTGCAATTGTTGCTGGGGGATGAATCACATGAGCCACAGGATCCGCCGTTGATTTCCAGGAAAATCACGATTGTCGTCGAACCATCACCCCTGCGCAAGACCGGCTATTAATTTTATCGTTTATTGAAAGGAGAAAGTGCTATGTACAGTTTTTCAATCAGTTTGTCTGGAGATATGGACAGCGTGGAGCAGAAAGTCGTTGCGGCGCTGAAGGAGGAAGGCTTTGGCGTGCTGACGGAAATCGATGTGCAAGCCACGCTGAAAAAGAAACTGGGTATCGACAAGCGGCCCTACAAGATTCTTGGTGCCTGTAATCCCACGCTCGCCAATCAGGCACTGGAGGCGGAACCGGATATCGGATTGCTGCTGCCCTGCAATGTTGTCATTCGCGAAGAGGAAAATGGTGATATGACCGTTGCCTTCATGGATCCGGAGGCCGTATTGACCCTGGTCGATCGTGATGATGTGGCCGTGCTGGCCAGGGAGGTGAGGGAACGTCTTGAGCGAGTTGCCGCGACTGTTTCGGCTACTGGAGAATAAACCACGTCGTATTCAAGGTGGCGGCTAAAGCCTGTGATAAGCAAATGAAAACCATGACAAACCCTTGACAGTCCCGTTTCATCCAAATGGTGAGAGGCTTCAGCCTATCACGGCCCTGGCTTGTTCTGGCACGCCTGCGCTTGCTCTTCACTCAAGTTGTAGCGATTGCTACAAATTTCGCTCCAGAGCAGCGCCCAGACGCACCAGTCCAGCGCCAGGATCCACGATCCACCATGAATAAGACGGGTAAACAGGAAATAAAAGCTTGACCTGTGTGTTACACACAGCTTTTAAACTGGCTTTATTGATTGGAAGCCAGTCAATTACATTAACCAAAGAGGAAGATAACCATGAATACCAAAAGCAAGACGTTATTGGCAGGAATTGTTGCAACCAGCCTGCTGGTCCCTGTATTTGCCGATAGTGAAGGCACGCATGATGAGCCTATGCGACCGGCCAACGGCATGAACATGCCGGGGCAGGGCATGATGATGAATGGCCCTCAGGGCGGGATGCCGATGATGAGAGGCCGGCAGGGTGGTATGCCACCAATGATGCAGATGATGCAGCAAAAACAGGCAATGATGCAGCAGCATATGCAAGTCGTGGAAGGGAGGCTGGCCAATATCGAGGCCTTGCTGAAAGAGCTCGTTTCCCTGCAAAAACGCTAGTTGCGCTACTCGGACGCAGAAGTGGGTTGGGTAATGGGGCTAGGAGGCTGTCCGAGAACCCCGCCCAACCTGCGCGTCTACTCCCCGGTACTTCGGGGCTGCCAATAAATGCTATTACCAGGAATAAACCATGCTGACCGTTAATGAACTCGCATTGCAAAGTGCTGTACCGGCTCACGTCGTACGTTATTACATCAGGATTGGTCTTGTTCAGGCTGAAAGCCAGCAGGAAAACGGTTATCGACTGTTTACAAAAAAGAATGTCAGCCGAATCCGTTTTATTCGCATGGCGAAGCATCTTGGTTTTACGCTCAACGAAATCAAGCAGATTATCTCTCATGCCGTCGAGGGTGAATCACCTTGTGAAGACGTGCGAGCGATCATCGAACTTCGGATCGAGGAAAATCGCGTCAAGATCGAGGAGATGCTGGCATTGCAGCAGAGAATGGAGGCTGCACTGACTCAGTGGCAGGCCATGCCTGATGGGGTACCCGATGGTGACAGTGTCTGCCATCTGATTGAGTTGGCAGAAAACGAAAATACGCTGCTGCATGGATCGATGAAAGCAGCAGGAGAATGATGATGAATCAGGATAATTCAGCGAGCGACACCAATAAATTACTTGATCCTGTCTGTGGCATGAGCGTGACACGGGACAGCCCGAACCATGTTCATCACAATGGACAGGATTACTATTTCTGCAGTGAACACTGTGAAACAAGGTTCAAGGCAGAGCCAGAAAAATATGTGCTTACAATGCAGGGGCATGAGCATGATGACAGTTGTCATGGCCATGCATGCACGACCAGTAACAAAACGCTTGAACAGGAAATTCCCGGCGCGCAATATACCTGTCCAATGCATCCGGAGGTGGTCCAGGATCATCCCGGTGTGTGCCCCAAATGTGGCATGGCGCTGGAGCCAATGGGGCTTCCGGCAGCTACAAAAACCGAATACACATGCCCGATGCACCCCGAAATCGTCCAGGATCATCCTGGCAATTGCCCTAAGTGTGGTATGGCGCTGGAGCCCGTCACGGTAGCGATCGAAGAGGATACCAGCGAGCTGGATGATATGAGCCGGCGTTTCCGGATCAGTGCCGTGCTGGCCATTCCTGTCTTTGTTCTTGCCATGGTGGCCGATCTGGCACCGGGCTGGCTGCCGAACGGACTCTCCATGAAGACGGTGCAGTGGATCGAATTCTTTCTTGCTACGCCTGTGGTGCTATGGGGTGGTTGGCCGTTTTTTGTCCGCGGCTGGCAATCGGTAGTGACCCGCAATCTCAATATGTTCACCCTGATCGGTCTGGGTGTCTCTGTTGCCTGGATCTACAGCGTGATTGCGCTGTTGTTTCCAGGTATTTTTCCTGCAGTCATGCAGTATGAAGATGGCACTGTACCGGTTTATTTTGAAGCGGCCGCAGTTATTACCGCACTGGTATTGCTGGGCCAGGTACTGGAATTGCGCGCCCGCAGCCAGACCAATGCGGCCATCAAGCTGCTACTGGGGCTCGCGCCCAATACAGCGCACCGCGTTCGTCATGATGGAATCGAGGAGGAGATTCCGCTGGAGGATGTTTTGCCCGGAGATATTCTGCGTGTTCGTCCGGGTGACAAAATCCCTGTGGACGGGGTCGTCACCGAGGGTCGCAGTACGGTCGACGAGTCGATGGTCACCGGGGAACCTATTCCGGTGGAAAAACAGGCGGGTGATCCGCTGATTGGTGCCACGGTCAATGGTACCGGCAGTCTGCTGATGCGTGCGGAAAAGGTCGGTGCCGACACGCTGTTATCGCAGATTGTCAATATGGTTGCAGAGGCACAGCGTTCCCGGGCGCCGATTCAGAAACTGGCGGATACCGTGGCGGGGTATTTTGTTCCCGCTGTCGTGCTGGTGGCCATTATTACCCTGGTTGTCTGGGGATTGTGGGGGCCTGAACCGCGACTGGCTCATGCCATTATCAACGCAGTGGCTGTTCTGATTATTGCCTGTCCCTGCGCACTGGGCCTGGCGACGCCCGTTTCCATTATGGTGGGTACCGGCAAGGGCGCAACCATGGGTGTCCTGATCAAAAATGCCGAGGCGCTGGAAATCATGGAGAAGGTTGACACCCTGGTGGTGGACAAGACCGGAACTTTGACGGAGGGCAAGCCGAAACTGGTCGCCATAGAAACTCATCCCGATTTTACCGAGCAGGAAGTATTGACGCTTGCAGCCAGCCTGGAGCGTGCCAGCGAGCATCCTCTGGCCGAAGCGATTGTGCGTGGTGCGGAGGATAAGGGCATCGCGTTGCTGCGGGTCGAGAAATTCGCATCGATGACAGGCAAGGGTGTTAGAGGCCTGGTTGATGGCCGTACCGTGGCACTGGGTAATTCGGGGCTGCTGGAGACGTTGTCCATTTCACCAGTCGATCTGGTTGATCTTGCCGAGTCGGGTAGAGTCAGGGGGCAGACCGTGATGTTTGTCGCCATCGATGGCAGAGCTGCCGGAATTATCGGTGTGGCAGATCCCATCAAGCAATCAACGGCTGAAGCCATCCGTGATTTGCATGAGGAAGGAGTAAAGGTGGTGATGCTGACCGGGGACAATCGCACCACGGCGCAGGCGGTTGCCAGCCAGCTGAATATTGATCGGGTGGAAGCAGATGTCTTACCGGATCAAAAGGCAAAGATCGTAAAGGCGCTCCAGGATGAAGGGCGAACCGTTGCCATGGCAGGAGATGGTATCAATGATGCACCGGCACTGGCGCAATCCCATGTGGGAATTGCCATGGGCACCGGTACCGATGTGGCGATGGAAAGTGCCGGGGTCACGTTGGTAAAGGGGGATCTTCGCGGTATCGTCCGTGCAAGACGTCTGAGCCGGTCCACGATGAAGAATATTCGCCAGAATCTGTTTTTTGCCTTTATCTACAACTCACTGGGTGTCCCTGTGGCCGCGGGTGTTTTATATCCATTCTTCGGCTTGCTTTTGTCGCCGATGATTGCAGCCGCTGCCATGAGTTTCAGTTCCGTATCGGTCATTACCAATGCGCTCAGGTTGCGCAACGTAAAAATATAGGTAACTGCTCGTTGAGTAGTTACAAAATATAAATGGTAACTATTCATCGAGTAGTTCACATAAGCCGTAGTTACCATAAATGTTACCTGAGTTCGAGGTTAAACCCCGGATTCAGGTGGGAGAAGAGAATAATGGTTACAAGACGTTTTGTATTGAAGGCCGCTGCAGCGGGTGTAGCGGGTCTGGCCTTGCCGGCCTATTATGGTCGCGATATCTGGGCAAGGTCTGCACCGGAGCGGTTTACCCAGTCACTTGTCATTCCTCCCCTTTTGCAAGGTGAGATGCAGGATGGCACAAGGGTTTTTGATTTATCCGTGCAGCGCGGCAAGCATGAGTTTTTCCCCGGTAAAAAAACGCCCAGTGCAGGAATCAACGGTGACTACCTCGGCCCGGTGATTCGGGCCAGACAGGGTGAAAATGTACGCCTGAATGTCACGAATGAAATGTCGGAAGATACGACATTGCATTGGCATGGTGTTCACCTTCCGGCAAAAATGGATGGTGGTCCCCATCAGGTGATCAAACCGGGAATGCGCTGGTCCCCGGAGTTTGAAATTCGTCAGCCGGCATCCACGCAATGGTATCACTCCCACGTGCTGCATCGTACCGCCATCCAGGTCTATTATGGCCTTGCGGGACTTTTCTATATCGATGATGACCAGGCCGATAGCCTGGATTTGCCATCCGAATATGGGGTTGATGACATTCCACTGGTTTTGCAGGATCGCTCGTTCAACCGGGATGGGAGTTTCAGCTACATGGGGTCGATGCGTGACCGCATGATGGGAATGCATGGTGATGTGATGCTGGTCAATGGGGTGCCTTTTCCTTCGCTGGAGGTCAGCCACAAACGGATGCGTTTTCGCATTCTCAATGGCTCCAACGCACGCATCTATCATCTTGGTTTGAGTGATGGCCGTGAAATGTGGCAAATCGCCTCGGATGGTGGGCTACTGCAAAAGCCGGTTCCAATCAGAACATTGAGATTGGCGCCGGGAGAGCGGGCCGAGGTGGTTGTGGAATTTGACGCTGGAGACAAGATCACACTTCAGCACAAGCCGGTACCACAACGTCGCAACGGACGGCGTGGCATGATGATGGGTAACATGATGGCTGCTGATACTACGCCCTATGCCATCATGGAGTTTACTGCAGTGGCCCCCGTAGCACCGCATTCGAAAATGCCGGAAAATCTCGTGGCAGTCAGGAATTGGCTACCCGCAGAGGCCGTCAAAACCCGCCGTTTTGTTCTGGATATGGCAATGGGGATGCGCATGATGCGGGGCGATGGTTTTACCATCAATGGCAAAACGATGAACAAGGATCGTATCGATGAAAAAGTTCGGCTGGGTGATGTGGAGATCTGGGAAATAGCCAACAATTCGCCGATGCCACACCCGTTTCATATCCATGATATACAGTTTCGCATCCTCGACCGTGATGGACGAAAGCCACCGCCGAATGAACAGGGGTTGAAGGATACGGTACTGGTTGAATCGGGTGAGAGTGTTCGAATCATTACGCAATTCGAAGACTACGCCGACCCGAATTCACCCTATATGTTTCATTGCCATATTCTGGAGCACGAAGATGCCGGGATGATGGGGCAGTTTGTCGTTGTATAGCAACAGGATTCTTAACAGGAATGAGGTAGTTTATGTGGCAAGGTCATGGGTTTTTTGGAGGATATATGTGGTTGCTATGGATTGTGTTGATTATCCTGGTGGTCTGGGGCGCTAGCGCTGCTGGGCGACGCGGGGGAGATTCCCCTGCAACCAGACCCTCTGCGCTCGATATCCTGAAAGAGCGATATGCGCGGGGAGAGATCGACAGTGAAGAGTATGAGCGCAAGCACCAGGATTTGATGAGATAGTCCTTTCGCGCTGTTGCATGATGAAATCAAAAAGCTGGGAGCCTGTCGGGTTTAACCGTTTGACGCGAAAACCACTGGGGGCGAACTAAATCAGCTTATCGTGTGAGGAAAATAGCAGGGCTATTTGACGAGCGCGATAAGCTGAGTTGATCGCCATCCAGGGATTTGCACCCCAAGGGCACTTCCTGCGGGCGCAGCCAAACAGTGTTAACTCCGGCAGGCTCCCAGGAGGTAACCGATGACAACCAGGATATCTGGCTACAAGGATCATGTATGTCACATGGTTGTAGCCAATGATGAGATAGCCGTTGATTTTGAGGGCGTGCATTATGCCTTTTGTTCAGAGCAGTGCCGGGAGCGGTTTCAGATGAATCCGCGCCTGTATATCGGATATCCGGGATCAAAGGCGCCGAAACAGAAAGGTGAAATTGTAAGGAAGACGAGAAGGTTGAAACTGGGGGAAGCGCTTCCCCGTGATTTGGCGGACAAGGTGCATGAATCACTACACGCCATGATGGGTATCGATCTGGTCGAAATTGACGGAGATACCTTGTATGTCACATATGATTTGCTGCAGGCAACCGAGGCGCAAATTGAAAGGGAACTGACGCGACTGGGAATTCCACTGGATGCCGACTGGAAGGAAAGACTGCGCCGCTCCTTTGCAAGAATACTCGAAGACAACGAAATTGACAGTCGTGAGGTCGCTCCACCTGGCCATCATCATTGAACAGAGGTTACGACTCGCAGAGGCGCTACGAATCGAGCTATTGATCGTTACATAATATTGGCATGCGAATGGTAGCCCAACATTTCCACCTCAGCGTTGGGCATGTCATCCCTCCTTTGCCCAACCTGCCGGGGAACGCGTTTACTATTGCAACGATTAACCCTGTCTTATTCATGGTGGATCGGGGATTCCACAGGTCATGATGGTTTTACGCTCCCGATACCGTGTTCAAGTGCTGGATCGAGGGTATCGATGCCGGGAATGCTCCGCTTTATCCCGGCCTGATGTCTGAATTCTTCATTGACAGCCCGTTCGTGGATCTGTCACCCAGGTCAGATATCGCCTTTGACGGAATCCCTGCAGCGTTCATTCTTGAATTCAAACTCGATGGTGGTGTGTTCCAGCGGATATTCGGCCAAAGCCTCGGCCAGCAGGTGTTTCAAATTACGCTGTTCCTGCACGGAAATATCGGCGTCGAGCAAGGCATGAGCGGTCAATACATGGTGTTCGCCATCCAGTGACCAGCAATGCAGATGGTGTACGTTGCTGATATGAGGCATTGACAAAATGGCATCCCTGATGCCTTCAAGACATTCCGCATCGGGAACAGCCTGGAGGAACAGGCGCAGGGTGGTGCGTAGATTGCGAACGACATTGAGCAGGATGAACAGCGTAAAGCCGATGGAGAGCAATGGATCAAGGATGGGCCAGTCAACGAACATCAAGACGATGGAAACAATCAGCACGGCCACCCATCCCAATACATCTTCCAGCAGATGCCAGTTAAGAATGCGCTCGTTCAATGTCTTGCCTGAACTCAACTTCCACGCAGCAAAGCCATTGACAGCCACGCCGAAAATAGCTAGCCCCAGCATCCCTTCGGTGACTGGCATCTGAGGATGTTGCAGTCGTGGAATGGCTTCACTCAATATCCAGATCGAACCCGCGATTAAAACCAACCCATTGATCAATGAACCCAGCAGGGAAAAACGTCGATACCCGTAGCTGAACATGGAATCGGCTTTTTTGTTGCCGGTTTTCTCCAGAATCCAGGCCAGCCCGATGGAAAGGCTGTCCCCCAGATCATGTACCGCATCCGCCATGATCGCCGTACTGTTGGTCAGCCAGCCACCAATGAATTCAATGATCGTGAATCCAAAATTAAGGAAAAAGGCCCAGGCGATTCTCTCCCCGCTGCTGCCGTGATGATGAGCATGATCGTGCATTGCTTAAACCGGATTCTGCCCAGGGATGACGTAGAGGTAAATCGACAGAAAATGCATGACGGCGGCTGCCAGTACAAACAGATGCCAGATGGCGTGATTGTAGGGGATCTTTTCCATGGCATAGAATACCGCGCCACCGGAGTATAGCAGCCCGCCAATGGCAAGCAGTGTCAGCCCACCAGGAGGTACGTGAGTCAGCATTTGGCCTGCGGCAATAATAATGAGCCACCCCATGGCAAGATAGGTAAACAGGGCAAAGCGAGGATAGCGCTCCCCAAACACAATTCGAAATAGGATGCCGATGATCGCCAGCGTCCAGATAATGGCCAACAGGGAGTAGCCCCATGCCCCCTGCAGACTGATGAGTAGAAACGGTGTATACGTCCCAGCAATCAGCAGATAGATCGAACAATGATCCACCATCTGCAATATCGGTTTCAGGCGTTGGCCCTGCAGCGCATGGTAGAGCGTAGAAGCAAGAAACAGCAGAATCAGACTGCTGCCGTAAATGGTCGCGCCGGCTACACCCATCGGGTTATGTCGCTCCAATGCCATGGAAACCAGCAAAACCAGGGCCATAATGCTCAGAAAAGCACCAATGCCGTGGGTAATGCTGTTGGCGATTTCCTCGGCCTTGCTATAAAGCTCGCCCGTGTGTTTCTTGTGATGTGACGGATTGGACATTAGATAATCCAGATGGTTTCCGAATGAATGGGGAAGGAACCCATGCATTGTAGCACCAGAAGGACTGTTGAATGTTTCCCGTATTCCCTTTCTGGACGGAGGCGGGTCGGCAATGCCGATTTCTTTCTTGCGGAAAATTCTTGGCCTGGAATTGGCTCAGACTTGAGAGTGTTAGTCTGATCATGTCGACTTTTGCAGGTTTCATCTCACAAAAAAAGCCGGGTAAAAACCCGGCTTTTTCACGCTGTGGCAGGTGGTTACTGCTGGATTCTGAAGAATCCCATCATGCCGGCATCTTCGTGTTCGAGGATGTGGCAGTGGTACATGTAGTCACCAGTGTTGATGGTGGGATCGAAGCGGCCAATAAAGCGGACGGTTTCGCCCGGTTGGACGAGGACGGTGTCTTTCCAGCCGAGGTCAGTGCCCGTTGCGGGCTTGCCGTTGCGGTCGAGGATCTGCCACTGGATGGCGTGGGCGTGGAACGGGTGCGCCATGGGTGACATGTTCTGGATGGACCAGATCTCGGTATCGCCTTCCGACAATTTGATCAGTTCGTCGATGCGGTTCATGTCGAAGGATTTGCCGTTGATGACGAAGCGCATGGCGCCCATGCCACCGCTGCCCATGCCGGAGCCGCCCTGACCCATGCCGGAGCCGCCCTGACCCATGCTACCGCTGCCCATATTGGCCATGGTCATGACGAAATTACGGGTTTTGCTGGCATCGGAGGCTTTTAGTCGCTGGGTGTTGATGTCGGCGGTTGCAGGCAGTGCTGTGTACAGCGTAATGTCATCGGTGGCGTCGGCAGTAATGTCGAAGCGCATGATGTCCATCCGCATGCCATTCATCATCGTGCCGCCAGAAGGGTACCTGCGG